>CAIVJW010000244.1 GCA_903906315.1 uncultured delta proteobacterium | reverse complement strand
GGCCGCCCGGATGGCGGCGGGGTTTGGGGCCGCTCGCGGCCCCATCGTCGGCCGCCCGGATGGCGGCGGGGCCCGAGGCCGCTCGCGGCCCCATCGTCGGCCGCCCGGAGGGCGGCGGGGTTTGGGGCCGCTCGCGGCCCCATCGTCACAAGATGTCGAACGGGTACGCGCCGTCGGTGTAGGCGCGGCTCGCGACCGACTTCCTCAGCTCGTCGTCGTTGCGCGCGAACTCGCTCACGATCGTCGCCATGCGTCGGTGGGCGAGGCCCCCGAAGACCCGCGTGAGGTCGATCTCGCGCTTCGCGCCCTCCTCGCCGCGCCGCTCGATCGCGCGCGTCGTGCGCGAGATGCACGCGGCCAGCGCGTAGAGGTCCATGGCCATTTCGGCCACGCGCCGCTGCGCGAACTGCATCTCGGCGATGCGCCGCCCGTGCTTGCGCAGCGTGCTGTCGACGTAGTTCGCGAGCTCGCCGGTCATGTCCTCGAAGATCACGACCTCGTGGCTGAGCAGCGGATGCGCGCGGCTCATGCGCTCGCGCCCGAGCACCGTCTTCGCGCGGCGGACGGCGAAGTCGCTGAGCAGCCCGAAGCCCTTGATCGGCTCGCGGAGCGCCTTGGAGACCTCGACGAGCGCCTTCCCCGGTCCCTGCAGGCCGGTCAGCGCGATGAACGCGCGCAGGATCTCGTTGGTGCCCTCGAAGATCAGGTTGATGCGCGCGTCGCGCAGCATGCGCTCGTAGGGGTAGTCGCTCATGTACCCGATGCCCGCCGCGATCTGCAGCGTCTCGTTCACGACCTCCCACACGACCTCGGACCCCATGACCTTGCAGATGGCGCTCTCGACCGAGTAGTCGGCGACCTTCTGATCGATCATGCCGGTCGTCAGGTACGTCATCGACTCGAGCGCGAACATCTGCGCCAGCATGCGCGCGATCTTGTCCTTGATGAGGCCGAACTCGCCGATCGATCGACCGAACGCGCGGCGCTCCTGCACGCGCTCGATCGCGAGCTTCATCAGCGTCCGCGCGAGTCCGAGGCTGCCCGACGCGAGGCCGAGGCGCCCGTTGTTCAGGACCTCCATCGCGACCTTGAAGCCCTTGCCCACCTCGCCGATCACGTTCTCGACGGGGACCTTCACGTCGTCGAAGAAGAGCTCCGTCGTCGAGGTGCCGCGGATGCCGAGCTTGTGCTCGCTCGGGCCCGATTTCACGCCCCACTCGCGCTCGACGATGAACGCCGTGATCTTGGGCTTCTGCCCCTCCTCGACCGAGCTCGTGCGCGCGAACACGGTGAACACGTCGGCGAAGCCTCCGTTCGTGATCCAGATCTTCGACCCGTTGATCACGTAGTGCGTGCCGTCGGGCGAGAGCTCGGCGCGCGTCTTGATCGCCGCGGCGTCCGATCCCGCGGCCGGCTCGGTCAGCGCGAACGCCGCGACGTGCTCGCCCGTGGCGAGCTTCGGCAGGTACTTCCGCTTCTGCTCCGGCGTGCCGAAGAGCAGGATGGCCTTGAGGCCGATCGACTGGTGCGCTCCGAGCGTGACCGCGATCGACGTGTCGACGCTGGCGACCTCCTGCATGACGCGCGCGTACGCCGTGGACGACAGGCCGATTCCGTCGAAATCCGTCGGGATCTGCAGCCCGAAGAGGCCGAGGCCCTTGAGGCCTTCGAGCACCTCCGCCGGGATCTCGTGCTCGCGATCGATCTTCGCCGAGTCCACGCTCGCGGCGCAGAACTTCCGCACGCTGTCGAGGATCATCGAGACGTTCTCGCGATCCTCGGCCGGCATCTCGGGGAAGGGGAAGATCATGTCTTCCGAGATGACGCCGTGGAACAGCGCCTTCATGAAGCTTTGCTCGATGACGGGGGGCATGCGCCGTTCTTGCTCCCGCTTTGCTGCGGCGCCAAGGGTGAAGCCGTAGCGAATTCGCGCTCGATCGCGGGCGCAAGGCCTGCGCCGATCGAGCTCGTTCGGCGCCCGCGCGCCGCGATCGCGGCGTCAGCGATCGCGTGGCGGGGTCGCGACCGCGGGCTCCGCGAGCTTCGCGGTTGCGGCGTCGTCCGGGCCGCGTGCGACGCGCGGCCCGCTGTCGGGGGCGCGGTCGTCGCCGACGCGCGTCGCGCCCTTGCGGTCGCCGTTCGACCCTTGCATCGGCGTGGCGACGGCGTGACTCGCGGGCGTCGCCGGGCTCCGGCTCGTCACCGGCGCCACGACCGTCGATGCGGGCGGCGTCTCCTCCGCGGCCGGCGCGGCCTTCGCCGGGGTCGGCAGCGGCAGCGGCGTCGCGATGGGCGATCGCATCGACAGCGGCCCGCCCGGGGCCACCGGCGGCGGCGTCGCGGTCGGCCGATCCGCGGCCTCGCGCTGCCACGGGTACTTCACGCGCCCGTGGTACATGTTGACCAGCGTCGAGGCCATCCGCGTGATGAGGATGCGCAGGTCCTCGAGGCTCAGCCCCGACTCGTCGAGCTGGCCGGTCGCGAGCTTCGTGAACACGACGCGCCGGATCATGTCCTCGAACTTCTCGTGGTCCGGCGGCGAGATCGTCCGCGACGCGGCCTCGATCGCGTCGACGAGCATCAGGATGGCCGTCTCCTTCGTCTGCGGCTTCATCCCGGGGTAGCGAAAGTGCTCGGGGCCGAGGTGCTTCGGGTTCCCGCTCTCCTGGCACTTGTGCCAGAAATACTCGACGAGCTGCGTGCCGTGGTGCGTGTACACGAACTCGACGACCGGCTCGGGGATGTTGGCCTCGCGGAGGATCTTCGTGCCCATCACGACGTGGGCCATGATCGCGTCCGCGGAGACGTCGGGCTCGAGCGCGCTGTGCGGCGTCTTGTCGCCGTGGCCGAGGTTCTCGGTGAAATACTTGGGCTGAACCGTCTTGCCGAGGTCGTGGTAGTAGGCGCCCACTCGGACGAGCAGCGCGTCGGCCTGGATCGCCGCAGCCGACGCCTCGGCCAGGTTCGCCATCGCGCGCGCGTGCTCCCAGCTGCCCGGCGCCTCGGCGGCCATCTTCTTGAGCAGCGGCTGCTCGAGGTCGGTGAGGTCGAGCAGCCGGTCGCGCGGGACGTGCCCCATGATCCGCTCGGCGGGCTCGCGCAGGCTGCGCGCGACGATCCCCGCAAAGACGCCTCCACCGAAGCAAGCGAGCGCGTTCGACCCGAGGCCGCGGGCGAGATCGGCGAAGAGGTCGAACCGGCCCTCGAAGATGACGGTCAGCGCGGCGAAGGCGACCACCCCCGAGATGCCCGACAGCGTGCCGGCGACGACCATCTGCCGCGGGTGCTTCTTGTTGAAGAAGAACAGCGTCGCCGCGATGCCGCGCACGAGCAGCACCGCGAAGAGCACGAGGTCGAAGCGCAGGAGCGAGGCCGCGACGAACGCGACGCCGACCTCGATGAGGAACGCCGTGCGCCGGTCGAACGCGAGCGCGACCCACAGCGGCAGCGCCGCGATCGGGATCCAGAACTCGGGCAGCGCGGTGAAGAGCAGCAGTGCCTTGGCGAGCGCGATCGAGCCCGCCATGAGCACGAGCAGGCCGGCCTGGGCGCGCAGGAGGCGCACCCGGCTCTGGCCGAACCGCCGGAGGTAGGCGGTCAGCATCATGCAGACGATGAAGTGGATGACGTACGTGCTCGCGAGGCGCCCGAGCGAGGGCGGCCTCCGCGTCGACTCGTAGGCGAACGCGGCCCGCTGCTCGACGTCCGTATCGCCGAGGACCGTGCCCCGCGCGATGACGACGCGGGCGTGCCCGAACTGGAGCTGCGCTCCGTGGCTGCCGCCGTCGCCGCTGACGAGCAGCGGGCCGTACGGCACGCGCAGCGTCACCGGCACGGGCTCGCCCATGCGCGCCGCGAACGCGGGCACGTAGAGGTCGAAGGTCCCCAGCGCCGTGAAGAGGAGGGCGAATACCAGGCTCAGCACGAAGCCGGCCGTAGCCCCAGCTCGGATCCGTGTTCTCAACACCGTGGCGATTCGACGCTAGCAGGTCGACCCGCGCCCGTCGATCGGCCGCCATGCGCCCGCCGGGCCCGCCGCCGGCCGACGGCCGCGTTCGCCTAGCAACGAGGCGCACCTGCGCCTGCGCCGCTTCCCCAATTGCCCTTCGGCGCAAGAGTTGCTACGCCCGAGGGATGACGTCCCTGCGCACGCTGCTCGCCTCGATGCGCAGCGCGGCGATCATGGGGGTCCTGAACCGCACGCCCGACTCGTTCTCCGACGGCGGGAGGTTCGTCGACGAGGCGGCCGCGCGCGATCGTGTCGAGGCGCTTCGACGCGAGGGGGCCCACCTCATCGACGTCGGCGCGGAGTCGACGCGGCCGGGCTCGGAGCCCATCGCCGACGACGATCAGATCGCGCGCCTCGGCCGCTCCATCGAGATCGTCGTCGAGCGCGGCCTGATCGCCTCGATCGACACGACCTCGCCTGCCGTCGCTGCGTGGGCCCTCGCGCGCGGGGCCAGCGTCGTCAACAGCGTCGCGCTCGAGCCGGCGGCCGAGCTCGGCGACCTCTGCGCCAGGCACGGCGCGTCGCTCGTCCTCATGCACAGCCGCGGCTCGATGACCGCGATGCGGGGCTTCTCCGTCTACGACGACGCCGCCTACCGCGACGTCGTCGCCGACGTCGGGCGCGAGCTCGTCGACGCCGCCGCGCGCGCGATCGCCGCGGGGCTGCCGCGGGAGAGCGTGATCGTGGATCCGGGCTTCGGGTTCGCCAAGAACGCGCGCCAGTCGCTCGAGCTGCTCGCGCGCCTCGACGAGATCGTCGCGCTCGGCTTCCCCGTGCTCGCCGGCCCGAGCCGCAAGTCGTTCCTCGTCTCGACCTTGCCCGAGGCCGAGCGCCCGCCGCCCGGCGATCGGCTCGCGGCCACCCTCGCGGCGTGCCTTGCGTGCGCGTCGCGAGGCGCGGCCATCCTTCGCGTGCACGACGTCCGCGAGGTGCGCGAGGCGCTCGCGGTCGCCGCCGCCATCGACCACGCCGGTGCGAGGCCGCCCGCGGCGCGCCTCGAGGAGGCCGCGCGTGCGTGAGGGCCTGCTCCACCTGTTCACCGCCCGCGCGCCGCTCGAGGTTCTGCGCGATCTTTTCGACATCTTCATCGTCGCGTACATCGTCTATCGCGCGCTCCTCATCTTGCGCGGCACGCGGGCGATCCAGATGGGCGTCGGCCTGCTCATCGTCTTCGTCGTCTACCTCGCGGCGAAGCTCTTCCAGTTCGTCACGCTGCTCAACCTGCTCTCCTGGCTGCTCTCCTCGATCATCCTCGTGGTGGTCGTCGTCTTCCAGAACGACATCCGCCGCGCGCTCATCCGCATGGGCGGCAAGGCCTGGCTGTCGGGCGGTCGTGAGCAGCAGTCGCGCGTCATCGACGAGGTCGTCGCCGCGGCGACCGAGCTCGCGCGCCACCGCATGGGCGCCATCATCGCGTTCGAGCAGGACGCGAACATGCTCGAGTTCTGCAAGAGCGAGGGCATCGCGATCGAGAGCGTGGTCACGCGCGAGCTGCTCGTCTCGCTCTTCGTGCCGGAGTCGGTGAACAAGCTCCACGACGGCGCGGTGTTGATCCGCGATCTCAAGATCGCGCGCGCGGGCGTCTTCTTCCCGATGCCCGAGACGAAGATCCTCGACGCGAGCCTCGGCTCTCGCCACCGCGCGGCGCTCGGCATCACCGAGGAGACCGACGCCGTCGTCGTCGTCGTGAGCGAGGAGCGCGGCACGATCAGCTTCTGCTTCAGCGGCAACATCGTGTCGAACCTCGACGGCCAGTCGCTTCGGCACGCGCTGCTCGGGCTGTTCGGGCGGTCCGCGCGCAAGAAGTCCGCGCGCAAGGGCCCCGTGTCCGTGCGTCCCGCCGCCGTCGGCGCCACGCCGCGTCCCGCGGTCGCGACGCTGCCCGGCGAGGGGTCGGCGCGCGTGCCGGGCGCGTTCACGCCCGGCTCGATGAAGGCCCCGTCGACCGGCAAGGTCGTCGCCCCCTCCTCGACGCGCCAGGCGCCTCCGCCCGATCCCTCGGAGCGCGGCGCGAAGAGCATCGAGATGCCGCCCGCGTCGACGCTCGCGGGGTCCGCGGCCGCGACGAGCCCGACGACGCGATCCGCCACGTTCGTCCCGGCCAGCGGGGCCGTGCAGACGTCGCCGCCGCCGAGCGCCCGCCCGCCGACGCCCGCCGCCCGTCCCGAGGCCGACCGCCCGGAGGACGCGCCCGCACGCGGTGACGAGTCGTGACGCCGAAGGATGGATGGCGCGAGGCGATCCGCGGGGTGGTCTTCGACAACTTCGGGCTCAAGGCCCTGTCGCTGCTCGCGGCGCTCGGCTTCTACGCCTTCATCCACGGCGCGGAGAACGCGCGCCGCACGCTCTCGGTGCCCGTCGTCGCGATCCAGCCGCCGGAGACGACGCGCCAGCTGATGACGCAGCTTCCGCCCGAGGTCGCCGTGACCGTGCGCGGCTCGCGCACCCAGCTCGACGATCTCCGCGCGGACGATCTCGGCAGCCTGCGCCTCGATCTGAGCGGCCACGAGACGCGCGTCGACCTCGCACCCTCCATGTTCCACGTCCCGCCCGGCGTGACCGTGGAGCAGATCTACCCGTCGGCCATCGTGTTGAAGTGGGACGAGGTCGTCCTCCGATCGATCCACGTCCAGGTGCTCCGCACCGGCGAGCCCGTGCACGGCCTCTCGGTCAAGGGGCCGACGACCGTCGCGCCGGCGGTCGTCACCGTGCGCGGCCCGCGCTCGCTCGTCGAGACCTTCACGGTCATCCGCACGGCGCTCTTCGACGTGACCGGCCTGCCCGAGGGCGTGCACCGCAAGAAGCTCAAGCTCGAGGAGCTGCCGAAGCTCGTGACGCTCGACGTCGACGCGGTCGACACCTCCGTCGAGCTGGCCCGCGAGGTCGTGACGAACAAGATGCCGAACCTCAAGGTCGAGGTCGTCGGCGTCCCGCGCGCGACGACGCGCCCCGCCGTGGTGACGGTCTACGTGACGGGCACCGCCGAGGACATCAACGCGATCGCGGCCGACGCGCTCGTTCCGCGCGTCGAGCCCAAGGTCCTCGGCGCCGACCTCGGCAAGCCCGGCAGCGCCTACCTCGACGTGGTCGTCGACGTCCCGCACGGCAAGGCGCTCGTCGATCCGCCGAAGGTGCTGGTCAAGTGGTGATCGGACGCGCGCGCTGACGTGTTCGTCACGACGTGCCGACGCGCAGCGACGCGCGGCTCCTCCGGCCCGATCGGGTCACCGCGCCGTCACTTGACCGGGATGCGGATCTCCTTTTGGACCACGCGCTCGCGGAGCGCGGCCACGCGCGCCTTCACGTCGGCGGGGATCGCGCTGCCGTGCGGCCCCTCGCTCACGTAGCCGACGGCGTCCTCGGCCAGGCCGAACGAGGCGAGGCCGCCCCGGAAGTGCCCCTCGAGGACCGACTTCACCGTGTCGAACACGGCGACGTCGCCTCGCTTGATCATGCTGGTTGCGACGGTGCCGGGCATCTCGTCGTACTGGTCCGAGTCGACCCCGATCGCCTTCGCGCCCATGTCGTGCGCGGCCTCGAACACCCCGTGCCCGGTCGTCCCGGACGCATGGTAGAGGACGTCCGCGCCGGCCGTGATCTGCGAGACGGCGAGCGCCTTGCCCTTCACGGGGTCGCGGAAGGCGTCCGGGGTCGTCCCGGCGTACGCGACGTGCACCTCGCAGGTCGGGCAGACCTCGAGGGCGCCGGCGCGGTAGCCCGCCTCGAACTTGTGGATGAGCGGGATGTCCATCCCGCCGACGAAGCCGACGTGCTTCGTCTTGCTCAGCAGGCCCGCGACCGCGCCGACGAGGAACGAGCCCTCTTCTTCGCGGAACGTGAGGCCCGAGACGTTCGGCGGGATCTCCCCGACCATGGGAGGCGAGTAGTCGATGCACGCGAAGCGCGTCGCCGGGAACGCCCGCGCGACGACGTTGACGTCCGTCGAGAAGATGAAGCCGACGCCGAACACGAGGTCGAAGCCGCGCGCGCCGAAGAGGCGCATCGCGGCCTCGCGGTCCTCGGCGCCGCTCGGCTCGAGGATCTCGGTGGTCACCCCGAGCTCGCGGGCCGCGCGCGAGATGCCCTCCCACGCCGCGTCGTTGAAGCTCTTGTCGCCGCGACCGCCGACGTCGAACACGAGCCCGATCCGCACGCCCGCGTTCGCGCCCTTGCCGCCGGCCTCGTCGCCGCGAGCCGGCAGGAGCGTCGTCGCGATCGCGGCCGCGACGACGATTCCCGTCGCAACGCGCAGCCGCCCCGGGGACCCGCTCGCCGCCATGGCGGGATGCTAGCCGGACCCGGGCCGAAAAGCCTCTCAGGCTTCCGAGGAAGCGGGCCCCGAGCCCGCGGCGGACGGCGCGAGGTCGCTCAGTCCGCCGCGTCCTTGCAGCAGCGGAAGCCGGCCTCGTAGCCGTAGTCGTTCTCCTTGTGGAACGTGACCGTCGGCCGGCAGCGCCCGCGGACCGGGCCCCACCAGCCGCCCTTGAGGCCGCTGCGGTTCGGGGCCTTCTGGCCGGGGATCTCGACCCACTCGTTCACGTTGCCGTTGAGATCGTAGGCCCCGGACCACGCGGCGCAGCTCGTCCGCTCGCCGATCTTCTCGCGCTGATCGAGCCGCGCGAGCTCGGCCGCGCACCACGGCGTCTCGAGGCACTCGTCGTACATCGGCAGGACCTTCGAGTGGTCCGGGTAGCGGTAGGGCTTGTCGATGTTGCAGACCGAGGCGTCGCGCTCGAACCCGTAGACGTACGGCAGGATCTCCGGCCCCTCGCACGCGAAGTTGAACTCGTCCTCGGAGCACAGCCGCTTGCCCTCGGCCGCGCAGGTCTCCTTGGCGCGGGTCCACGAGGTCAGCACCCGCGGCAGCTCGCCGACCTTGTTCGGGTACTCGTAGCGGTCCATGCAGAACGACTGGTGCTCGCGCTGCTTCGACACGCACTTCGAGGGCTTCGCGAACTTCAGGCAGCGCTCGCTCACGTTCTTCTGCCCGCCGGCGCTCTTGAACTCCTGGTGGTGCTCGAGGCACTCCTCCATCACCGCGGGGCAGTACTCGCCCTCGACGCGGACCATGTCGCCGGGGCAGCCCTCGGTGCGGCCCGGCAGGCTGGCCGCGCGCGGCTCCCCCGTGGGCTCCGCGCTCGGCGTCGGGGCGACCGTCGCGTCGGGCCCGCCGACGACGCCCGAGGTCGGATCGTCGTTCGCCGCAGGCCCGGGGTCGGGCGGCGCGTGCTGCGCACACGCGGAGAACAGGAGCAGGCCCGCGGGCAGGAGCCCGCCGAAGGTCACGAGCGCTCGAAGCATGATGTGGCTTCTTGTCCTACATCTGGCGACATGGGCAAGAAACCGCGGCGAGAGCGCGCGCGCCGAGGGGGCGTCGGGCTCAGCTGGCCGGAGCGGGCTCGACGCCGCGGCGATCGCCCTTCGAGTCGGGCTCGATGAAGATCTTCTTCATGATGGGGATCTCGTCGCGGACCCGCCGCTCGATCTCGTCGATCGTCTCCTCGAGCTCGGCGAGCGGCGCCGGCTCGAACGCGACCTTCATCGCGAGCAGCACGAACTCCGGCCCGAGGTGCATCGTCAGGAGCTGCGTGACGCAGCGGACCCCCGGCGTCGCCTCGGTGATGCGCCGGACCTCGTGCTCGACCTCTGGGACCGCGCGCTCGCCGATAAGGAGGCTGTGCGCGTCGCGCGCGATGATCCCGGCCACCGTCATGAGCAGGACGCCGATGAGGATCGACCCCACCGCGTCCCAGATGCCGTTGCCCGTGATCGCGGACAGCGCCACGGCGACGAACGCGATGGCGAGGCCGACGAGCGCCGAGAGGTCCTCCATCAGGACGAGCGGGATCGTCGGATCCTTGCCGCCGAAGAGGGCCTCGCGGACGGTCTTCCCCCGCGCGGCGTGGCGGAACTCCTTCATCGCCACCGAGAACGAGAAGCCCTCGAAGGCCGCCGAGACGCTGAGGACGAGGAGGCTCGTCAGCGGGCCGTGGCGCAGGCTCCAGAAGCTCGAGAGGTCGGGGGTGGGCGGGTGCATCGCGTTGTGCACGCCCTCGTAGAGCGCGAAGGCCCCGCCGACGCTGAAGAGCAGGAGTGCCACGATGAAGGGCCAGAAGTAGCGTTCGGACGCTCGCCCGAAGGGGAAGCGTTCGTCGTCGCGCTGCGACGCGAGGTGGATGCCGACGAGGAGCAGCCCCTGGTTGCCGGTGTCGGCGACCGAGTGGACGGCCTCGGCGAGCGTGGCCGTGCTCTGAGAGAGGTAGGCCGCGACGAACTTGACGACGGCGATGGCCAGGTTGGCCACCAGCGCCGCGCGAATGACCTTGAGGGGATCGCCACCGCCGTGAGACACGCGCCGAGGCTAATCCATGCGGCGGTCGCGGCCGTCGCCTTTCTCCACGTCGCGTCCCGCTCGCACCTCGTGGCGCGCTACCATCGGGGGCGTGACGTCGCGGCGGAGGCCCGGGCTGCTGGTGGTCGCGCTCGGGGCGGGGCTCGCGTCGCTGGCCACGGCGGGGCCGCGCGTGGCCCAGGCGGATCCCGCCGCCGCCGTCGCGATCGACCGCGTGGTCGTCCGGTGGCACGCGCCCGAGACGGGCGGCTCGACCGCATGGTCGCGCCCATGCTCGCGCCGAGCCATCTCGAGCTGCGCGAGGCGCTCCGATCGGGCGCGACGCCGTTCGGTCACCAGCCCTTCGCGGCCGTCGCGAAGCCGCTCAAGCAGTGGTACAGCGGCCAGCGGCTCGCCCAGGCGCTGGAGGCCTACTTCCAGACCGCCCGGGCGCGCGTGACGCTCGTCGTGATCAAGGCTCCCGCCACGTAGCGGACGCGCCGGCGGGCACGAAGGCGCGGGAGGCTGGGGCCGCCGGCGGCCCCTTCGTTCGCGACGACGCGACGACCGACTACCCGCGCTCGGCCCCGGTGGCGCCCTCGTGGGACGCAGGCGCCTCGTCGTCGGCGTGCGCGTGGATCTCGTGGATCTCGTGCGGCTCGTGCGGCTCGTGCGCGTGATGCGCGAACGATCGCGCAGCCCGCCGTGCCTTGAGGAACTCGGCGAACGCGGTGAGCGTGTCGAGGTCGCGCGGTCCCAGCGCGTCGGAGATGTCGCGGAGGTTCTTGCGGAGCGTCTCCACGCTCTTGCCGCGGCGCACCTCGCGCGGCTCCTCACGCGGCGGCGCTTCGGCCAGGCCGGGGCTCGACGGGGCGGCCTCCGAGCGAGGCGGCGCCTCGGGGACCCACACGGGTCGCGGCACGGGCTCGAGCGCGTGCGCGCTGAGCCACGCTTCCATGAAGATGCGCAGCCGCTCGCTGCGGAAGGAGAACCAGCGCTCGCGCTCCGGCCCGTAGGCCATGAGCACGTCCTTGAAGCGCCGGAATGCGCCCTTGCCGTCGATCGCCTGCGTGAGCTTCTGCTGCAGCTCCGGGTCCTCGACCATCGGGATGTACCGCTCCATCCAGCGGTACTGCTCGCGCGAGCTGACCGGGTCGATGCGGAGGTAGTTCGGATCGGCCGCGATGCGAGCGTGCATCTGCGGGTCGGCCACGCCGTCCACGACGCGCAGCACGTCACCGGTCACGAGGTGGAGGTAGGAGTGGACCTCCGGCGCGTTGTTCTCGAAGGCGTCCTCGAGCGCCTCCCAGTCGATCGGGATCTCCCGCAGCGGCGGGCTGCCCGCGGCGGGCTTCAGGGCCGTCCCGACGGCCGAAGCGATTTCGTTTGTAGGCATGGCCTTCTCATCCGAGTCGAAAGGTCGCGGGCAGGCGAGCTGGGCTGAGCGCGCGTTGCGACCAAAGGGCAACACGATGGAACGAGAGTGCTCCGTCGGCATTCAACTCTACGCTGGTTGGGGTCCTTTGGCTGAACTCTCGCACCGCGAGGATGATTCCCGCCGCGCGGACACGCGCGGGCCCGGGGTCGAGCTCGCACGGCGATCAGGCGCCGACGCGCGTGCGCCCCCGGGAGCGGAGCTCTCTCGCCGCCGAGGGCGCGGGCCGCGCCGAGCCGTTCAGTGCTTCGACCGCGCGCGCTCGACCGCGTCCGCCCAGCGTGCCCGGTGCGCCGCCCGGTCGGCGGAGCTCATCTCGACGTGGAACGTGCGCTCCGACCGGGACATGCGCGCCGACTCGGCCGCGCTCCGGAAGAGCCCCACCCCCACGCCGGCCAGCATCGCGGCGCCCCGTGCGGTCGACTCGAGCTCGTGGGGACGCTCGATCGTCACGTCGGCGACGTCCGCCTGGTACTGCACGAGCAGCCCGTTCGCGGCGGCGCCGCCGTCGACGCGCATGCGCGCCAGCGGCGCTCCCAGGTCGTCGGCCATCGCGCCGAGCAGGTCGGCGACCTCGAGCGCGATGCCCTCGAGCGCGGCGCGCGCGAGGTGCCCCGCCGTGGTCCCGCGCGTGAGGCCGCAGATGACGCCGCGCGCGTCGGGGTCCCAGTACGGCGCGCCGAGCCCGGCGAGCGCCGGCACGAAAGTCACGCCGTCGCTCGAGGGCACGGTCCGAGCGAGCGCCTCGACCTCGGCCGCGCTCTTGATGATCCCGAGCCCGTCGCGCAGCCACTGCACCGCGGCGCCCGCGATGAACGCGCTGCCTTCGAGCGCGAAGACGACCTCGTCGCCGATCTTCCACGCGACCGTCGTCAGCAGGCCGAAGCGGCTGGCGATCGGCGTCGGGCCGATGTTGGCGAGCACGAACGCGCCGGTGCCGTACGTGCACTTCGCTTCGCCCACGCCGAAGCAGGCCTGGCCGAAGAGCGCCGCCTGCTGGTCGCCGGCGATCCCCGCGATGGGTACGCCGTCGGGCAGGTGAGGGAAGCCGCTCGTCGTGGCGACGCGCTCGGCCGATCCGACGATGCGCGGCAGCACCGCGCGCGGCACGCCGAACAGCGCGAGCATCTCGTCGTCCCAGTCGAGCGTGCGCAGGCTCATGAGCAGCGTGCGCGAGGCGTTCGTCACATCGGTCGCGTGCACGGCCGGGGCGCCGGCGCCGCTCGACAGGCGCCAGACGAGGAAGCTGTCGATCGTTCCGAACGCGAGCTCGCCGCGATCGGCGCGGGCCCGCGCGCCCTCGACGTGGTCGAGGATCCACGCGAGCTTGGTGCCGCTGAAGTACGGGTCGAGCACGAGGCCGGTCGTCGCCCTCACCCGGTGGAGGTGCCCAGCAGCCCGCAGCTCCGCGCAGCGCTCGCTCGTGCGGCGGTCCTGCCAGACGATCGCCCGGTGGATGGGCCGCCCCGTGGCCCGGTCCCAGACCAGCGTCGTCTCGCGCTGGTTCGTGATGCCGATCGCCGCGATGCGCGAGCCGTCGATGGCCGCGGCAAGGAGCGCCGCGTGGACGGAGTCGCAGACGCTCTGCCAGATTTCGTCGGCGTCGTGCTCGACCCAGCCGGGGGAGGGAAAATGCTGGGGAAACTCGCGGGTCGCGCGCCCGAGGGTCTCGCCCGCGGTGCTCATCACGAGCGCGGTGGAGCCGGTGGTGCCCTGGTCGATGGCCAAGAGGAGGTCTGCCGCCATGGGCCTCGCCTACCAGCGCGCCACCGGGGCGGAAAGGGCACCCCGCCCGGCCGGTTCGGCCGCGTCGAAGGGCCCGTCGGCGCGGGAGCGGGGACCGTTGTGATGCGAGGCGAGGGTGGGTAAGCTCGTGGGTCTCATGGCGCGACTGATCCTGCAGACCGCCGAAGGGCAGCAGGCGATCGATCTGCGGCCGGTCAACTCGCTCGGGCGGCATCCGAACAACTCCATCCAGCTCCTCGACAAGATCGTCTCGAAGGAGCACTGCATCATCGAGTACCGCACGGACCACTACGTCCTGCGCGATCTCGGCAGCCTGAACGGCACGTTCATCAACAACGAGCGCGTCCGCGGCGAGGCGCCCCTCAAGCACGGCGACGAGATCGCGCTCGGCTCGACGCGAGGCCGCTTCGATGACGGCAGCGCCCCGCTCGGCGCGGCCGCTCCCGCTCCGCCGCCCGCCCCCCAGGCCTGGGCCGCGCAGCAGCCGCCCCCGCCGCCTCAACCGCCGGGCGCGTCGCCGCTCGCCCACTCGGCGCAGGCGATGCCGCCGATCGGCTACGCGAGGCCGCTCCAGGCCGCCCCACCGCAGCCGTTCTCGCAGCAGCCCCCGTTCGCCAAGCCGGTCGCGCCGCCGTTCCCCCCGTCGTCCGCGTACCCGGGCGGTCCCGTGTCCGGGGTCCCGTCGACGCAGGGGCCTGGCTTGGCCGCAGGTTTCGCCGGAGGCCCGCTCGGCACGGCCCCGCTCGCCCCTCCCCACGTCCAGCGCCCTCCGGGCGTGGCAGCGACCTCGTTCCTCTCGCAGGGCACGCGCATCGACCTGAACGACCAGGCCCGGCAGATCGGCCAGCAGATCGCGGCCGTCGAGAAGGGCTTCGCCCCCTTCGAGCGCGTCGCCGGCGACCCGGCGCAGCTCCGCGCCGACTACGAGCGCCTGCGCCTGACGCACGAGCTGTCGCGCGAGATCGCCCTCGAGCGCGACACCGCCAAGCTGCTCGAGAAGATCCTCGCCAGCGTCTTCAAGATCATCCGCGCCGACCGCGGCGTCATCTTCCTGCGCGACGACGTGACGGGCGAGCTCACGCCGCGCGCGATGCTCCGGCGGGACGGCACGCAGGCGCCCATCAGCGTCTCGTCGACGATCCTGAACCACGTGGTGATGGAGCGCGCGGCCGTGCTCACCCACGACGCGGCGATGGATTTTGCTGCGTCCAAGGGCAAGAGCATGATCCTGAACCGGATCAGCTCGGCCATCGTCGCGCCGCTGCTGCACAACGGCGAGGTCCTCGGCGTCCTCTGGCTCGACTCGGAGACGCTCGCGCAGTTCCAGACCAAGGAGCTCGAGCTCGTCCTCGCCATCGCCCACCAGGCGGCGATGTTCATCGAGATCAACATCCTCGGTAAGAAGGTCGAGGCCGAGATCGTCACTCGCGAGCGCTTCAGCCGGCTGCTCTCGCCGAACATCGCCGAGCGCGTGATCAGCGGCGAGCTCGAGGTCAAGCAAGGCGGCCAGCGCGTCGAGGCCTGCACGGTCTTCAACAGCGACATCCGCGGCTTCACGCGGATGAGCGAGTCCGCCCAGCCCGAAGCGCTCGTCGAGATGCTGAACGATTACTTCGAGGTCATGGTCGACACGATCTTCAAGTACGAGGGCACCCTCGACAAGTTCATGGGCGACGGGATCATGGCGCTCTGGGGCACGCCCGTCGCGCACCGCGACGACGCGATCCGATCCGTGAGCTGCGCGCTGGAGATGGGCGAGGTGCTCGGCACGTACAACCGGCGCCGGATCGAGAACGAGCAGCAGCCGCTCGCCGTCGGCATCGGCATCCACACCGGGCCCCTCGTCGCGGGGTACATCGGCAGCTCGAAGGCGCTCTCGTACACCGTCATCGGCGACGTCGCGAACACGTCGGCGCGCCTCTGCTCGGTCGCGCGCGCGGGGCAGATCATCGTGAGCGAGCCGACCTACGATCGGCTCGGTGGTCGCTTCGAGTGCGAGGAGCTCGCCCCGGCCAAGGTGAAGGGCAAGGAGAAGCCGCTGCGCGTCTTCAACGTGATCGGCACCGCGCTGGCGGTGCAGGTCCCCGGCCCGCTCGATTCCCCGACCGAGACGACGTAGTCCGTGCGCGCCCTCGCGGGCTGCGTTGCGGCGGCCCTCGCCCTCGCCGCGTGCCGATCGGAGGTCGGCTCCGGCGTCGCGTCGGGGGGGGCCTCTGCGTCGTCGACCGCGATCGCGCGCCCCCCCGATCGCCGCTCCGCGGACGCGCCCGAGCTCGCGCTCGTCGCACCGCTCGCGCCGGGGGCGCGCCTCGTCGACTACGAGGTCGTGCGGATCGAGGGGGCCCTGCGCGGCGCGATGCGCGTCGTGTGCGCGAAGGGGCGGGGCGTCGTGCGGCTCGACCTCGCGATCGTCGCGGAGGAGGGACCGGCGCCGGCCGCGACCGCCGGCCGGTACGCGATCTTCTGGGGGGCGCACAACGCCCCGCTCGACGAGGCCGACGCGCTGGCGAAGGCGCTCGCGGAGGTCGTGAAGAACA
Organism: uncultured delta proteobacterium; assembly: GCA_903906315.1. Lineage (GTDB taxonomy): Bacteria > Myxococcota_A > Polyangia > Polyangiales > Polyangiaceae > CAIVJW01. The sequence goes on along the minus strand of CAIVJW010000244.1, from coordinate 102,328 downwards.
ACGGGTCGGCGCCGGTGCCCGCGGGCCTCGCGCCCTTCGTCCCGCGCCCGCCGCCGAGCGCGCTGTAGCGATCAGGTCGTCGCGCAGGGCTGCACGAAGTAGTCGCGCGGCCGGATCGTCGTCCAGCGGCGGAAGGCCTCGAGCGTCGACGGGTCGCCGCGGCGCAGCTCCTCGAACAGGATGTCCTGAATGCCCTTGTGCACCATGCAGAGTGACGACTCGCGCATGCGGCCGAAGATGGACCCCTGCGTCTGGTAGCTGTGCACCGGGCAGACGCCGCAGTACGGGTTGTACGCGCAGGTGACGCAGTCGGGCTGCGCGTCGAGGTTCGACGCCATCGCGAGCGCGCGCACCGTGGGGTGCCGGACGAGCGAACGGTACGAGCTCGTGCCGACCTCGCCGATGCGGAAGAAATTCGACCCCATCGCGCCCACCATGCGGCCCTCGTCGCACGTGAAGATCGAGCCGTCGTGGTCGTAGGCGATCTGGCCGATGCCTGCGCCGCAGGGGCTCCGGATGTCGAGGAAGTTCGGGTCGACGCCGGCGAGGATCTTCGTGAGGAAGATGGCCGCGAAGCGCTCCAGCACCTGCACGCCGCGGCGGTTGAGCTCGAGGATGTGCCCGAGCGCGCGGCGGTAAAACGCGAGGTACGCGTCGCGCTCGTACTCGACGGTCGCGCCGGTGCGCGCCGCGAAGCCGAAGGGGTCGACCGGCCGGAGGAAGATCGCGCGGCACCCGAGGCCGACGTACGTGTCGACGATCTCGATCGGGTGGGCGAGCGCCTCGCGCGTCGTCGTGAGCAGCGCTTCCACGTGGTAGAGCACCGGGTCGAGGCCGATCTTCTCGTACTCGGCGTTGATGCGGGCGATCCAGCGCGCCGTCGTCTCGAACGATCCGCCGCAGGCCGAGACCTCGTCCCTCGCGACGACGAGCTTGCGCTGCTTGTCGTGGATCGGCGCCGGGCCGTCGATGCTCGTGCAGAGCTGCACGCGGTTCTCGACCAGGAAGCGGAGCTTCTCCTCGTCCATCATGGAGAGGTTCGAGACCATCGTGAACTCGAGCTCCTTGCCGATGGCGCGGTTCTTCTCGCGCGCGACCTCGACGACGTGCCGCACGACGTCGAACGCCACGAGCGGCTCGCCGCCCTGGAACTCGATCGTCACGCTCGGCGAGGTCGACTGGAGGATGAGGTCGACCGCGCGCGACGCCGTCTCCTTCGACATGTCCGTGTGCACGGCGTCCATGTCGGCGCGCGACGCGTGGCAGTACACGCACGTCTGGTTGCAGCGCAGCGTGACGACCAGGATGTGCAGGTTCGGCCCGTGCTCGAGGAAGCGCTTGCGGGCGCGGGTGCGCTCGACCAGGCGCTCGACCTCGGCCGGGTCGTGGAGGAAATGGGCCTGGCGCAGGCGCTCGTAGAGCGGGCCGCCGGGCTCGAGCGTGCCGGCGAGGATCGCCGCGTGCTCGTCCTTGGCGACGAAGACCCAGTCGCCGACCGCGTTGGTCAGGAGCACGTCGCCGCCGACCTCGCGCCACCGGAAGAAGCCGAGGTGCTTCGGCGCCTGGGGGCCGCGCGTGAGCCGGTCGAGCCCGCTCATTGCTCGCCACCCCGCGGACCGCCCGCTCGATGCGATCCGGACCCGTCGCGTGCGCTGACGCCCACCCATCCCATTGGTCCACGGTACCTCGCGGCGCGCATCCGCGGAACGGCCTTCGTCGTCGGCGAACCCGGCGCTCGACGCCGGGCGCGCGGCGCGGTCGCCCTGCCGCCCGCGCCCCGTGGTATGCGCCCTCTGCCGTGGCCGCATTCGTACTGCCGTTCGAGAAGCCCGTCGTCGATCTGGTCGAGCGCGTGCGCGAGCTGCGCGTCCTGTCCGAGACCGACGCCACCCTCGCGCCGGAGCTCGCCCGACTGGAGCAGGAGACGTCGCGCCTCGCGCGGGAGCTCTTCTCCGATCTGACGCCGATCCAGAAGGTGCAGCTCTCGCGGCACGCGAACCGGCCGTACACGCTCGACTACGTCAAGCGCCTCTGCACCGACTTCGTCGAGCTCCACGGCGACCGGCGCTTCTCCGACGATCCGGCGATCGTCGGCGGCCTCGCGACCTACCACGGCCACAGCGTCGTCGTGGTCGGTCACCAGAAGGGCCGCGGCACGAAGGAGAACATGAAGCGGAACTTCGGCATGCCGAACCCCGAGGGGTATCGGAAGGCCATCCGCCTCTACGAGCTGGCCGACCGCTTCGGCCTGCCGATCCTGACGTTCATCGACACGCCCGGCGCCTACCCGGGCATCGGGGCCGAGGAGCGCGGTCAGAGCGAGGCCATCGGCGCGGCGCTCGCGGCCATGGCGCGCGTGAAGGTGCCGATCATCGCCTCGATCGTGGGTGAGGGCGGCTCCGGCGGCGCGCTCGCGCTCGGCGTCGCCAACCGCGTGCTCGTGCTCGAGTTCGGCTGCTACTCCGTCATCAGCCCCGAGGGCTGCGCCGCGATCCTGTGGAAGGACGGCAGCCGCGCCGACGAGGCCGCCGCGGCGCTCAAGGTGACCGCGTTCGACCTGCTCCGCCTCGGCATCGTCGAGGCCGTCATCGACGAGCCCGCGGGCGGCGCGCACCAGGACTACGACGAGGCTGCCCGCCAGCTCGACGCGGTCCTCTGGCCGACGCTCTCCGCGCTCCTCGCCCTCTCGCCCGACGCGCTCGTCGACGATCGGTACGACCGCTTCCGCCGATTGGGCGCCTTCCGTTCGTAGCCCGACACGAAGGGGTTCGCGCCCCTTCGCCGCCGGGGTGGCCGAGCCCCCCGCCCGCGCTGACGAGCGCTACGTGCGCCGCAGGCGGACGATCGTGATCTCGGGCGGCGACCCCAGCCGCACGGGCGGTCCGGTCGTGCCGAGGCCCGGGCTGATGACGAGCGTCGACGCGCCCTCCCGGTAGGTGCCGGCGTGGTAGCGCCAGGTGAGGCGCGACATGTTGAAGCGTGCCGCGAGGAACGGGATCCCGATCTGCCCCCAGTGCGTGTGGCCGCTCAGGACGACGTCGACGCCCTCGGCGGCGAGCGCCGGGAACAGCGCCGGATCGTGCGCGAGCGCGATCAGCGGGACGGATGCATCGCGGCCCTCGACCGCGCGCTTGACGTCCGCGCGCCGCGTCCATGTGTCGTCGACGCCCGCGATGCCGATCCGCGCGCCGGCGCGCTCGATCCACTCGTTCTGGTTGCGCAGCACCCGGACGCCGCCCTCGCGCAGCAGGTCGATGAGCGGCTCTCCGTCACCGAAGTAGTCGTGGTTGCCCATCACGGCGAACGTGCCGTCCTTCGCGCGGAACCCCGAGAGCACCGCGGCGATGTCGCGATGGAAGGCGACCCCGCTCGTCACGTAGTCGCCGGTCAACGCGACGAGGTCCACGTCGAGCGCGTTGACGCGCGCGCGCCAGGCTTCGGCGCGCTCGCGCGGGTTGAAGCCGCCCACGTGCAGATCGGAGAGGTGGGCGACCGTGTAGCCATCGAACGCCGGCGCGAGGCCGGCGACCGACACCTCGACGGTGCGCAGGCGGACCCAGCGCCGCCGCACGAAGACGCCGTACGCCGAGATGACCACGAACGCGGCGTAGAGCCCCATCGCGAGGGCGCCCATCGAGGGCGTGGCCGCTGCGATCGATGCGAGCGCGCCGCTCTCCGCGGCGCTCGAGGCCGCCGCGCGGAGCCCGCCGACCGCGAGCGCGATCGGGACGAAGGAGATCGCCGTGCCGACCGACGCGCACCAGTGCACGTAGTACGGCTCCTCCACGAGCAGCGTGCGCCAGCGGGGTCGCGGCCGATCCTCGCGCGCCGCGGCGACGGCGAGGCGCAGCGCGGCGACGAGCGCGGTCGTCACGATCACGACGAGGCCCCGCGCCACCCACGCTTCGGCCAGCGGGCCCGCGCCCCCGGAAGCCTGCGCGAGCGCCCAGCGCAGGCCGGCGGCGAAGGGGAGGTGCACGAGCGCGGTGACCGCGTAGAGCACGACCCAGAAGCGTCGCATCGCAAGGAGCTTCTAGCAGGTCGTCGTCGAGCCCGCAGGAGCTCGTCGCGCGGTCACGTCGGGCCCGCGCCGCCGGTCGGTCGCGGACCCGACGGCCCACGCGCGATCACGGGCACGCCTGGCCGCACGCGAGGTCGACCTCGGTCACGCAGAGCGAGTCCCAGGACGAGCTGCAGCAGAACGAGTCCTGCGAGCAGACCGCGCCGGCGCACGCATCGCAGCCCGGATCGAGCGCCGCGCCCGTCGCGCAGACGTCGTGCGCGCACCCGCCGCCGCCGCCGCACTGGGCGCAGAGCGACGAGGCCTCCTGGGCGCACGTGTCATCCCACGTCGTGCTGCAGCAGAAGGCGTCCTGCCCGCAGACCGCGTCCGTGCACGAATCGCAGCTCGCGTCGAGCGCGCCGCCGGCGACGCAGGGGTCGTGGTTGCACGAGCCTCCGCACGGGCCGCAGTCGAGGTCGCAGCTCTGGCAATCCTCGCCCGCGGCGCACGCGCCGTCGCCGCAGACCGGCTGGCAGGCTCCGCAGTCCTTCGAGCAGCTCGAGCACGTCTCGTTGCCGCTGCACGCGCCGTCTCCGCACTTGGCCGGGCAGGCTCCGCAGTCCTTCGAGCAGTTCGAGCAGGTCTCTCCCGCGTCGCACGTGCCGTCTCCGCACTTGGCCGGGCAGGCTCCGCAGTCCTGTGAGCAGCTCGAGCAGGTCTCTCCCGCGTCGCAGGTGCCGTCCCCGCACTGCGCCGCGCACGGGCCGCAGTCCTGCGCGCACGTGTCGCAGCTCTCGGCCGCGGCGCACGTGCCGTCGCCGCACGCCCCCGTCTGGGCCGCGCCGCCCGCGTTGCCGGCATCGGCTTGTCCCGAGCCGCCGCCCTGCGCCGACGTGCCGCCCGTCGTGGTGTCGTCGGTCGACGTCGTCTCGTTGCCGCTACCGTTGCCGCTACCGTCGTAGCCGCCGGCGCCGTCGCCGAGCCCGAGGTCGACGCTCGTCCCCTGCGCGCACGCGGCCCCAGCGACCGTCCACGCGGCCGCCAGGACCGAAGCCAGCCTTCTCGACGCACGTCCCACGGCAACACCTCGCTCACCGCACGAGCGTGGCCGCGGGCCCGGCGCTCTGCTTTCGGTGGGCACAAGCGTCTCGCGCCGCTGCGAGGGCTGTCAAGCGAGCCCGAGCCCGCGCGCCCGCCATCGACCGCGCGCTTTGCGGCGGATCGCCCCGCGTGCTAGTCGCGCCGTCCCCCGCAGGCGGGGACCGAGCGTGCGCCAGCCGCGGCGACCGGACGTACAGCAGGAGGAGCCATGGCCGAGGACCCGAAGACCACGCCGACGTTCGTGAAAGCGCCGCACGGCGCGCGGGTGATGGAGATCACCTGGGCGGATGGCCACACGTCCGTCCTGCCCCACGAGATCCTCCGCGGATACTGCCCCTGCGCGACGTGCCAGGGCCACGGCGGCGCGCTCCACTTCGTCGAGGGCGGCGACCAGGACGTCCGCGACGTAGAGCAGGTCGGCAACTACGCGCTCCAGTTTCGCTGGGGCGACTCCCACGATTCGGGCATCTACTCGTTCCGCTACCTGCGGACGCTCTGCCAGTGCGCGGCGTGCAAGCCGAGCTTCGACCCCCGGCGCGTGTCATGAGCGCGCCCCGAACGACGCCTGCCGTCAAGTCCGGCACCCGCATCGTCGACGCGAAGTTCCTCGCGGGCGCGGCGCCCGGCAGTCAGCTGCCCGCGCCCGTCAACGTCGAGGTCGCCTTCGCCGGGCGATCGAACGTCGGCAAGTCCAGCCTCATCAACGCGCTGCTCGAGCGCAAGAGCCTCGTCCGCACGAGCTCCACGCCCGGCTCCACCCGGCAGGTGAACCTCTACGAGGCGAAGGCGGCCGACGGCACGCTCTTTCACCTCGTCGACCTGCCCGGTTACGGCTTCACGCACCGATCCAAGCGCGAGCAGGGCGCGTGGAAGACGCTCATCGAGGGCTACCTCTCCACCCGCGGCACCCTCGCGGCCGTCGTGCTGCTCGTCGACGTGCGGCGCGGTCTCGAGGACGACGACCGCGAGCTCGTCGACTTCATCCAGCGCGTCGAGCACCCTTCGCGCCGTCCGATCGGGCTCGTCGTCGTCGCGACCAAGGTGGACAAGATCCCGCGCGCGGCGCGCCGGCCCGCCCTCGATGCGCTCCGCAAGACGATCGCCGGTGGCGCGGGGCCGGTCACCGAAGGGGCCCCGGCGTCCGCGGTTCGGACCCGGTTCCTGGGCTTCTCCGCCGAGACGGGCGAGGGCCGCGAGGAGCTCTGGGCCACGCTGCGGACCCTCGCGCTCGGGGTCCCCGACCCGACGCGCGCCCCCGCCCCCGATCCCGGTCCTGTTTCCGATGCGGCCTCCGATCCCGCGTCCGATCCGGTTTCCGAACCCGCCAGCTGAACGTGCCGATTCGCGCGCGAAGGGGCTCGAGCGACCGCTCGGCGGCCCCTTTGCGGTGGCCCCGAGGCGCAAGCGTTGCGCTTTGCCGACGCAGGCGGCGCGGCGCGCGTGATCTGCCCCTCCACCCGCGAAATCTGCGCGAAATTGCGGGGCTCGTGGCCTTGACCCACCGCTCCGCGCTCCGCTACCGTCCTCGCGCCGCCGCACGCCAGCGCGTGTGACGGGAGCGCGAAGACTGCGCGGAGCGAGGGTCGGGCGAGTCTCGCCCCGAGCTTCGGTCCGCGCGGCGAACCGCTTGCACACGCGGCCCTGGTCCCTCTCGGTGGCCGCCCCCAAAGAAGGCGTTCGATGTCCGACTTCACCGGCCAGGTCACGCACGTCGAGCCGGCGCTCTTGCCGCTGTGGTGGATTGCCTTGCTGCCCTTCCTGGGCGCCGCGACGAACGCCCTCTTCGGGCGTCGGCTGCAGGCGAGCAGCTGGGGCAAGGAGACGTCCAAGAAGCTCCACATCGGCAGCGCAGGCGTCTCGGCGGTCGCGGTGGGCGCCATGCTCCTCGCGTTCGCGTTCAGCGTCGCGAACGTAGCCAAGCTCGTCAGCCTCGAGCCCGGCCACCGCTACCTCTACAGCTTCGCCTGGAAGATGGTCCGCATCGGGTCCTTCGACGCGAACTTCTCGTTTGCGATGGACCCGCTGTCGGCGGTGATGTGCCTCATCATCACCGGCGTCGGCACGCTCATCCACGTCTACGCGACGTCGTACATGGAGACGGAGCCAGCCTTCTGGCGCTTCTTCGCGTACCTGAACCTGTTCGTGTTCGCGATGTTGCTCCTCGTCCTCGGGGACAACTTCATCGTGATGTTCTTCGGCTGGGAGGGCGTCGGCCTCTGCAGCTACCTGCTCATCGGCTTCTGGTATCGCGACTACAACAAGGCGAGCGCGGGCATGAAGGCCTTCGTCGTCAACCGCGTCGGCGACTGGGGCTTCATCTGCGGCCTCGGGCTGCTCTTCTGGTCGCTCGGCGGCGGGTGGCTCGCGGCCGGCCAGTACCAGCCCGAGATGCGCGCGCGCTTCGTCGCCGTGCACCCCGAGGCGCTCGCCGAGGGCCACGAGGCCGCCGGCCACGAGGCGTCCGGCCACGATCCCGGGCACGCTGCCACGGGTTCGGACCACGACGGCGACAAGGGCGAGAAGCAGCACCCGACGGCCACGATCGAGAAGGCCCGCGCCGCGGCTGGCGCCAAGGGGCTGCTCACGATGACGGCCTACCCGGGCGCGCGCGTCTACGTGGGCGTGTTCGATCAGGCGCAGCTCGCGACGCTCGCGTCGAAGCCGGGCGATCACTTCGTCGGCGTCTCGCCGCTGCTGCGCGTCCCGGTCCCTGCCGGCACGCAGACGTTCGCCATCGTGCCCGGCAACGGCGCGACCATCTCCGGCGACGGCCGCGAGATCGCGTCGGTCGAGCACGTGCGCATCGACCCGGGGCAGGAGGTCCTGATCACCACCGTCGGCCCGACGATCACCTTCCGCGAGCTGCACGACCAGCTCGTCCTCAAGGACGCGAGCGGTCAGTTCTTCCTGCGCGACGCGCTGACCTCGAAGAAGGTCTGGGGCGGCATGTTCGCCGTCACGCTCGCCTGCCTCCTGCTCTTCGTCGGCGCGACCGGCAAGAGCGCCCAGATCCCGCTCTACGTCTGGCTGCCCGACGCGATGGCGGGCCCGACGCCGGTCTCCGCGCTCATCCACGCGGCCACGATGGTGACGGCCGGCGTCTACATGATCGCCCGGCTGAACTTCCTCTTCTCGCTCTCGAGCACGGCCTGCGCGGTCATCGCCTTCACGGGCGCCCTCACGGCCCTGTTCGCTGCGTCGATCGGCTTCTTCCAGTACGACATCAAGAAGGTGCTCGCGTACAGCACCGTGAGCCAGCTCGGCTTCATGTTCATCGGCGTCGGCGTCGGCGCGTACTGGGCCGGCGTCTTCCACCTCATGACGCACGCCTTCTTCAAGGCCTGCCTCTTCCTCGGGTCCGGCTCGGTCATCCACGGCATGCACGCCGTCGAGCACGACGAGGTCGAGGTCCAGGACATGCGCAACATGGGCGGCCTCGCTCGCGTCATGCCGATGACCGCGCGCACGTACCGCTGGGCCTGCTACGCGATCACGGCCGCGCCGATCCCGCTCTTCGCGGGCTTCTGGTCGAAGGACGAGATCCTCTGGAAGGCGTTCACGACGTCGAACCTCGGGCCCGTGCCCGGCGGCCTCATCTACGCGATGGGCCTCGTGGCCGCGCTCGGCACGTCGTTCTACATGTGGCGCAGCTACTACCTCACGTTCGAGGGCGAGCACGCGAAGCCCGAGATCGCGACCAAGGTGCACGAGTCGCCCGCGGCCATCACGTGGGTGCTCGCGGTCCTCGCGCTGCTCTCGGCCGTTTCGGGCGTGCTGTTCGGCTTCTCGACGCACCTCGTCGGCGGGCACGGCGAGCCGCTCCTCGAGCAGTGGCTGCACCCGACGCTCGCGCACGCGCAGGTCCACTTCCACGAGCACAGCCTCGGCCTCGAGCTCGCCCTCATGGCGCTCTCGGTCGGCGGCGCGATCGGATCGTGGTCGCTCGCCCGCGCGCGCTACGGCGCGGGCCGCAAGCCCACGTGGGCCAAGGACGAGCGGACGCTCCCGTTCTTCGAGGTCATCCACCACAAGTATTACGTCGACGAGCTCTACGCGGCGACGGTGATCCGCGGCGCGCGGCGCCTGAGCGTCGTGCTCGCCGAGATGGACCGCTACGTCGTCGACGGCATCGTGAACGCGACCTCCGTGGCCGCGCGCGGCGCCTCGTGGCTCACGAACGCCATCGACGCGACCTTCGTCGACGGCGCCGTGAACTTCGTCGCCGAGAGCACGCTCGGCGCCGGCGAACGCCTCCGCAAGCTGCAGACCGGCCGCATCCAGACCTACGTGTACGGCCTCCTCGGCGGCGTCGCCTTCTTCGCCATCCTCCAGTACTTCCTCCGCTGATCGCAGCGTGCGCACGGAGATTCCGGTGACCGAGATGCACAAGACCAAGTCGAAGCTCTTTCTCGTCCTGGCGGCGTTCGCCCTGGCGCTCCTGTTCGGCGTCGGTGGTGGCAGTGCCCTGGCGCAAGAGGCGCCGCGGCCTCGGCCGGCCCAGGCCGACGGAGGCGGGGCGCGCGGTCAGATCCTCCTCACCGCGACGCAAGGCGTGGCGCCGGTCGAGCTCGCGTCGGACGGCGATGGATTCTCCGGGACGTTCGAGATCCGCAACGTGGGCCCCGGCCCGCTGACGGTCTCTCGCGTCGCCGTCCGCACGTCGCCGACCGACCTGCGCACGCCTCCCGGCGTCAGCGTGCAGCTCGAGGGCGGCGGCCTCGTCGCGAAGATCCCGCCCGGCGCCTCGAAGCGCGCCGTCGTCAAGTGGGCGAGCCCCGCGGGAGGTCGCGCCCAGGAGCTCTACGGTCACGTGCTCGTCGAGTCCGACTCGGTGACGCCCGGCGCGTGGGAGCCCGGCCGCCCGTCGGCGATCGGCATCCACGCCGAGCGCGACCTCGGCCTCGGCTTCGTCGGCCAGCACGTCCTCAGCATCCTGACGTTCCTGCCGCTCCTCGGCCTCGTCGCGATCTTCATCGCGTACCTGCGCGGCTACGAGGACGACAAGAAGATCGGGCTCATGACCGTCGGCCTGATGGCCGTGAACCTCGCCCTCGCCGGCTGGCTCTACGTCAAGTTCGACACGAACTTCAGCAAGGTCGACGGCAACGACGGCTACCAGTTCATCGAGCACGCGGTCTGGATCCGCTCGCTGCACGTCGAGTACTTCGTCGGCGTCGATGGCATCTCGATCTCGATGGTGCTCCTGACCGCGCTCGTGTCCTTCGTCGGCGCGATCGTGAGCTTCAGCGTGAAGCAGCAGATCAAGGGCTACTTCGCGATGTACTGCCTGCTCGTCACCGGGATGATGGGCGTGTTCGTCTCGCTCGACCTCTTCCTCTTCTACGTGTTCTGGGAGGTCATGCTCCTGCCGATGTACTTCCTCATCGGCATCTGGGGCGGTCCGAGGCGGCAGTACGCGGCGATCAAGTTCTTCCTCTACACGCTCGCCGGCAGCGTCTTCATGCTGCTCGCCTTCATCTGGTTCTACCTGAACACCGACCCGACGTACCTCGTCGATGGTCAGGCCGTCGCGCGCGCCTTCTCGATCACCGAGCTCGGCCGCGTGGCGTGGGCGGGCAAGGGCATGACCATCCTCGGCATCGCCGCCGTGAAGGTCATCTGGGTGTGGCTCTTCGTCGGGTTCGCGATCAAGATCCCGATGTTCCCCTTCCACACGTGGCTGCCCGACGCCCATGTCGAGGCCCCGACGGCCATCAGCGTGATCCTCGCCGGCGTGCTCCTCAAGATGGGCACCTACGGCATCCTGCGCATCAACTTCGGCCTCCTGCCCGAGGCGACGCAGTGGGCCGCGACGGCGATGGCCGCGTTCGGCGTGATTAACATCCTGTATGGCGCGTTCTGCGCGATGGCGCAGAAGGACCTGAAGAAGCTGGTCGCGTACTCGTCGGTCAGCCACATGGGCTTCTGCCTGCTCGCCATGGCCGCGCTGACGCCCGCCGGCATTCAGGCGTGCCTCGTGCAGATGTTCAACCACGGGCTCATCACGTCGATGCTCTTCACGCTCGTCGGCGTCGTCTACGACCGCGTCCACACGCGCGACATCGACAAGTTCGGCGGGCTCGCCAGCGAGATGCCGCTCTACACGTCGCTCGTCGGCTTCGCGTTCATGGCGTCGCTCGGCCTGCCCGGCCTCTCCGGCTTCTGGGGCGAGGCGATGACCTTCATCGGCGCGTTCCCCCGCTTCCGCGTGATGACGATCCTCGCGGCGACCGGCGTCATCGTGACGGCCGCGTACCACCTGTGGGCGCTGCAGCGCATGTTCCTGGGCAAGTTCCGCGAGGAGTGGCGCACGAACCACTACCTCGCGGAGTCCGGCGGCAAGTTCCCCGAGATCAACCGCCGCGAGCTCATCTCGCTCGCGCCCCTCGCGGTCCTCGTCCTCGTCCTCGGCTTCTGGCCGCGCCCGCTCCTCAACCTCATCGATCGTGGATCGCTCGAGCTGCACCGGCTGGTGGACCGGCCCGGGCAGACGCAGATCTCCGTGACCCGGGCCGGCGCCGACCACGCGCTCGCCCGGAGGGACTGAGGTCAAGCCGTGACGCAGCCGCTCGACAACCTGCGCAGCCTGGCCTACTTCGGGCCGGAGCTGGCCCTCTCCGGGGCCATCCTGCTCGTCATCCTCTGGGACCTCGTCGTCAAGCAGGCGCGCGTCGCGGGGGCGCTCGCCATCGCGTTCGCGGCGCTCGCGGTCTCGGCCGGCTTGAGCGTCCAGGCCATCGTGAGCGGCGCGGGCTCGCGCGGCCTGTTCAACGGGCTCATCGCCTTTGACGGCTACACGAGCCTGTTCCGCATCCTCATCGCGTTCGTGACGGCGATGGTGCTCGTGTTCTCGAAGCCTTCGCTCGAGGAGAAATCGGCCCGTGAGCCGGGCGAGTTCATCACGCTGCTCCTCGTGCTCACGCTCGGCATGAACCTCATGGCGGCGAGCCGGAACCTCTTGATGATCTACCTCTCGCTCGAGATGGTCAGCGTCATCAGCTTCGTGCTCGCCGGCTTCAAGCTCGACGACGCGAAGTCGAGCGAGGCCGCGCTCAAGTACGTCGTCTTCGGCGGCGTCGCGTCGGGGATCATGCTCTACGGCATGAGCTTCCTCTTCGGCGTGTCGCAGTCGCTGAACCTGTCGGACATCGCCGCGAAGACGGCGGAGCTCACGGCGCAGCAGGGCAAGGTCCCCGGGGCCGTGTTCGTCGGCGTCGTCTGCATGATGGCCGGCTTCGGCTACAAGATCAGCGCGGCGCCATTCCACATGTGGACGCCGGACGTCTACGAGGGCGCGCCCACGGCCGTCACCGCGTTCCTCTCGGTCGGCCCGAAGGCCGCGGGCTTCGCGGTGATGATGCGCTTCTTCTCGGAGGCCCTCGGCGCCGTGCACGACGCGCGGATCGCCGGCACGGTCGTGGACGCGGCGCCGTGGGCGATCCTCATCGGGTGCCTCGCGATGGCCACGATGACCATCGGCAACCTGTCGGCGCTCGGTCAGGACAACGTCAAGCGCATGCTCGCGTACTCGAGCATCGCGCACGCCGGGTACATGCTGCTCGGCTTCTCCGGGATGTCGAAGGTCGGGGTCGCGTCGATCGCCTTCTACGTCATCACGTACTGCTTCATGAACCTCGGGGCCTTCCTCGTGGTGATGGCCGTCGCGGAGCAGAACGGCGGCGACGAGACGGTCGGCGCGTTCCGCGGGCTCGGCCGGCGCGCGCCCGTCCTCGCGATCGTGATGGCGGTCTTCCTCTTCTCGCTCACCGGGCTGCCGCCGATGGCCGGCTTCGTGGGCAAGTTCTACCTGTTCTCGGCGCTCCTCGAGACGGGCGGGACGTGGAGCTGGACGGTCGCCGTCGTCGGCGTCCTCAACAGCGTCATCTCGCTCTTCTATTACGCGCGCGTCCTGCGCGTGATGTTCCTGGAGGACGCGGTCGCGACGGAGCCCACCACGGTGCGGCCCATGTTCCAGGTGACGAGCCTGGCGCTCGCGGTTCCGACGCTGGTGCTCGGCGTGTACTGGTCGCCGGTCTACGACTTCGTCGTGCGATCGCTCGCGACGGTGCGGTGATCGCTCGGGCTGCGCGCCTCGCTCGAGGTGCGCGGCCTCCGGCTTGACGTAGCGTCCGCATTCACGGATAGAGCGGGCATGACGCCCCGCGGCCCCTCCAAAGCATCGAGCGACCCTGCGCGCACGCCGGCGCCACGCGCGAAGCGGAAGGGCGCGCCCGGAGCGGCGGCCGAGGCGCCGGCGGCCGGAGGCTCCACCGGCGATGTGCCCCCTTCGGTCGGCGACTCGCTGCGGAGGCTGCGCAGCGAGCGGGGGCTCTCGCTCGAGAAGCTCGCGAAGGCGTCGGGGGTGAGCCGCGCGATGCTCGGGCAGATCGAGCTCGGGCAGAGCACGCCCACCATCAACGTCGTCTGGAAGATCGCGCGCGCGCTCGGCGTGCCTTTCTCGGCGCTGCTCAGCCAGCAGGGCGCGTCGACGACGACGGTCCTGGCCGCGGCGCGGGCCCGGATCCTTCGGTCGCGGGATGGGTCGTTCACGTCGAGGGCGCTGTTTCCGGCCGATCTGCCCCGCCACGTCGAGTTCTACGAGCTGCACCTCGGCCCGCTCGCCGAGGAGCGCGCCGAGGCGCACCCACCCGGCACGACCGAGAACCTCGTGGTCACGGCGGGGACGCTCGAGATGACGGTCGCCGGTGAGGCGCGCGTGCTCGCCACGGGGGACGCCATCGTGTTCGAGGCCGACGTGCCGCACGTGTACCGCAACCCAGGCACCGTCGAGACGGTGATGTACCTGGTGATGACGTACGCGCGCGCCTGAGGGTCGTTGTGTCCGTGATATCGGACGCATTGACGCGATAGTGGCTCGCGGGGGTTGACGCATCCGTCGGAGCGGCCAAACTGTCCGCCATGGCGTCCGGCACCCAGTCGGTCGCGACGACGGAGCCGACCGATGAGCCTCTTCTCTTTCCCCGCCCTGGTGAACGAGCGCGCCGCTCGCCTCGTCGCGACCGGCGTCGCGAGCTTGCTCGTCGCTTCGCTGGCGCTGCATCAGACGTGGATGGTCCCCGCCCTCGCGGTGGGCTTCCTGCTGCGCGTCGGCTGGGGGCCGAAGGTGAGCCCGCTCGCGCGGACGGCCGTGCGGTTCGCCGACCGCTTCGGTGAGCCCAAGCTCGTCGCGGGCTCGCCCAAGCGGTTCGCGCAGGGCATCGGCGCGGCGTGCACGATCGCGGCGACGGCGCTCTACGCGGTCGGCGCGGGTACGGCGGCGAACGCGGTCGTGGGCGCGGTCGTGGTCTTCGCGCTGCTCGAGGCCACGATCGCCTTCTGCATGGGCTGCTGGATCTACGGGCAGCTCCAGCGCGTCGGGCTCGTGAGCCCGAGCGTGTGCATCGATTGCGCGCCGAGCAGCGTGCGGCGTGAGGTCTGACGGATCCGCTCACGAGGGCGGCCTCGCGGCCTTTCTGAGCCAACGCGCAGGCCCGTTCTCGGCGGGCATGACGGCGGCGCCCTACCCGGGGCGTCGCCGCGCGGCGTTTGTGGGCCAAACCGGCCTGGGCACGCTCGCTGCTTAGACGGATGGTCAACGACGTCCCTTCACCAGGAGCCGCCATGACCCCCGAGACGAGCTTGCGGCGGCCAGCCTTCGCCGCCGCTGCCTTCACCTTCGCGCTGGCGCCCATCGTGGCGTGCGGCGCTTCGAGCACGAGCGGAGAGGCCGCCTACGCCGACAGCGGGGGCGCGAACGGCGACGGCTCCGGGGCCGGATCGACGAGCGGCGCCGGGGGCGCGGGGACCGGCACCGGCACCGGGACGACGCCGCCCGAGCAGCACGTCGAGTCGAGCTTCGGTGCGCCGGTGGCCACGGGGCGCTACGTGTGGATCGCGAACCCGTCGAGCGGCCGCGTGGCCTACATCGACGCGACGACGCTCGCGATCAAGATCGTCGACGCGGGGAACGCGCCCACCTACCTCGCGGCGGTTCCGTCGAAGGCCGACGAGGACGTCGCCGTCGTGCTGAACGTTCTGTCGCGCGACGCGACGGTGCTGCGCGCGAAGGGCGGCGTGCTGTCGACGGCTTCGCTCCCGGTCGCGTCGTCGGGCAATGGCTGGGCAGTGTCGCCCGATGGCCGCTGGGCGACGGCGTGGACGGACGTGCGGCGCGTGCAGAGCCCGGATCCGATCGACGGCTACCAGGACGTGACGGTGCTCGATCTGCGCGTGGGCAAGGAGCAGGCGACGCCGCTCACGATCGGCTATCGGCCGCTGTCGATGGGCTATGACGCGGCGTCCAAGCGCGCCTTCGCCGTGACCCAGGACGGCGTCAGCATCGTCGACCTCGGGGGCTCCGAGCCGGTCGTCGTGAAGAACGTGGCGCTCGGCGCCGACCCGCTCGAGGACGCCAGTCACCGGTACGTGTCCATCACGCCCGACGGCAGCTACGCGCTCGTGCGTCGCGAGGGGCAGGCGACGGTCGGCGTCGTGTCGCTCGACGACGGGACGCGGACCGAGGTCGTCCTGCCGGGGCCGGCGACCGACCTCGCGCTGAGCGCCGACGGCACGCAGGCCGTGGCGGTCGTGCGCGAGCAGGGCCTCGTCGCGCTGCTGCCGATCCCCGAGATCGCCTCGGATCCGGAGGGATTCGCGACGTTCACGGTGCCGGACACCACGGTGGGATCCGTCGTGCTCGCGAGCGAGAGCCCCGTCGGGCTGCTCTACACGACGGCCGTGCCGATCCCGGCGATCACCGCGTTCGACAGCTCGGCGGCGTCGCCCAAGCCGCGGTCGATCAAGCTGCGCGCGCCGGTGCTCGCGGTCTTCCCGACGGCGGATGCCTCGCACGCGATCGTCCTGCACGACGCGCTGCAGCTCGAGGGCGGGACGAAATACGTGGCCGCGCTGAGCGTGGTGCCGGTCGCGCAGGAGCTGCCCTCGAAGATCCTCGGCCTCGAGGCGCTGCCCGTGTCGGTCGCGATCGCGCCGGCCGGTCACCGCGCGCTCATCGCGACGGGCGACGCGACGCACCCCGCGTATCGGCTGATCGTCGCGTCGATGCCCTCGCAGAAGCTCGACGTGCACACGCTCGCGAGCGAGCCCATCGCGGCGGGGATCGTGGCGGGCGCGGACCGCGGGTTCGTCGCGCAGAGGCACCCGGACGGGCGCATCACCTTCGTGGATTTCAAGACCGGCGGCGTGCGGACCCTGACGGGGTTCGAGCTCGCCTCGCAGGTCGTCGACGGGAGCACGCCATGAGGACCTCGATTCGCGCTCTGTTTGCCGCGACCGCGCTCGGCGCGCTCGCGACGTCCGCTTGCGGCGGTCGCGACCCCGTGTGGGACGACTCCGCGGCCGGTCAGGTTCAGGCGCTCGGGCTCGAGGCCTCGGTCGCGCTCGTCGATCGAGGCGCCGGCCGCCTCTTGATGCTCCCGGTCGAGGCGGGGCAGAAGCTCGCGCCGACGTCCATTCCGTTGCCGGAGGGCTTCGCCAAGGCCGCGGTCACGGCCGACCGAAAGCACCTGCTCGCGCTGTCGCGGGGGGTGGTCCCGCGGCGTCGCGCCGGCGAGGCCGGTCCGGCGGCGGTCGTCGTGTCGGGCGGGCCCGATCCGAGCGTCGAGCACACCTTCGATCTGTCCGACCCGCTCTCGGGCGTCGCGCTCGACCCGGAGTCGCAGTTCGCGGTGCTCTACCCGACCGCCGCCGACAGCCCCTTCCTCGAGAACCCGAACGAGCTCGTGCTGCTCGACCTCACGCGGGGCGCGGCGAGCGACAACCCGACGCCGCGCACGTTGCGGAGCTTCGGCGGCACGCCCGAGCAGTTCCTGTTCACGCCGACGCTGGAGCTGCCTGGCGGCCCGACGCGGCTGCTCGTGGTTGGCACCGATCGCGACGTCTCGCTGCTCGATCTCGGCCGGCTCTCGCAGCCCGAGATCACGGTCCGCCTCACCGGCGGGTCGACCTCGGTGACCCCCGCGGGCCTGGTCGTCAGCGACGGCGAGCCGGGCAAGGAGGACGACGCGCGCGTCGCGGTGCGCGTCGCGAGCGACTCGAACGTGTACCTCGTCGATCTGCTCCCGGTCGCCGCTGCGGACGCCGCCGCGGCCGTCCAGCCGTACCGCGCGGTGCCGAACGTGGTCTTCGTCGGCGGGACGCCGAGCGACCTCGCGTTCGTCCGCACCGACGGCGGCCTGCGCCTCGCGGCGGTCGTGCCGTCGAAGAGCGCGCTCACGCTCGTCGACCCGGTCACAGGGATGGCGACCGACGTCCCGCTCGGCGCGCCGTACACGCGCATCTCGCTCGTGACCGACGTCGTGGGCGAGGGGCAGGACGGCAGCGACGTCGCCCTGCTGTGGTCCGACCAGCTCGAGTCGCTCGCGTTCGTCGCGCTCGGGGCGACCGTGGGCAAGCCGTACAAGAGCGTCGAGACGCTGACCCTGCCGGCGCCCGTGTCGGAGGTCGTCGACGTGCCCGCGCCGAACCGGCACCTCAAGGTGCTCGGCGCGCCCCGGCGCACGAGCTTCACCGTCCTCGACCTGAAGGCGCGCACGGCGGCGCCGCTCGTGGCCTCCGCGACCGACACCGAGGTCCGCGTCGCGCCCGATGGGCGCCGGTCGTGGTTCTTCTCGGCCGGCTACGGGCAGCTCGCGGTCACCGATCTGGCCACGCTGCACCCGAAGAACTTCGTGCTCTCGCACCCGATCACGGACGTGTTCGACGTGGCGCGCCGCGACGGCGGCCGCGCCCTCGTCGCGCTGCACTCGATTGGCGCCGGCTCGGTCACCGTGCTCGACGCGCAGAGCCCGTCGCTCACGACCGCCCGCGAGGTCGCGGGCCTGCTCCAGGGAGGCCTCCCGTGAACGTTCGCACCTTTGCGCCCCTTGCCTCCGTGATCGCGGTGCTGTGCGCCCCGGGGATCGCGTCCGCCGACCGCGACCCGCTGCCCGATCTGGCCTCGACGGGGCCCTCCGCGCAGGTCGCGCCGCCCGCCGAGCCGGCTCCGCCACCTGCGGCCGCCGATGCGCCCTCCGCGCCGGGGCTGGCGCCCTCCGCCGGATCGTGGGCGGCGTCCGCCGACGATGAGGGGCCCGCGCCCGCGCTGCCGTCGCCTCCCGCGCCGACGCCGCGGTCCGCGCGCCCGGCGCTGCGGTACGCCGCCCCACAGCCCGAGGCGCCCCCTCCGCGGTTCTCGCCCCAGCTCCCGATCGACGCGCCGGCGCCGCCGACCGCTCCGCGAAAATACGACCAGCGCTACCTAGGCTTCGAGGTCGGCGCGCGCGGCACGATCCTCGCGGACGCCGGGCTCGATCCGTACGCCGAGAACGACCTGCTCGGGAGCCTCTCGGTCGGCGCGACGTGGGAGCCGATGCGGGTGAAGCCCTTCTATTTCGGCCTGGCCGCCGAGTACGACTACGGATCGCGGCAGGCGCGCGCGCGCGGCGTGCCGTCGGCGCTCGTCGTCCACCGCGCGGCCGTCGGCGTGCGCGCACGCTGGGAGGCCGCGAGCTGGCTCAGCGTGTACGCGAAGGTCAGTCCGGGTGTGCTCGCTCTGCGCGGGTCGATCACCGATCCAGCCCTCGACCGCCCGCTCGTGGCGCGACCCATCACGTGGACGGCCGACGTCGTCGGTGGCCTCGCCTTCCCCATCGTCACGGTCGGCGATCGAGAGTGGCCCTTCGCGCGGATGTGGATCCTCGTCGAGGGCGGCTACGCCTTCGCCGGCTCGGCCACCATGACCTACTCGCCGATCGAGGACCCGAACGACGCGCGCCAGTTCGGATCGGTGAATCTTCCGCCGCTCCGCGCATCAGGAGTTGTGAGCCGGCTCGCGATCGCCATGTCGTTCTGATCCCGCATGCGCGCGTGGGGCTCATGCGCCCGCGAGATCAGCCGTGATACGGATCGATGAGGCGAGTCAGCTTTACCGTCCTGCCGGCCCTCCTGGTCGCACTCGCCCCCGCGAGCGCTCACGGGTTCACCCTGCGGGACAGCCAGAGCGGCAAGCCGGCCCGGTGGCGGGACGAGTCGCTGACCGTCCTCGTCGACCCCGCCGTCGTTGCGATCCACCCCGGCGCCTCGGCCGCCGTGTCCGCGGCGCTCGCGACGTGGGACGGGGAGCCCGGCACGGCGCCGCCGACCCTCGTCGTGAAGGAGGGCGCGGTCGACGAGCTCGGCTTCCGCATGGGCGCGACGAACCGCAGCACGGTGCGGTACGCCGCCGACGGCGACCCGGTGGCGGGCGGCGCGCTCGCGGTCACGGTCGTGACGTTCGACACGCAGGGCAAGATCCTCGACGCCGACATCGTCCTGAACGGCGGGGCCGAGCGCCCCTGGGCCGTGGTCGACCAGCCGTCGGTCGCGGGGCTCTCGTTCGGCCAGGATCAGGGCGCGTACGACCTGCAGAACGTCCTCACGCACGAGGCCGGGCACCTCCTCGGCTTCGGCGAGGAGCCCGAGGACGGCGAGGCGACGATGTTCGTCGAGTCGGCGCGCGGCGAGACGAAGAAGCGCGCGCTGAAGGCGTCGGATGTCGCCGGCCTGCACGAGCTGTACGACGGTGATCGCGGCGACGCAGGCGGGGTTTCGTGCGCGGTGCGCCAGGCGCCGGCGACCCGCACGTCGGGCTGGCTCGGGATCGCGCTCCTCGCGGGGGCGGCAGGGCTCGCGCTCGGCGTCGCGACGCGCAGGCGCGGTGGCGCGCGTCGCGGCCTCTTCACGGGCGTGACGGTCGCCGCGTTCGCGGCGGGGCTCGCGCCGGTCGGCGCGGTCGGCGGCGCCGCGGCGCACCGGGACGCGAAGTCGTCCACGGCCCACCTGATCGACCGCGCCGACGTCGTGGCGAGGGTGGTCGCGGCCGCACCGCGCTGGGATGGCGGGCTCATGGTGACGCGGGTCGTGCTGCGCCCCACGGCCTGCCGCGTCGCCCAGTGCCCGACCGACGACGTCGCCGTCGAGGTCTTCGGCGGCACGAAGGACGGCATCACGCAGGTCGTCGGCCACGGCCTCGTGCCGCGCGTCGGCCTCGAGGTGCCGCTCGCCGTGCGCAACGGTCGGATCGTGATCCCGCGCAGCGCGCTCGCGCCGCGAGGCTCGCTCGAGACCGCGCCGGCGGACCCGCCCGACGACGAGCGGCGTGCGGGCGGTCCGATCGCCCCCACCACGGCAGCGAAGGCGGATCCGCGTCGCGTCCACGACCGCGCGCCGAGCGAGATCTCGGCCGTCGTGGACCTCGGCGCCGAGATGGCGCAGGGCGTCGTCGAGAACCTCTCCGAGGGCGGGCTCTTCGTCGCGACGGACGGCCTGGCGCGGCCCGGTGACGTCATCGCGGTCGAGTTCGCCCTGCCCGGCGAGCAAGGCGCGATTCGCGCCAGCGCCGAGGTGCGCTGGACGCGCGGCGATGCCCCGGACGGCGTCGTCGGCGGCATGGGCCTGCGCTTCGTCGGCCTCGGCGGCGAGCAGGCGAGCGCCATCGGTCGCTACGTGGCCGCTCGCACGCCGTAGCCCGCCGTCCGCGCGCCGAGCGCGCCGTGGTACCGTTCTGCCGCTTTGGACACCTCGAAGAGCGAAGGGGCGGAGGGCGGCGAGAGGCGGGAGCGGCGCGTGCGGCTCGTCCCCGAGGGCCTTCGGGTCGGTGACGAGACGGTGCCGCTCCTCGCGGGCAGCGTGCACTACTGGCGGCTCGAGCCGCGCGACTGGCGCGCCTGCCTCGAGGCCACGAAGGCCCTCGGCCTGCGCCTCATCGACGTGTACGTGCCGTGGGCCGTCCACGAGGTCGCGCCCGGCAAGCTCGAGCTCGGCCAGACCGACCCGCGCCGCGACGTGGCCGCGTTCCTGCGGCTGATTCACGATCTCGGCCTGTACGCGATCGTGCGGCCCGGCCCGCACATCAACGCCGAGCTCACCTACTTCGGCGTGCCGGAGCGCGTGGTCTGGGACCCGAGCTGCCAGGCGCGATCGCCGTCCGGCAACCCGGTCATGTTGCCGATGTTGCCGGTGTCGTTCCCGGTGCCGAGCTACGCGAGCGAGGCGTTCCTCGACGAGGTGACGCGCTACTTTCAGGCGCTCGGGCCGGTGCTCGCGCCGCTGCGCTGGCCGGACGGGCCGATCGTGCTCGTGCAGATCGACAACGAGGGCGCGCTCTACTTCCGCGACGGGGCCTACGACCAGGACTACCACCCCGACGCCGTCGTCGCGTACCGCGCGTTCCTCCGCGAACGCTACAAGAGCCTCGACGCGCTGCGCGCGGCGTACGGCAAGAAGCCCAAGGAGGCCGCGCCGGTCGCCTCCGTCGCGGAGGCGACGCCCGACGGGGCCGGCGCGGCCTCCGAGGTCGCGACCGAGGCCGCCCCCGCGCACGAGGGCGCGTCGCCCGACGCGATCGCGGCGCCGGCCGAGGCGGACCCCGCCGACGAGGGGCTGCGGTTCACGACCATCGAGCCGCCGAGGCACTTCGACGCGACCACGATCGAGGACCTCGCGCGCCACCTCGACTGGGCCGAGTTCCACGAGCACCTGCTCGGCGCGGCGCTCGAGCGCTACGCGAAGGCGCTGGCGCAGTCGGGGCTGTCGGGCCTGCCGACCACGCACAACCTGCCGATGGGCCAGGAGACGACGCCGCTCAACGCCGCGCGCCTCACGCGCGCCGTCGACCTCGCCGGCCTCGACTACTACTACGCGGCCGGGGCCAAGGCGCGCGCCACCAGCGCGCGCCGCACGACCGAGCTCGCCGTGCGCAGCGAGGGCCACGGGGTGCCGGCCTTCGGCTGCGAGATGGGGGCCGGCTACCCCCCGTTCTTCCCGCCGCTCGACGAGCGCGACAGCGCGTTCTCCGTCCTCGCCGCGCTCGCGTACGGGCTGCGAGGCTACAACGTGTACATGGCCGTCGAGCGCGACCGGTGGATCGGCGCGCCGATCGACCGCCACGGTCGCGCGAGGCCCTTCGCGACGTTCTGGCGCAAGCTCGCCGCCGCGATCGACCGCACGCGCTTCCACGAGCTCGTGCGGCGGGTGCCCGTGCGCCTGCTCACGCCGCGCAGCGAGCGGCGCCTCGCGCGCGTGATGCACGCGTTCGGGCCCCTCACCGGCGCGGTCTTCTCGGTGTTCGGCGCGAGCGCCCGCGAGCGCTGCATCGAGGACGACCTCGGCCTCGGCTACCCGCTCGCGATCGAGGCCGACGGCCTGGTCACCGCGTTCGAGCAGTCGCTCGAGGCGCGCGGCGTCCCCTTCGCGCACATCGGCGGCGAGGACCGCGACGTGTCGCTCGCGGGCGCCTCGTGGATCGTGTGCGCCACCGCGGGCGGCCTGAAGCCCGAGCTCGCCACGAGCCTCGGCGAGGCCGCGAGGGCCGGCGCGGTCGTCACGATCGGCCCCCGCGAGCCGGTCTTCGACGGCGCGTTCCGGCCGCTGGCCGCGCCGTTGCCGCCCGAGCTCTTCCGCCCGCGCCCGAGCACGGTGCCGGCGTTCGTGCAGGGCGACCCGGCCAGCGTCGACGAGGCCGTCGCGCGCGCCATCGAGGAGCTCGCGCTGCCCACGTTCGCCTGCGATCCCGACGGCGTCTTCGCCACCGTCCACGAGGACCGCGGCGGCACCCCGCGCGTGCTCTTCGTGCTGAACCCGGGCGACGCCGACGTGATGGCGCGCGTCGCGACGGTCGGGTGCCCCGGGCGCGCGGTCGACCTCCTCGACGGCACGACCACCGAGGCGGTGCGCGGCGCGTTCGAGGTGCGCGTGCCGCGCAAGACCGTGCGGATGATGGCGATCGAGTAGGGCGACGGCTCGCGATCGGCCCCACGACCTCGAGGCCGGGAGCCGTGAACGGTGCGCCAGGGTACGGCGAGCGCGCGGGGCGGCTGCGCGACGGTCGCACGCACTACCGTTCGCCGGCCGACGAGGCGTAGCCTCGGGCGCGGCCACGAGCCGCGACGCTTCAGCGAAAGGACCCCATCCATGACTCTCCGCACCCTCGCCCTTCCGTTCGCCTCGGTTCTCGTCCTCGCGGCGTGCGACAGCCCGGCGACCGATGGCGGCACGACGCAGGGGACGACCGCGTCCAGCACGACCACCACGGCGGGCGCGGGAGGCGCGACCACGGGCGCCGGCGGCGCGACGAGCGCTGGCGGCAGCGGCAGCGGTGGAAGCGGCGGCGCGACGACGTCGACGGGCGCCGGCGGCGCCTGCCAGGGCGACGAAGCGACGTGGAAGAAGCTCACGGGCGGACCGTTCGCTTGCACGAAGAACTCCGACTGCTGCGTCATCATCAACAGCTGCATCAACGCCGCGCAGATCGTGGCCGCGAAGGACGTGGCCGCGGCGAAGGCGGCGTGGCCGACCTGCGACGTGGGGTGCAACGACTGCATCCCGCCGGCGGTCGAGGTCGGGTGCAACGCCGGCGAGTGCGCGGGCAAGGTCGTCGACCTCGCCGACGCGTCGGCCGAGACCCTGCAGGACCACTGCGGCGTCGACCCGACGGTGCTCACCGCGGCGAGCAAGCTGCTGTTCAGCTGCGGCGCCAAGTAAGCGCGATCCACGCGGCGCGGCGTTGCGAGGCCGCGCCGCCTCGATCCCGGCCTGGCCCGTGGCCGGCTTCGCGGCCCCCGATGGACGTGATCGGGGACGCGCCACGCGGAGGAAGGTGCGCCTCGACGGCCCGCCGCCGACCGTGATCGGTCCGCCGCGGCATGGCGACCCAGCGCGTCCGATACGCCGCTCGATGGCCGGGGTGGCCGCCCGCCGGGCGCCGTTCGACGCCGGCGCGCGCTACCAGGAGCAGGTCCCGAGGCCCGGCGGCAGGCCCTCGGCCGGGTCGCAGCTCGGCTCGCGATCGCCGCGCTTGCCGCAGCTCGCGGCGCCCCGGCACACGAGCGGCGCGTAGGCGAGATCGGGATCGCACTCGACCGCGCAGAACGTCCGGCGCGCGCCCAGGCAGCAGAGCGCGCCGGGGCAGTCGGCCTTGTCGTCGCACTCGATCACGCCCTCCTCGTGCAGCCACGGGCCGCGCGGGATGCACTCGCCCGTGGCCGACCCCGCGTCCCAGAGGCACCACGGGCGATCGGCCGGGCAGGCGCTCTGCGGCCCGCACGCGACGCGCGAGACGGCGCTCACGCACTCGCCGGTGGCGAGGCACGTCGTGTCGGGCTTGTCGCAGCGCGCCCCGCGCGTGCAGACCTCGCGCGCGGGGATCCCGAGACCGCCCGCGCGACCCCACGGCTTGTCGCACTCGATCGCGGGCGTGCAGCGCACCGCGATGCCGTCCTCGTCCTTGCCGAGCCGGCCCCCGCAGCACCGCTCGCCCTGCGCGCAGTCGCTCGACTCGTCGCACGCGGCCGCGACCGCGAGCTTCGCGCCGTGGGCCTTGCGGCACGCGGCCTCCTCGCCCGCGGGCACGCAGCGCTCTCCGTCGCCCTGCTGGCAGCAGAGCTGACCCTTGCCGCAGCGATCCGCGCCGCACGCGACGCCCTTGCCGCTCAGGCTCGGGAGATCGGGGAAGCGCGCGCGCAGGGCGCCGAACCCGACCGTGGGGACGGCGCTCCGCGGGGGCGCGGCGACCGAGCCTTCGGCCTTCGCGGTAGTCGCGATCGTTGCGGTCACCGGCTCGGGGGGCGCGCCGCGATCGCAGGCGGCGATCGCGAGGCAGAGCGAGACCGATCGCGCGATCCGGCGCGGGGCGGGTGAGCGGCGAGGGGCGAGGGGCGGCACGCGGGGATCGTAGCGCCGCCGGCGTCGCGTGGGATCGGGGCGCTCGCTCGCCCGCTCGCACCAGGCGCGCTAGGGTCCGGCCCTTCCAAGGAGCCCTGATGAAAGCGATCCGTGTTCACGCGTTCGGCGGCAACGACGCCCTCTCGCTCGACGACCTCCCCGATCCGACCGCCGGCGAGGGCGAGGTGCTCGTGCGCGCGCGCGCCGCCGGTGTGAACCCCGTCGACTGGAAGATCGTCCGCGGCTACCTCGCGCAGTTCCTCCCGCACGTGCTGCCGTTCGTGCCCGGCTGGGACCTCGCGGGCGAGGTCGTCGCGCGCGGCCACGGCGCGCGGCGCTTCCAGGTCGGCGACCGCGTCTACGGCTACGTGCGGCGCCCGACGGTCGATCACGGCACGTACGCCGAGCTGCAGGCCGTGCCCGAGTGCTACCTCGCCGCGATGCCCGCGAAGGCGTCGTTCGTCGAGGCCGCGGCGATGCCGCTCGTGTTCCTGACGTCGCTCCAGGCGCTGCGGGCCGCGGGGGTCGCGGCCGGCCAGCGCGTGCTCGTGCTCGGCGCCTCGGGCGGCACGGGCGCGGCCGCGATCGAGATCGCGCGCGCGCTCGGCGCCGACGTCGCGGGCGTCGCGAGCGACAAGAACCACGCCTTCGTGCGCGGTCTCGGCGCGTCGGCCGCGTACGGCTACGCGGGCGCCACCGAGGCCGGCCTCCCGGGCGTGCCCGCGGGCGCGTTCGACGTGATCTGCGACTGCGTCGGCGGCGGGACGCTCGAGGCCTCGCGGCCCGCGCTCCGCGAGGGCGGCCACGTCGTCAGCATCACGACGCGCGAGTCGCCGCCCTTCGCCGGCCTCGGCGACCGCTACCACTACGTCTTCGTCGAGCCGAGCTCGCGCCAGCTGAAGGAGCTCGCCCGCTGGTTCGACGAGGGGCGCATCGCGGCGCACGTCGGCCCGACGTTCCCGCTCGCGCGCGCGGCCGAGGCGCACGCGGAGTCGGAGTCGCAGCACACGCGCGGGAAGATCGTGATCACGATCGAGTGATCGGCGGCGACGGGCTCGGGGCCACCGGATCGAGAGCCGGTGGCCGGCAGCCCGCCGCGACGACGCCCCGTGTCGACCCCCGGCCTGCCGAGTGGGTCGCTTCCGAGCTTGCCAATCCCCGCGCGCCACTCGTACCCTCCGGCGCGCGGATCGCGCCGAGTCGCGCGCGTCGTCCGCACGGAGGGAACCATGCTCGAGCTGCCCAGTCGTCAGGTCCTGGACGCCATCCCCGGCCGCGTCCTCACGTTCCTCATCGGTATCGGCAAGTCGATCGTCGCGCGCACGGCGCTCCAGGAGGCCGGCTACGGCCAGGAGGAGCACGACTATGCCTGGTCGCGCCTGATGCGCCTGGGCGCGCTCGGCGTCCTCGGCAGTCCGGCGAAGGACGCCGCCGTCGCCAGCGCCGTCCGCGAGCTCGACGCGTGGGACGACGCGAACTTCCCGTCGATCCAGGCCACGCTCGGCCGCAGCTGCGCCGACCAGGCGGCGTTCGTCTTCGATCACCTCGAGGTGAAGCAGGGCGCCGAGAGCGTCGTCGCCGTCGCCACGCTCCTCGACCGCCTCGACGCCCTCGAGTCGGGCAAGGGCCGCGCGAAGGGCGCCCACAAGCACGACCTGGCCGCGATCGAGATCCTCGCGAAGCGCGGCTACACGAAGGCGGAGCGCGCCCGCCTCGCCGACCTCGTCGCGACCGCGAAGACGGTCGTCGAGGTCGAGCCCATCAGTGACGACGATCGATCGACCACGCTGGCCGAGCTGCACGGGTGGTTCACCGACTGGTCCGCGCAGGCCAAGCGGCTCCTCAAGAAGAAGCAGCAGCGCATCGCGCTCGGGCTCGCGTCGAGGGCGAAGATCGGCAAGGCGAAGCGCGTCGAGGCCCCCGCGCCGGCCGACGGCGTCCCCGCGCCCGCCCCGGCGCCGATCCTGGCGCCTTCCAACGGCCACGGCTGATCGCGAACGCGCCGCCGGGCGGCGCCCCGCGCTTGTCGGGCGCGAGGGAGGCTTGTCCGGCGGCGCCGTACGTCGCCGGGACGCGGCGAGGGCGCTTGTCGGGCGGGGGCGAACGCTTGTCGGGCGGGCGGGGGCGCGAGGCGGCTCGTTTTCAGGGCGATCTTCGCGCGGGCGCGAGGCTTGTCGGCTGGGGCGCAAGGGCCCGCGCGGGCGCCGCCGGCCTCGGGCGGCGCGCGGCACGCGCCCACCTCGAGCCCGCGGCGGATTTCGACGGCGCGGCAAGCGCCACGCGCCGGCGACAGGCTACGGCGACCGAGCCGAGACGCGCGGAGGCGGCCCGGCAAGCGCCGCGCGGGCTCCGGCAACGCCCCGGGGCGCTCGGGCAGGCTTGGGTTCTCGCGGAAAGGGCGGCGCGGTCGCTCGACGGCCACTCGACGAGGAGGGGCTCGGCGTGGCTCCTGGTGACGCCGCACTTGGTCTGGCCCCTCGGATCGAACGCGGGCGGCTTCGCGACCGCCGAGGCGGCGTTGCCGCAGGAGCCGGAGGCGAGGAGCGGCAGCGCGACCGACTTCCCGTGCGGCGGCCCGCGGCTCGGCGATCGATCGGCGACGTCGACCAGCTGCCCGACCCGGGTGAGGAAGCGCCGGATGCTCGATCGCTCCGTGACCAGCGCGATCACGCGCATTGTCCCCTGGCACCTCGGGCATTCGATCACGTCGATCGCGGAGGTCCCCTGCCGTAGCTCGACCCGCGGCCGGTCGTTGATCTCGCCTCGCCCGCGATTCGGCTCGTCCTCGGGCGCGGCCTTCGCGAGCTCAGGTGGCTCGGCTGCGATGCGCGCGCGCCACGCGAGCATCCGGACGACGTTCGCGGCGCCGGAGCACGGGTGGCAGAAGACGACCGACACGAGAGGGCCTCGACCGCGGTGCGTGGCGCGAGGCGGGCACGTCGCGCCCGCTCCGCCTCCGCCGCGCTCGAGCGCCTCGACGTCCGCGAGATCCTGCGTGCGGGCTGCGGCCCGCTTGTTCCGGAGGAGCGCTTCTGCGCGTCGTTACCGCGACCGCCAGGGAGCGGGCCGGGCGCCGTCGAGCTCCTCCGGTTTCGGGTTCGTCCTCTCGGCCTCGAACCGGCCGACGACCGTCCTCGCCACGAGGCCGGGCACGATCGGGCTCGCGACCTCGTCGGGATCGGAGGCGGGCCGGTCGGCCGGCGTCCTCGCCGCCTCGACGGGCCGCGCGGGTTGCCCCCGATGCGATCAGCGCGCCTTCGCGCGGGCGATGCGCCCCTCGAGCCAGCGGTACCACGGCTCGAGGCCCTCGCCGGTCGTGGCCGACACCGGGAAGACGTCGAGGTCGAGGTTCAGCGCGCGCGCGTCGCGGGTGGCGCGCGCCACGTCGAAGGAGACGTGCGGCAAGAGATCGATCTTGTTGAGCAGGAGCACGCGCGCGACGTGGAACATCACCGGGTACTTCTTCGGTTTGTCGTCGCCCTCGGCGACCGACAGCACCATGACCTTGTCGGTCTCGCCGAGGTCGAACTCCGCGGGGCAGACGAGGTTGCCGACGTTCTCGATCACGAGCACGTCGAGCTGGTCGAGGTCGAAGCGCTCGAGCTGGTCGTGCACGAGGTGCGCGTCGAGGTGGCACGCGCCGCCGGTGTTGATCTGCACCACGGGGACGCCGTGCTTCTCGATGCGGTCGGCGTCCTCGCGGCCGTAGACGTCGCCCTCGATGACGCCGATGCGGTAGCGCGGCGAGAGCTCGGCGAGCGTGCGCTCGAGCAGCGAGGTCTTGCCGGCGCCGGGCGCGCTCATGAGGTTCAGGACGTAGACGCCGTGGGCGAGGAAGTGCGCGCGGTTGTGGTTCGCGAGGGCCTCGTTGTCGGCCAGGATCTCGTGCTCGATCGCGATCGTGTGCATGCTAGTCGTCCTCGATGTCGATGCTGGTGAGGCGCAGCTCGCGCCCGCCGGTGACGCGCACGGGAGACCCGCCGCAGCCGGCGCAGGCGAGCGCCTCGAGGTCCCCGGGGCCCTCGAGGCCGCACGCGCCGCACGCGACGAGGAGCGGCGCGCGGTCGACGGTCACGACGGCGCCCTCGGCGATCGTCCCACGGCTGACGATCTCGAAGGCGAACGAGAGCGCGTCGGCGTCGACGCCCGCCAGCTCGCCGACGACGAGGTCCACGGCGCGGACGCGGCGGCCCCCGCTCTCGCGCGCGACGCGCTCGATCGTCGTGAGAAGCTCGCTGGCGATCGACACCTCGTGCATGGCCGTCGTCGTCCTTCCCGCGCGCGCCTAGCAGATCCGGGGCAAGAGCTCGCCGCTCGCCATGCGCAGCGAGCGGCGCGCGCCGAGGGGCGTGACGAGATCGCAGCCGGGATCGCCGGCCGTCGCGGTGCCGATGCGCGTGGCGCGGGCGCCGAGGGGGTGACCGCGCAGCGCGGCGATCGCGCGATCGGCGTCGGCCTCGGGCACGAACGCGACGCGCTTGCCCTCGTTCGCGACGTAGAGCGGGTCGAAGCCGAGCAGCTCGCAGGCGGCGCGCACGGCGGGCTTCACCGGGATCGCGCGCTCGTCGATCGACACGCGCACGCCTGCGGCGTGGGCGATCTCGAGGAGGCTCTGCGCGACGCCGCCGCGCGTGGGGTCGCGCAGCGCGTGCACCTCGACCCGGGCCGCGCGCAGCGCCTCGACGAGCGCGCCGATCGGCGCGACGTCGCTCGCGAAGGCGCCCTCGAGCGGGATGCCCTTGCGGCAGGACATGACCGCGACGCCGTGATCGCCGATCGTGCCGCTCACGAGCACCGCGTCGCCCGCGGCCGCGCGCCTCGGCGCAGGCCGGAAATCGCCGACCAAGCGGCCCACGCCCGAGGTCGTGATGAACACGCCGTCGGCGGCGCCGCGCGCCACGACCTTCGTGTCACCGGCGACGATCTCGACGCCCGCCTCGCGCGCGGCCTCGGCCATCGAGGCGACGATCCGATCGAGCTCGTCGAGCGCCAGGCCCTCCTCGAGGATGAACGCGGCCGTGAGCCCGATCGGCCGCGCGCCGACCATCGCGAGGTCGTTCACGGTGCCGCACACCGCCAGTCGCCCGAGATCGCCGCCCGGGAAGAAGCGCGGGCTGACGACGTACGCGTCGGTCGTCAGCGCGAGGTCGCCGATCACCGCGCTGTCGCCGAGCTCGGCGAGGACGCCGTTTCCGAGCTTCGGCAGGAAGTGCTTGGCGATGAGCTCCTGCGAGAGGCGCCCGCCCGACCCGTGGCCCATCAGGATCATGGCCCGATCTCCAGGTTTTGCCAGCGCGCCGCGCAGCTGCCCTCGCCGGACACCATGCATGCGCCGTCGGGCGTGTCGGGCGTGCAGCTCGTGCCGAAGAGCGCGCACTCGGTCGGGTCGATCGCGCCGCGCAGCACGTCGCCGCAGCGGCAGCCGCGGGGCTCGCGCGGCGCGGGCAGGCGGACGTCGAAGCGCCGGGCCGCGTCGAAGCGCGCGAAGCGATCGCGCATGGCGAGGCCGCTGCCGGGGATCACGCCGAGGCCGCGCCAGGAGGCGTCGCAGGGCTCGAAGACCTCGTCTTGGACGGCGCGCGCGCGCGGGTTGCCGCCGGCGCGGACGGCGCCCGGGTAGGCGTTCTCGACGAAGGCGCGCCCGGCGGCGGCCTGCCGCACGAGCGCGTCGACCCCGCGCAGGATCTCGACGGGCTCGAAGCCGGCGATGACGCAGGGCTTGTGGAAGCGATCGGCCAGCGGCGCGTAGACCTCGGGCCCGGTCACGATGCTCACGTGCCCCGGGCACAGGAACCCGTCGATCGTGAGCTCGCTCGAGGCGGCGAGCAGCGCCATGGCCTCGGGCATCGTCTTGTGCGCGCCGAGCACCGACACGTTGGCGAGCCCCTCGGCCGCGGCGGCGATCACGACGGCAGCGATCGTCGGGGCCGTCGTCTCGAAGCCGACGCCGAGGAAGACCACCTCGCGGGCGGGCTCGGCGCGCGCGATTGCGAGCGCCTCGAGCGGCGAGTACGCGACGCGCACGTCCGCGCCCCGCGCCTTGGCCCGCGCCAGCGTCGGCGCCGGCGCCTCGAGGTCGCGGCGCGACCCCGGCACGCGCACGAGATCGCCGAAGGTCACCAGCGTGATCTCCGGCCGCGCGGCGAGCGCGATCGCGTGGTCCACGTAGCCGACGGGCGTCACGCACACCGGGCAGCCCGGCCCCGACACGAGCCGCACCTTCGGGGGCAGGAGGGATCGCAGGCCGGCGCGCGCCGCGGCCATCGTGTGCGTGCCGCACACCTCCATGAACGTCAGCGGTCGGCCGTCCCAGCGGCCGATCGACGCGACCAGCGCGCGCGCCTCGTCGCCCGGCGCGGGCGTCACGCTTCCCCGAGGCGCGCGAAGATGGCGAGCGTCTCGCGCGCCTCCTCGGGCGAGAGGACCGTGATCGCGAAGCCCGCGTGCACGATCACGTGGTCGCCTACCGCGACGTCGTCGACCAGCGCGAGCGAGACCGAGAGCGACACGCCCGCGCTCTCGACGCGCGCCGTCGCGCCGTCGATCGCGACGACCCTCATCGGCACCGCTAGGCACATGGCGTCCTCACCTCGCCCAGTATGCACGCAGCGACGGCCGCCTGTCCCGCGGCGAGCCCGCCGTCGCCGGCCGGCAGCCTCGCCGGCCCGATCACGACCACCCCGGCGCGATCGAGCGTGGCGCGGAGGCGCGCCGCGAGCACGCGGTTCACGATCGACCCGCCGCCGAGGACGACCCGCGTCGCGCCGGTCGCGATCGCGGCGCGCGCGAGCCCGTCGGCGAGGCCGTGGTGGAAGCGGGCCGCGCGCACGCCGACGGTCGCGCGGTCGGCGACGAGGGCCGCGACGAGCGCGCGCGTGTCGAGCTCGGCGCCCGCGAGGGGCAGGGGGTAGGCGTCGTCGCACGACGGGTCGGCGGCGGCCTCGAGGCGCGCGGCGGCCTCGCCCTCGAACTCCTGTTCGGCCGGCGCGAGGCCGAGGATCGCCGCGACGCCGTCGAAGAGCCGGCCCGCGCTGCTCGTCCGCGGTGACACCGAGGCCACGCCGCAGATCGCCGCGATCCGTGGGTCGAAGGCCGCGTGCCCCGACCCCGCGAGGCCTGCGTCCACGAGGAGGCTCGTCGCCATGCGGCCCGGCTCGCGCGCCGCGCGATCCCCGCCGGGCAGGGCGACCGGGCGCAGGTGCGCCGCGCGCCGCACGGCCGCGTAGCCGCCGACGAGCACCTCGCCGCCCCACGCGCCGCCCCCGACGCCGTAGCCGAAGCCGTCGACCACGATGCCCGCGACGTCCTCGCCGGGCGGGACGGCGTGATCGACGAGCACGGCCGCGAGGTGGGCGTGGTGGTGCTGCACGCGCACGATCGGCAGCCCGGCGAACGCGCCCTCCGCGTACGTGGTCCCGTAGAAATCGGGGTGAAGGTCGACGGCGACGGCCTCCGGCTCGACGCGCGCGAAGTCGATCACGCGCGCGATCTCGGCGCGGAACGCGGCCTCCGCGGCGGGGTTGTCGAGGTCGCCGAGGTGCCGGCCCACGACGAGGTCGCCGTGCGCCAGCAGCGCGATCGCGACCTTCAGCTCGGCCCCGAGCGCGATCACGCGCCGCGAGGGCAGGAAGCTCGCGTCGATCGCCCGCGGCACGTAGCCGCGCGCGCGCCGGACCACCACGGGCCCGCGCGGCCCGCTGCGCGCGACGCTGTCGTCGCACGCGACGTGGATGCCGCGATCGTGCAGCAGGAATGCGTCGGCCGGCAGCCGCGCGATCGCCTCCGCGTCCTCGGTCGTGATCGGCTCCGACGGCGCGTTGCCGGAGGTCATCACGATCGCGTCGATCGGCCCGTCGAAGAGCAGGTGGTGCAGCGGGCTGTAGGGCAGCACGACGCCGAGATCGCCGAGGCCCGGCGCGAGCGACGCGGAGAGATCGGCCGATCGCGAGGGTGCGAGCACGATCGGCGCGGCCGGCGAGGCGAGCCAGGCCTCCGCGGCCGCGTCGAGCTGGGCGATCGATCGCGCCGTCGCGAGGTCGCGCACCATGACGGCGAGCGCCTTGCGCGGCCTGCCCTTCGCTCCGCGCAGGCGCGCGACGGCGGCGGCGTCGCGCGCGCTCACCGCGAGGTGAAAGCCGCCGATGCCCTTGATGGCGACGATCTCTCCGGCTTCGATCCGGGCGCGCGCCGCGTCGACCGCGCGCGCCGGGTCCTCGCCCTCGCGCCGTGTGGGCTGCGCCGGGTCTTCGCCGCGCGCGACGATCCATGCGCGCGGTCCACAGCGCGGGCACGAGATCGGCTGCGCGTGGTGCCGCCGGTCGCTCGGGTCGTGGTACTCGCGGGCGCAGTCGTCGCAGAGCGGGAAGCGCGCGAGCGTGGTCTGCGGCCGGTCGTAGGGCAGCGCGCGCGTGATCGTGGCCCGCGGCCCGCAGCGCGCGCACGAGAGGAACGGGTGCCTGTAGCGGCGGTCGCGCGGGTCGCGGAGCTCCGCGAGGCAGTCGCCGCAGGTGGCCGTGTCGGGCGCGAGGGCGAGGCGCGTGGGCTCCGCGCCGTCGCTCGGCGCGATCGTGAAGTCGGCCTCGCCCGCGAGGAGGGCGACGGGCTCGACGTCGACGTGATCCACGAGGCCCGGTGGGGGCAGCTCGGCGGCGAGCCGCGCGGGGAACGCCAGGACCACGGCGGCGGGGCCCTCGACCTCGACCACCGCGCCGCGGGCGTCGTTGCGCACCGATCCGGTGAGGCCGAGCGCGCGCGCCAGCCCGAACACGAAGGGCCGGAAGCCGACGCCTTGCACGACGCCGCGCACGACGAGGCGCAGGCGGCGCCGGGCGGTCGCCGCGTCGCGCACCTCGTCAGTCCTCGTGCGCCGCGCGATCGACGAAGAAGCGCACGGCCGCGTCGAGGTGCGCCTCCGCGCTTGCGCTGAGCCCCTCGCCGAGCTCGAAGCGCTCGCCGCGGATCCCGAGCACGTACGCCTCCGGGGGATCGCCCACGACCGCATGGTACGTGGCGAGCACCGCCGCGGGCGACATCGCGTGCGTCGTCGCGCTCTCGTCCCGCCGCGCGACGACGCGCTCCCACGAGAACGGCGCCTCGGCCGCGACGCTCGCGTCCACGAACACGACGCGCCGCCGGCCCTTCAAGTCGAGCGCGTGCTCGATCTGCAGCTGGAAGTCCGTCAGAAGCTCGATTCGCCCCGCGGCGAGGTCGCCCCCGAGCGCGGCCGCGACGCGGTCGAGAAACAGCGGCCCGAGCGCGTCGTCGCCGCGCGACGGGTTGCCGACCCCGATCACGAGCAGCGGGGCGACGGTCACTCGCGGACGATCTCCTCGACGAGCGCGCCGTCGGCGCTCCGGAGCTCCACCACGAGCGGCATCTTGCCGAGCGCGTGCGTCGCGCACGACAGGCAGGGATCGAAGGCGCGAATGGCGACCTCCACGTGGTTGAGCAGGCCCTCGGTCGGCTCCTTGCCGTCGAGGTACTTGCGCGCGACCTCGCGGATCGCCTCGTTCATGGCCTGGTTGTTGTGCGTGGTCGAGACGATGAGGTTGCACATCGTCACGAGGTCCTGCGAGTCGACCTCGTAGTGGTGGATCAGCGTGCCGCGCGGCGCCTCGATGATGCCGACGCCCTGGATCTGCCGCGGGCCCTTCGCGACGAGGTCGTCGCCGTGGAGGTCGTCGTCCCGCAGCAGGCCGTCGATGACCTCGGCGGCGTGGAGCAGCTCGATCATGCGCGCCGTGTGGTACGCGAGCGGCGCGTGCACGAGCTTGCCCGGCGATCGGGCGAGGAACTCCTGGCGCGCCTCCTCCGCGAGCGGCGTCGGGATGCGGTCGCAGTTCTGGATGCGCGCGAGCGGGCCGACCTTGTACCAGCCGAGGTCGGCGCCGAGCGAGCCGATGAAGGGGAACTTCATGTAGCTCCACGAGCGCACGTCCTCCTTGAGGTGCGCCCGGTAGTTCTGGCTGTCGACGCCGTCGAAGAGGATCCCGCCGTCGGCGTCGCGCGCGCGGAGCGTCCCGTCGTAGAGGTCGAGGTCGCCGTTCTTGCCGACGAGCGAGAGCAGGTTCGACCGCACGTAGCCGAAGCCGTCGTACTCCTC
Organism: uncultured delta proteobacterium; assembly: GCA_903906315.1. Taxonomy (GTDB): domain Bacteria; phylum Myxococcota_A; class Polyangia; order Polyangiales; family Polyangiaceae; genus CAIVJW01. Next base: position 67,424 of record CAIVJW010000244.1, on the reverse strand, counting down.
CTGGTGCGCGCGGTGCAGGTCGACGGCGATGCGCACGGCGCCGCGCGCCCACGCGAGGATCTGGGGCATCTGCGGGAGCAGCTCGTCGCGCTCGGCGTGCGTGACGGACTTGTTCACGCCGCCGGGGATCGCGCCCGTGCCGTGCACGCGCTTGCCCGCCGTGATGCGGATGACCTCTTGGCCGAACTTGCGCAGGAGCACCCCCTGCGTCGCGAGCTCCGGGTGCTCGGCGATGACGCCGACGACGTTGCGCTTCGCGACCGGCGCGTCGAAGCCGAAGAGCAGGTCGGGCGAGGCCAGGTGGTAGAAGTGCAGCGCGTGCGACTGCAGGATCTGCCCATAGTGCATGAGCCTCCTGCACTTCTCGGCCGTGCGCGTGAGCTTCTTCGCGCCGACGACGAGGTCGAGCGCCTTCGACGCGGCGAGGTGGTGGCTCACCGGGCAGATGCCGCAGAGCCGCTGCACCATCACGGGCACCTCCCAGTAGGGGCGCCCCTGGATGAACCGCTCGAAGCCGCGGAACTCGACGATGTGCAGGCGCACCTGGTGCACGCGGTTGTCGGCGTCGAGCAGGATGGTGACCTTGCCGTGGCCCTCCACGCGCGACACCGGGTCGATGACGATGCGCCGGAGCCCGGCGGGGGCCGCGGCCTTCTCGAGGACGAACGTCATGGCATCCCTCAGTCGTAGTGGATGAGGCCGTGGCCGAGGTGCGGAGTGCGCCCGGCGAGGAGGTCGGTGAGAAACTGCCAGATGGCGTCCGCCGACGGCGGGCAGCCGGGCAGGAAGTAGTCGATCTTCACGACGTCGTGCAGCGGGTGGACGCGGTCGAGCGGCAGCGGCAGCTCCGGGTCGTTCGGGATGAAGCCGCGGGAGACGCCGACGCCGACGAGGTAGACGTCCTGCAGGCAGTCGCGCACGTCGAGGTGGTTGCGCTGCGCGGGCAGGCCGCCGTTGACGGCGCACGCGCCCATCGCGACGAGCGTCTTGCACTGCTTGCGGAACTCGCGGAGCACGTGCACGTTCTCGGCGTTGCAGACGCCGCCCTCGAGGATGCCGAGGTCGCACGGGCCGCACGTCTTGATGTCGGTGATCGGCGACCGGTCGAACTCGATGTGCTTCAGGAGCTCGAGGATGCGCTCGTCGAGGTCGAGCAGGCTCATGTGGCAGCCGAAGCAGCCGGCGAGCGACGCCGTGGCGACGCGGAGCTTCTTCTTCTCCGGGGCCATCACTCGTCTCCTCGCGTGGCGCGCCGGTACTGATCCACCGCGACCTCGCTGATCGGGCGCGCGTCGTAGGTGCGCTGGCCGATGGGTACGCGGAACCCGCGCCGCTTGCGCAGGATGACGCCGACCGGGCACACGCTCATGGCCTTGTCCTCGACCGCGAGGCGCGTGTCGGCGAGGCGCCCCGACTCCGCGTTGACGATGAGGTGCTTCTTGATGCCGCGGCCCGACAGCGCGAACACGTCCTTGCCGTCGACCTCGGCGCTCGCGCGCACGCAGAGCTCGCAGAGGATGCAGCGGTTGAAGTCGAGCAGGACGTCCGGGTGCGAGGCGTCCACCGGGCGGTCGGGGAACATCTGCGTGAAGTGCGAGCTCGTCATGCCGAGCTCGTAGGCGACCGCCTGCAGCTTGCAGTCGCCGCTCTGCTCGCACGACGGGCAGAAGTGGTTGCCCTCGGTGAAGAGGAACTGCACGAGGTTGCGCCGGAGGTCGCGCACCTCGTCGCTGCTCGACTCGATCTCGGCGCCGGCGCGCGCCTGGGTCGTGCAGCTCGCCATCGTGCGGCCGTCGACCTTGACGGTGCACACCTTGCAGCTGCCGTGCGGCTTGAACTCGGGGTGGAAGCAGAGGTGCGGGATGTAGTGGCCGGCGGCCATCGCGGCCTGCAGGATGGTCTGATCCGGCGTGAACGGGACGTCGTGGCCGTCGAGCGTGAAGGTGGGGAGCGACGGCGCGTCGCCCGGCTTGGTTGCGTCGCTCATGTCGCCTCCTCCGTGAGGTGCGCGCCCTCGTCCTCGCGGCCGGTCACCTCGCGTGCCGGGGCGAGCGCCTCGTCGAGATCGAACGAGGGCACGACCTCGTGCGAGGCGAGCGCCTTGTCGAACGACGGGCGGAATTTCTCGAGCGCGTGCAGCACCGGGTTGCCCGCGGAGCTGCCCAGGCCGCAGTGGCTGGTCGCGCGCATCTGACGCGCGACGCGGGCGAGGTCCTTCACGTCGCGGCGCGTGCCCCGGCCGTGGCAGAGGCGCCCCATCATCTGCGCTGCGAGCGTCGTGCCCACGCGGCACGGCGTGCAGAAGCCGCAGCTCTCGTGGGCGAAGAACGCCGCGAAGCTCTCCACGACGTCGAGGATGCTCCGCGACTCGTCGAACACGATGAGCGCGCCCGCGCTCGGCACGTCCTCGAACGCGATGCGCCGGCCGAGCTCGCTCCGCGACAGCAAGGTGCCCGAGGGGCCGCCGACCTGGACCGCTTGCGTGCGCTCGGCGCCCGCGTCGGCGAGGACCTGGCTCACGGGGACGCCGAAGCCGTACTCGTAGATGCCGGGGCGCGCGACGTCGCCCGAGACCGAGAGCAGCTTGGTTCCCGTCGACTTGGCCGTGCCGCGCAGCTTGAAGAACTCCGCGCCGTGGCTCGCGATGAGGGCGCACTTGGCGAGCGTCTCGACGTTGTTCACGACCGTCGGCTGGCCGAGGTAGCCGTGCGTGACGGGGTAGGGCGGGCGGTTGCGCGGGATGCCGCGCTTGCCCTCGAGTGACTCGATGAGCGCCGACTCCTCGCCGCAGACGTACGCGCCCGCGCCGACGTGCAGCTCGATGTCGAAGTCGAAGCCCGGCACGCCGGCGATCTCGCTGCCGAGCCAGCGCTCGTGGCGGCGCTCTTCGAGCGCGGCCAGGATGGGCTGCACGAGGAACGGGTACTCGCCGCGCAAGTAGAGGAACCCCTTCTTGGCGCCCACCGTGTGGCCCGCGACCGTCATGCCGTCGAGCACCAGCTCGAGGTGATCGGCGAGCAGTACGCGGTCCTTGAACGTGCCCGGCTCGCCCTCGTCGGCGTTGCACACGAGGAAGCGCGCGCGGCCCTCGGCGCCGCGGCACGCCGTCCACTTGGTCGCCGTCGAGAAGCCCGCGCCGCCGCGCCCGCGCAGGCCCGATCGCTGAAGCTCCTCGAGCGTGCCGTCGGGGCCGCGGCGGATCGCGGCGCGCACGGCCTCTCCGCGCTCGAACGGCGTCGAGAGCACCTGGTCGCGCCGCTCGATGTGCGAGTGGATCGAAAACAGGTTCTCCGGCCACCACTCCATCGGCGACGAGGCGCGGATGAGCGCCGAGATCGCGCCGATCCGGGCGTGCGTCAGGCGCGGGATCGCGACGCCGTTCACCAGCATCGCCGGGCCCTGGTCGCACAGGCCCGTGCACGAGGTGACGTCGACGCTGAGCAGGCCGTCGCGCGAGACCTCGCCGAGCCTCAGGTGGAAGGCGTCGAGCAGGCGCTGCCGGAGCTCGACGCTGCCGGCCATGCGGTCGGTGATGCTGTCGCTGAAGAGGACGCGGTAGGCGCCGCGCGGCTCGGTCGCGAAGAACGAGTAGAAGCCTGCGACGCCCTCCACGCGACCGCGGGGCAAGGCGAGCCCCTTGGCTATCGCGGTCAGATCCTGCGGCGTGAGGTGCCGCTGCGCGGCCATCAGGTCCCGCAGGATCTGCACGAGCCGTGTCGGGTCGTGCTGGTGCTTCGCGAGGACTGCGCTCACGTCGCCGGACATCGGTTTCTCCCGAGCAATCCGCGCGCTCGAGGACGGGAGCAGAGGACCCCGTCGGGCGGCGCGGTTCGAGTCGCGATCGCAGGCAAGCAGACGGTGTGCCCGCGGTCGTGCCGATGGGATTCCTGGGGCTTCGCGCCGAAACGGAGCGGCTGACGACGCTTCGGCGCGCAGCCTCTGCGTTCCCGGTCGGCAGGCCGATTCGGTGTGTCGGCTACCAGATCTCGATGCGCCAGCCGCGGTGGAGCGCGATGCGGCGGAGGCGCGGGTCGGGCGCCACCGCGACGGGCACCGCGACGCGCTCGAGCAGGGGCAGATCGCTCACGCTGTCGGTGTAGAAGGTCGCGTCCTCGAGCCGGAAGCCGAGCTCGTCGGCGAGCCGCTCGGCGCGGCGCAGCTTGCCCTCGCCGAACGCGAGCGGCGCGACGGGCCGGCCGGTGAAGACGCCGCGGTCGTCGACCTCGAACTCGCTCGACACGAGGTGGTCGATGTCGAGCCGGCGCGCGAGCGGCCGCGCGGCGTAGGGGGACGCGCCGGTCACGATCGCGCAGAGGTCGCCCGCGTCGCGGTGGCGCCGCACGGCCTGCCGGCCGCCGTCGGTGATGTGGTGCTCGACCCAGCCGCCGAACCAGTCGTCGCAGCGCGCGGCCATGCTCGTCTCGGTCATGCCGCGCAGCCCGAGGAGCGCCTCGGCGGCGACCTTCTCGGCGTCGAGCAGGCCGAGGGTGTACTTGCCGACCCAGTAGAGCGTCTTGGCGAGGTCGCCGAGCGTCGCCTCGCCGATCGCGACCTGGTAGCGGACGTACAGGCTCGCCGTCTCCTTGCGGAGCAGCGTGCGGTCCATGTCGAAGAGGGCAGCGCGCATCAGCCTGCGAGTCCGTAGCCGCGCCCGAGCGTGGCCGAGAAGAGGTTGCAGAGGGCGTGGAAGACGATGCCCGCGCCGACGCCCCCGGTGCGCGCGCGGAGCCAACCGAAGACGAGCGCGGGGAAGAAGACCGCGAGGCGGCTCGGGTGCGGCGTCGTGAGGAGGTGCCCGACGGCGAAGATCGCGGCCGAGACGAGGAGGCCGGGGCCGAGGTCGGCGCCGAGGACGCGCACGCGCGGCCGCCACGCGCGATCGAGCTCGGTCTGCAGGAAGCCGCGGAAGAAGGCCTCCTCGGGCAGGGCGATGACGAGCAGCTGGCCGGCGACGTCGTCGGCGATCGACGCGGGCGCGCGGAGGTGAAACGGCGCGGTCGCGTGCCACCACGCGCGGTAGCCGACCCAGAACGGCGGGAAGAACAGGATCGCGATCCCGAACGCCCAGGCGAGAGCGACGAGCGCGTCGCGGGCCAGGCGTCGCGGGTCGATCGCGACCGGCTCGAGGAGGCCGCCGAGCGAGAGGCCGTACGCGCGGATCACGCCCTCGTCATGCCGGACGACGAGCCACCACGTCGCGGTCAGGAAGGCGAGCCCGACCAGCGTGGCCGCGTGCTTCTCCGGGGCGACCCAGGAGACGGCCGTGACGACCAGGGTCGTGATCGCGGCGGCGGCGATCCCGCGGCGCCTCGCCTCGCGCGGCGCGTCCGGCCCCGGGGTTGCGAGCGAGGGCGCGCCATCGGCCGCGGCGGCGCCGGGCTCCGCGACGGGATCGATCGGTGGCGCGGGGCTTGGTTCGGGGGGCGTGGTCACGTCGGTCGGTGGTGACCGCGCGCGCCGGTCCCGTGGGAGGTCGATCCCTTGTACCACCGCGCGAGCCCGGTGGCCGCGCTCGCGCCGCCAGCCGTCGCTCCGGCGCCGCGGTGCCCGCCGCCGAGGCGATCCGTCGTGACGCGCCCGCCGTGATCCCCGCGCACGTCGCCGCGCTGCGCCGCGCTGCGGCCCGCATCGAGGGCCGTGATACCCTGCGCGCATGGTGCGTCGGGCCGTTCGCTGGCTCAGCTTCGCCGTCGCGATCGGCGCGACCGCGACCTTCGCGGCCTCGTGCGGGGGGGCCACCACCTACGCGCTCAGCGTCGATCTCCGCACCGATCTGGTGCCGGGCGTCGAGTTCGGGCGGGTCGTCACCGAGGTCGACGACGGCCTCACCACCGATCACGGCGCGAGCGAGCCGGCCTCGGACTACGTGGCCGGCACCCGCATCGCCGACTTCGGCGACCTCGCCGAGGGCAGCCCGCTCGTGCGCGTGCAGCTCCTCGCGATCGACGGCGCGCCGCTCGTGTCGCGGCTCTCGCGCATCGCGCTGAAGAAGGACTACGCGCTCACGGTCGTCGTGACGCGCAGCTGCGCGGGCGTGACGTGCCCCCTGCCCGACGGCGATCCTGCCGCGACGACCTGCGTCGCCGGCCGGTGCGCCGCGCCCGAGTGCACGCCCGAGACGCCCGAGAGCTGCCCTTCGGCCGAGTGCACGAGCGAGGGGAGCTGCCGCACGGAGAACCGCTGCCTCGCGCCGAAGTGCGATCACGGCGTGTGCCTCTTCCCGCCCAATGACGGCCTGTGCGAGGAGGGATCGACCTGCAACCCGACCGACGGCTGCCTCGCCACGGGCGGCCCGCCCGGCTGCGTCAAGGTCGGCGACGCCGAGGCCGCGTGCGGCGATGGCCGCGACGACGACTGCGACGGGCGCGTCGACTGCCTCGACGACGACTGCGCCGGTCAGGGCTGCGAGGACGGGGACGCGTGCACCACGGGCGAGAGCTGCGCCGCCCACGCCTGCACCGGCGGCGGATCCGTCTCGTGCGAGGACGACGACCCGTGCACGGACGACGCCTGCGACCCGCAGAAGGGCTGCTCGCACGCGGGCAACACGGCGCCGTGCGACGACCTCGACGCGTGCACCGACGGCGACGTGTGCCAGGGCGGCGCGTGCAGGCCGGGCGCGGCCGTGGGCTGCGACGATCAGGACCCGTGCACCGACGATGAGTGCGACGCGACGAAGGGCTGCCTGCACGCGCCGAACGTCGCCGCGTGCGAGGACGGCGACGCGTGCACGGCGGGCGACCGCTGCGCCGGTGGCGCGTGCAAGCCGGGCGCGGCCGTCGGTTGCGATGACCACAACCCGTGCACGGACGACGCCTGCGACGCGAAGAAGGGCTGTGCGCACGCGAACAACACGGCCGGATGCGACGACGCCCTCTTCTGCAACGGCCTCGACGTCTGCGAGGCCGGGGCGTGTTCGGTTCACCCGGGGTCGCCCTGCGCGAACTTCTGCGACGAGCCGGGCAAGGCGTGCGTCGGATGCCTCGTCGACCCGGACTGCGGGGGTCCGAGCCACGGCGACTGGAGCGCGTGCGGCGGCTTCGCGGACGCGTGCGCGACCGAGGGCACGCAGACCCGCACCGTGACCGTGCCGGCGTGCAAGGGAGGCACGTGCGCCCCGGCCGTGTCGACCGAGACGCAGGCGTGCGCGCGCGTGACCGAGGGATCGGTCTGCGGCCCGGTTGCGCTCGGCGCCTGGGGCGCGTGCGGCGGCTTCGCGAGCTCCTGCGCCACGGGCGGTACCCAGACCCGCGCCGTCACGACCCCGACGTGCGCCGCCGGCGCCTGCGCGGACGTCGCCACCACCGACACGCAGGCCTGCGCGCGGGCCACCGAGGGCGTCGCGTGCGGCGCCACGGTCTACGGCGCCTGGGGCGCGTGCGGCGGCTACTCGAGCGCGTGCGACGCGACCGGCACGCAGAGCCGCTCCGTGACCGCCTACGCCTGCGCGGCCGGCGCGTGCGGATCGGTGAAGACGACGGGCACGCAGAGCTGCACCCGCGCGGTCGCGGCGGGCACGTCGTGCGGCGGCAACAACTACTGCTGCAGCGGCAGCTGCGTCGCGAAGGCATCGACGAGCCACTGCGGCTCGTGCGGCGTCGTCTGTGGCAATGGCCGCGCGTGCGGCAACCCCGTCGCGGGCGAGTACGGCTGCACGTGCTTCTCCAATGCGGAGTGCGTGACCGACGGCTACGGGAGCGGGGCCACCTGCTACACCACCGCAGTCGGGTCCTATTGCAACTGCCAGTGTCCCGGTGGCGCGTTGTCGTGCAGCGGGCTCTGCCTGGGCGGGGCGACGTGTCACGACACGCCGGGGCAGAACTACTGCTCGTACTGACGTCGACCGCGCGCAGCGAGGGCCACGAGAGGCTCGGTCGCGGTGGATCCTGCCGCGTCGCCCCGAACGGGGCAGTCCGCCGCGCCTACCGGCCCGATCGCGTCGCCGTGACTCCCGCGCTCCCCGCGTCGCGCGCGCCCCGCAGCGCGACCGACCCCGCCAGCACGGCCGACGCGCCGAGCAGCGCCACGATCGCGCTCGCCGCGAGCCACCGGACCGCCGCCCGCCGCGTCCGGCCGCCCGCGCCCTCGGCGGGCTTGGCATCGACGGCGACGAGCGTCGCCCTCGAGTCCTCGTCCTCCGGGCGGCTCTCGACCTCGCGCACCCCGCTCCGCGCGTCCGCCGCGCCGGCGATCGCGGCCTGCAGCGCAGCCCTCATCTCCCGCGCGTCGGCGAACCGCCCGTCGCGCTTCTTCGTCAGGGCGCGGAGCGCGACCGCCTCGAGCCCCGCGTGCACGCCCGCCCGGCGATCCGACGGCGGCGTCGGCGGCCGCATGAGGTGCGCGAGGATGAGGTCGAAGGGCTTGTCGTCGGTGAAGGGCGGCGTCCCGCAGAGCAGCTCGTAGAGGATGACGCCGACGGCGTAGAGGTCGGCGCGCCCGTCGAGCTCCTCGCCGAGGGCCTGCTCGGGCGCCATGTAGGTCGGCGTGCCGTTGAGCATGCCGGCGACGGTGAGCGCGGCGCTCTGCTGGAACGCGCCGCCGAAAGGCTTGGCGATGCCGTAGTCGGTGATCTTGGCGACCTCCTTGCCGTCGCGCTGCACGATCACGATGTTCTCCGGCTTGAGGTCGCGGTGCACGATGCCCGCGTCGTGGGCCGCGGAGAGCGCGTCGAGCACCTGCCCGAGGAGGTCCACGATGCGATCGGGGGACATCGGCGGCTCCTCGAGGATCGGGGCCAGCAGCTCGCGCCCTTCGAGGAGCTCCATCACGAGGTACGTCAGGCCGTCGGGCTCGGTGCCGAAGTCGTGCACGCGGACGCTGTTCGGGTGGTCGAACCGGGCGGCGGCGCGCGCCTCGCGCCGGAAGAGCTTGCGCGCGTCGGGGTGCGACAGGAGCGCCGGGCTCGGCACCTTCACCGCCACGACCGACCGCAGCCCGAGGTGCTCGGCGCGGTACACGACGCCGGAGGCGCCGGCCCCGATCACGGCGTCGAGGCGGTAGCGGCTCGCGACGACCCGCCCGAGGAGCGGATCGATGGCGCGGCCGTCGTCGGCCGTCGTCGTTGCTGAGCTCGCTTGCAGTTCCATGGTGCTCGTTCCCCCGGGCGCGGGGAGCGCCTCGCGCCCCGCGCCGTCGGACCCATGGATGCGCCTGCTCGCGCCGCATTCAGGGCCCGGCGGCGCGCAGCCGCGCCGGCCGAGGTGTGGCCTTGTCGCAGGCCGGGGAGAGGCTGTCGAACGCGAGGCGCGCCGCTTCAGACCGCCGGATCGCTGGCGACGTGCTCGCTCTCCTGCGGCTCGACCAGCTCGACCAGCACGCCGCCCGTGGCCTTCGGGTGCACGAAGGCGACCTTGTGCCCGCGCGCGCCGCGGCGCGGCACCGTATCGATCAGCGGTACGCCCAACGCCGTCAGCAGCGCGAGCGCGGCGTCGATGCCCTCCACCTCGAGCGCGATGTGGTGCAGCCCCGGGCCTCGCTTCTCGAGGAACTTCGCGAGCCCGTCGTTGCCCTTGGGCGAGATGAGCTCGATGCTCGTCTCGCCGACGGGCAGGAGCGCCGCCTCGGTCCTCTGCGACGCGACGATCTCGCGCTCCTTCACCTCGATCCCGAGCGCCTTCCACTTCGCGATCGCGTCGTCGATGGAGTCGACGGCCACGGCCACGTGATCGATCCGCTTCACCTTGAACATGGCGATCCTCAGCCTCTGCGCCGCACGAGCAGCGTGCGCGTGATCTCCACGGCCTTCTCGGGCACCTTGCCCGTCGTCTTGCCGAGCTCCGGCGTGAACAGGTCCGCGCCCGCCTCGAGCAGCGTGCGCGTGTGCACGTTCTTGGCGCCGACGATGCGCAGCGTGACCGACCCCGAGGTGGGGCCGAGCGCCTCGGTCGCGAGCACCTGGCTCGCGGCGTAGAGCGTGTCGCCGGCGAGCACGCCGCTCGGGTGCGCGCCGTCGTCGAGGCCGAGGTCCCACACCGCGTTGCCGGCCGTGTCGCGGCTCGAGAGCGAGAGCGCCCACGCGAGCACGAGGCCCCCGTAGACGACGCGCGTGCGGGCGAACGAGTGCGTCTTGGCGTAGACCTCGTCCGAGTGCAGCGGGTGGGAGTTGCGCGCCAGCGTCGCGAGCTGCATGGCCTCGGCCTCGCTCACCGTGCGCCCGACGTCGTGCGCGTAGACGTCGCCGACCACAAAATCCTCGAACAGGGTGGCGAATCCGCCCAGGCGTGCGGGCGGCGCGAGGTCGCCCGCGAGGACGGCGGGCAGCCGCGCGGGCTCGACCCCGTCGTGGCGGACGTCGTGCGGCGGGTCCGGCGGGCGCGCGAGGATCGCGCCGGCGCGGACGAGGGCCTTGCGCTCGAAGGCGCACACGAGCACGTCGTCCTGGTTTCGCACCTCGGTGCGCACGTGCACCACGCCCTTGTCGCCCGACGAGACCGGCTTCACGCCGAGCACGCGCGTGCTCGCGCGCAGCGTGTCGCCGACGTAGCAGGCGGCCGGGAAGCGCACGTCGATGTAGGCGAGGTGCGCGACCGCCTGCTCGCTCACGTCGTGCACGCTGAACGACACCCCGAGGTTCAGGAGCAGGAGCGGGTGCACCGGCCGGTCCCGCAGTCCGAGGGCGCGGGCGGCCGCGCGGCTCGAGTACGTCGGCGTCGCGCAGCAGAAGGAAGCCGCGAAGAGCGCGACCATGCCGTCGTCGACCGTCACGTCCCACGGGTGGGCGTAGATCGCGCCGGGCGTGAAGTCGTCGAGCATGCGGCCGTGACGCGGCGCTCTGAGCATCGCGCGCAGCATCGCACGGCGACGCGCCGGCGCGGAGCGTCCCGCGCGTGGAGCCCTTCGCGCGCGCGGCCGGCCGCTTGGGCCGAGCCTTCCGTGACGCGCGGCGCCGCGGTCGTCTTGGGCTTGTCTCCCCTCGGCTCACGGGCCACGGTCGGCCCCATGCATGTAGATCGCGGCTCACCCGGCCTCCTCGCGAGGCGCGCGCGCCTCTGCGTGCGTGCGGCGTGATGGCGGTCGTCCCGGCGGCGCCACCGGACAAGCCGCTCTTGCGCGGCGTGTCGCATCAGATCGCCTTCTTCCTCGCGCTCGTCGCAGGCGGCGCCTTGACGGCCTCGCAGCCGGCGGGCCTCGCCCGGCTCGCCGTGGGGGTCTACGCCACCTGCCTCGCCGGCATGCTGGGCATCAGCGCCGCGTACCACCGGCCGAGCTGGAGCCCGATCGCCCGGCAGCGCATGCGGCGCCTCGACCACGCGGGGATCTTCCTGCAGATCGCCGGCACCTACACGCCCATCTGCCTGCTCGGGGTCCGCGGCGCGGCGGGCGAGCGGTTGCTCCTCGTCGTCTGGGCGGGCGCCGGGCTCGGCATCGTGAAGTCCATCTTCTGGGCCCACGCGCCCAAGCCCCTCACGGCGCTGATCTGCGTCGCGCTCGGCTGGACGGTCGTCGGTGCGTGGACGCCGGTCCGCGTGGCCATCGGGGCCTCGGGTGTCGGACTCCTGCTCGCGGGGGGCGTCCTCTACACGGCGGGCGCGCTCGTCTACGCGGCCAAGCGCCCGAACCCCTCACCGCGCGTGTTCGGCTATCACGAGATCTTCCACGCGCTGGTCGTCGTCGCGGCGGTCTGCCACTTCGAGATGGTGAGGGCGCTGGCGTCCGTGATGCCGTAGCGACCGACCTCGCAGCCTGTGCCGAGCGCCGAAAGGAGGCGCTGCGAGGGCGCCACGGGAGGTCGGTGGCGCCCTCGGACCCGCGAGGCTCACTGGCGGCCTCGGGCGCTTCGCGCTGGCCCCGCGCGAGCTCGCCGCGACGCTCTGCTCGATCGGCCTCGGCCGCCCGCACGGAGACCCGCGCCCGAGCGATCGCGGCCAACCGATTGGCACGTTCGCGCGCTGGGCGTGGGGGGGGCAGAGAGGGGACACGTCGAGCCCCGAGGGAGGGGGCCTTGGCTTCGCGCCACGGACGATTCCGCTGGGGACGCCCCCGGGCTTGAAGATGCGGCGAACCGGTCTGAAGGCGTTTGCGCTTCCTACCCGCAGGCTCTCGGGCCATTGTAGCCGAGGCTACTTCTGGGTCCGATCCGGTGGTCGCACCTCCAGGCTGCCAGCCGACCGCGCGACCCGGAGCCTTCGATGACGACCACGATCCCGATCTTGAAGCTCAACATCGGGCCCGACGGCAGGGTCATCGCGGTCGCTCCGGGGGCCGCCGCCGGGCAGCTTCCACTTTCTCCCGCGATCGTCGGGCGACTGGTCTCGGAGGTGCTGCCAGCGGAGCTGTCCGAGTTCGTGCTCGCCGCGGCGCGGGACGAAGCGCCCGCCGAGCGCTGGCACGCGCTCGAAGCCCGCGCCAGCCGCGATCCAGCGACGAAGGGCGCCGAGATCGTGCTCGCCGTCCGCGACCTCAGCGACGAGAAGCGGATCAAGGAAGCGCTTCACGTCAGCGAGGAGCGGCATCGCGTGCTCGCTGACAGCGCGCGGGATGTGGTCTGGACGATGTCGCCAGATGGAAGGATGACCTACATCAGTCCGGCGATCGAGAAGGTGCGGGGCTACACGCCAGCCGAAGCGATGGCGCAACCGATGGACGAGATCTTCCCGCCCGAGTCGCTTGCGCGGTCCGTCGGGTACTTCACGCAGATGCTGGCCACGCTGCAGGCCGGCGGGGTTCCGGCCCCATTCCGAGGGGACCTCGAGTACAACTGCAAGGACGGCACGACCTTCTGGACCGAGGTGCTGGCCTTCCCGGTGCTGGACGCGAATGGCGGGCTGGTCGAGCTGCTCGGCGTGACCCGGGACCTCACGGACCGGCGCAATCTGGAGGCGGAGGCGCGCAGCGAGCAGCGCATGGCGTCGATGGAGCGGATGGCCGCCGGCGTCGCGCACGAAGCGAACAACGCCATGGCCATCGTCCGCACGGCTGCGGAGCTGCTCGTGCACGAGGTCGCCGGCTCGCTGGCGGCGACGCAGCTTCAGGCCAACATCCTCGAATCGGTCGACCGGGTGGGCGCCCTGACCGCGCACCTCCTGTCGTTCTCGCGACGGCAGCAGGTGTCGCCCGTGGATGCTCGCATGGGGGATCTCGTCGAGGGAGCGCGCGTCCTGCTCGAACGCCTCGCCTCGCCTTCTGCGACGGTCACCGTGGTGATGGCGGAGGGGGCGGCGGACGCGGTTCTGCGGGCCGACCGAGACCAGTTCTGCCAGGTTCTGCGCCACCTCGTCGCGAATGGGCGGGACGCGATGGCCGCCGGGGGGCGAATGGAAATCCGGTGCGCGACGACCGAGCTGCGTGCGCCGCTGGCGACCCGCACGGGGAGGCTCGCGCCGGGGGCGTATGCCACCCTCGTGGTCGAGGACGGCGGAAGCGGAATGGCGCCCTCGGTGCTCGAGCACATCTTCGATCCATTCTTCACGACGAAGCGGCAAGACCAGGGCTCCGGGCTCGGCCTGCCGACCGTCTTCGGGATACTGAAGCAGAACGCGGCGGGGCTCACGGTAGAGAGTGAGTCCGGCAAGGGGTCGCGGTTCACCGTCCTGTGGCCGATGCGCGCGACTGCGCTCGCCACGCAGGTGCCGGTTGCGGCGAAGAGCCGTGTCGACGGCCGAGTGGCCGGGCGCGACGGCGGAGCTTGCACCGTCCTGGTGGTAGACGACGAACCCGCGCTGCTCCGCCTGATGGGTAGGGCGATCGAGCGATCCGGCTACCGCCCGGTGCTGGCTGCGGGCGGCGCGGAGGCGCTCGCCATCGTTCGTGCGCAGGAGCAGGTCATCGACGCCATCGTCACCGACGTCCGCATGCCCGGAATGTCAGGTCCCGAGTTGATCGACACCCTGGCAGATGAAGAGGTCGATGTGCCCGTGCTCTTCGTATCGGGCCAGATCGACGCGGCGATCGCGATCGACAGCCCTGCGACCGCACGCAGGATGTTCCTCGCGAAGCCGTTCGAGATCCGTCAGCTGGTCAGAGCGCTGGGCGCGCTCGGCATAGGCGCGGAGCGGGTCGCCAGCTGAAGCCAAGAGGGCGGGGGAGGCCGGCGTCGCGAAGGGGCGGACGATCGCGGCGAAGACGAGGATCTCGACCGCTGTGACCGTGAGGCCCTGCCCGAGCGCGCCGTCGTGGTTGTGGCCGTAGGCGGCGGTGCCGGACCGCGACGGCTCGAACGGGTCGCGGGCGTCGGCAGCGACCCTCGCCAGTGCCGCGACGAGCCAGGCGGCGAGCGGTGATCGCCGTGCGCGCGGGGTCCACCGTGCAGTCAGGCTAGCCCGGCGCTAGCGCGCGCCGCTCCGTCGAGGCGGCCTCGGCCCAGGTTCGCGCCGAGGCGGTCTGGAGTGATCACGCCGCAGGGGACGAACGCCATCGGGGCGCACCGGCCGGCCCTGCAGGCCGAGGGCGCGGGCGGCCGGGCGGATCGCCCACGTCGGCGTCGCGCAGCAGGAGGATGGCGCGGGGATCGCGATCCTGTCGTCGTCGACGGTCACGTTCCCTGGCGTGGAGCTTCACCTGTCGGTCGCGGGAGGCCGAAGATCAGGCGATCCCGAGCTCGGCCGCGATCGCAGGGTCGAGGCGGCCCATGACGTACGCGGTGCGCAAGGCCACGCGGTTGAGCCGGTCCGTGGCCCGATCGGCCATCCGGCCGGCGATCATCGTCGCTCCGCGCCCCGCTCGCTCGGCGGCCAGGAAGGCGCGCGCCTCGTCGATCGCGCGAAGCACGACCTCGTCCGCCAGGGCGAAGACCTCGAGCGCGATCGCGGTCTGCGCCGGGATGCCGACCCACTTGCCGCGGAAGCCCGTGTCGCGGGCGTGCAGCGCGTCGAGCCTGCACGCCTCGAGCGCGGCCGCGCGGTCGGCTTCGGATTTGTCCCGGGTGGGAAACTCGAAGGTCATCTCGGCGATCGCCGGCACGCCGATGGTCGCGGCCGCGGCGACGATGCGCGCGCGGGCGTAGTCGACGAGCGCGTGGTCGCGTCGGTACGCGACCCCGAGCATGCCGAGCGAGCTCCAGTAGTCGTACGCGCCGAAGACGAGGCCGACGAGCCGCCGCGACGAGCGCGCGATCGAGAACGCCTCCTCGACCGCGAGCGCGCTCTCGATCAGCACCTCGATGCGGATGGATCCGGGCTCGATCCGGTTCCTGAGCTCGATCTCGGTCAGCACCTCGTCGACGAGCCGCACCTCGTCGGCGCTCTCGACCTTGGGCAGGACGATGCCCTCGATGCGCGCGCCGGCCCCGCTGATCACCACCTCGAGGTCCTCGAGCCCCGGGTCGAGCGCGAGCCCGCGCGGCCGGAAGAAGCGCAGGCGCGTGCCCCAGTCGAGCTCGTTGAAGGCGCGCACCACGTTCTCGCGCCCGACCCGCAGCGCGCCTTCGTCGCCGCGCGGGATGGAGTCCTCGAGGTCGAGCATCACGAGGCTCGCCGCGCTCCTCGTGCACGCGCCCTCGACGTACTTCCACACCGTCGCGGGCGTCGTCAGGTGAGCGGGCTGCGCCAGGAAGCGCGGCGCGAGGCGGAGCTCGGGGACCGCGTACGACTCGAGGATCCCCCGGGCGCGCTCGCGCGTGGCCTCGAAGCGATCGGCGTCCATGGGCGGCAGGGTCGGGTGCGACATGGCTCCTCCGGGGGTCGGGTCGCCGCGGATGCTGCGTCCGTGCGCCCGGCCGCGCAAGGCGCTTCGGGGGACTTCGCCCCGCTGCCCGCGTCGGCCGGCGTCCGGCGCGCGGTCGTGGTAGCTGCGAGGCCATGGTGCGCCCCACGCCCGCCGCGTCGCGCCGGATCGCGCGCGAGGCCGATCGCCTCGACGCCATCGGGGCGGCGCTCGACGCGATCCGCGCGCGCTGCGACGTCTCCGCCCGCGTCGCCGCCGACCCGGTCGGCCTCGTGCACGCGGTCCGGGGCGCGGCCGATCGCGAGCTCGCCGCGATCGTCGCCTCGTCGCTCGCCTTCGGCAACGTCAAGGCCCTGCGCGCGAAGATCGCGGACGCCTTCGCGCGCTGCGCACCGAGCCTCGCGCGCGCCGCCGACGACCCGCGCGCGCTCGCCGAGCGGCTCCGCGGCTGGAAGCACCGCGTGTATCGCGCCGAGGACCTCGCGGGCCTGCTCGTCGGCGCGCGCCGCGTGCAGGTCGCGGACGGGACGCTCGGCGCCGCCCTCTCCGCCGAGATCCGCCGCTCGGGCGACCTCCGCGCCGCGCTCGGCGCGTGGACCGCGCGCATCCGCCGCGAGGGCGGCCTCGACCGCGACGACGGCGCCCGACGCGGCGCGCGCCACATCCTCGCCGACCCCGAGGCCGGCAGCGCGGCGAAGCGGCTGATGCTGCTCCTGCGCTGGATGGCGCGCCCCGCCGACGGCGTCGATCTCGGCCTGTGGGACGTGCCGATCGATCGGCTGCTCGTGCCCGTCGACGTCCACGTCCACAAGCTCGCCCGCAACCTCGGCTTCACCGCCCGCGCGAGCGTGACCTGGAGGACCGCCGAGGAGATCACGGCCGCGCTCCGCCGCTACGATCCGCGCGATCCGGTGAAATACGACTTCGCGCTCTGTCACCTCGGCATGGCGCAGCGCTGCCCGTCGCGCCGCGACGAGGACCGCTGCGAGGGCTGCGGCATCCGGTCCGTGTGCCGGCACTGGGCCGACCCGCCCCGGCGGCGCGCGCCTTCCTCGGGCGCATGACCCGCCCTCTGGCGCCTCCGGACGGTCGGTCGTGGTCGCTCGTCGTCGCGGTCGCGGCGCTCGGCGCGGGCTGCGGGGACGTCGGTTCGAGCCTCGACCTGCCCGCCCCCGCCGGGCCGGCCGAGGTCGACGCGGCGGCCGCAGCGCCGTCGGGCGTGTGGGCCAGGTCCTACGGGAGCGCCTGCCCCGCGAAGACGATCGGCAGCTTCACGGTCTTCGCCTGGACGGCGACGACGCCCGGCGACTCGCGCATCGACCTCTTCGTCCGCGCCGGCGACACGGAGGCGTCCGCCGCGGCGGCGACGCGCGTCCACCTCGTGACGGCGCGCCACCAGTCCGGCAACGGCGCGTTCATCGACGTCGGCTCGCGGCTCGGCGAGGACCGCGTTCGCCCGTGGATCCGGGTCGAGGGCGACCTCTACCCTGCGCCCGACGGGCAGGCGCCGACCCTGCTGGGCGCCAGCCTGAGCTTCGACTGCCTGCCGCTTCCGTAGGGCTCCTGACCTGCACGCATGCGCCGGGTCGGGCTCCGGCAAACGTCTTGCTTGTGCCGCGCGCGCCAGGTCCCGGCGCGACGGGGCAAGCGAATCCAGTACACGACTTCCTGCAATGACTGCGTCGGCTGCGCAACTTATGCGCGGTTTCCGACGCGACCGCCGAGGTGCCTTTATGCAGCAGATCGAGGGTCACGAGACGGACGCGAAGCGAAAGAGGACCGTCCACGAGCTCGAGACGGTGGTGATCCGGTTCTCGGGTGACTCGGGCGACGGCATGCAGCTCACCGGCGGTGAGTTCACGAAGGCCTCGGCGCTCGCGGGCAACGATCTCTCCACCTTTCCGGACTACCCGTCCGAGATCCGCGCCCCCTCCGGCACCGTCGCCGGCGTCTCGGGCTTCCAGGTCCAGTTCTCGTCGCACCGCGTGTACACGCCCGGCGACGAGCCGGACGTCCTCGTCGCGTTCAACCCGGCCGCGCTCAAGGCCAACCTCGCGGACGTCAAGCGCGGCGGCACGCTGATCCTGAACGAGAGCGCCTTCACCCCGCAGAACATCCAGCGCGCGGGCTACACGACGAACCCGATCGAGGACGGCGCGCTCCAGAACTACCGCGTCTACAGCGTGCCGGTGTCGCGCCTCACGCAGCTCGCGCTCGCCGACACGCAGCTCTCGGTGAAGGAGATCCTGCGGTCGACGAACATGTGGGCCCTCGGGCTCATGTTCTGGATGTTCAGTCGGCCGATCGAGGTCGAGATCACCGCGATCAACAAGAAGTTCGCGAAGAAGCCGCACATCGCCGACGCCAACATCAAGGCGTTCAAGGCGGGCTACAACTACGGCGAGACGGCCGAGCTCTTCGACGCCAACTACACCGTCCCCGCGGCGCGCATCCGGCCCGGCACCTACCGCAACATCACGGGCAACGCGGCGACGGCGATCGGCATGGTCACGGCGGCCAAGCTCGCCGAGCTCCCGCTCTTCGTCGGCTCTTACCCGATCACCCCGGCGACCGACATCCTGCAGGAGCTCGCTCACCACAAGCACCACGGCGTGGTCACGCACCAGGCCGAGGACGAGATCGCGGGCATCTGCTCGGCGATCGGCGGCGCGTACGGCGGCAGCCTCGCGATGACCAACACCTCGGGCCCGGGCATGGCGCTGAAGAGCGAAGCGCTCGGCCTCGCCGTGATCCTCGAGATCCCGCTCGTCATCGTGAACGTGCAGCGCGGCGGCCCCTCGACGGGCCTGCCGACCAAGACGGAGCAGAGCGACCTCTTCCAGGCGCTCTACGGCCGCCACGGCGAGGCGCCGATGCCGGTCATCGCGGCTCGCTCACCGGGCGACTGCTTCCACGCGGCCATCGAGGCCTCGCGCATCGCCATCAAGTACATGACCCCGGTCATCCTGCTGACCGACGGCTTCATCGCCAACGGCTCGGAGCCGTGGCGCCTGCCGGAGCCCGGCACGCTCACGCCGTTCCCCGCGAAGTTCCGCACGGACCCGCAGGATTTCGCCGCGTACCGCCGCGACCCCGAGACGCTCGCGCGCGACTGGGTCAAGCCGGGCACGCCGGGCCTCGAGCACCGCATCGGCGGCCTCGAGAAGCACGTGCTGACGGGCGAGGTCTCCTACGATCCGCAGAACCACGAGAAGATGAGCCACCTTCGCGCCGAGAAGGTCGCGAAGATCGTCGCCGAGATCCCGCCGACCCACGTCGAGGGGCCCGAGGGCGGGCTCCTGCTGCTCTCGTGGGGCGGCACCTGGGGCGCGGTCGCGCAGGCGCAGAAGCAGCTCGCGACGGAAGGCAAGCGCGTCGCGCACGTGCACCTGCGCTGGATGAACCCGCTGCCGCCGGACCTCGGCGCGGTGCTCAAGCGCTTCAAGAAGGTCGTCGTCTGCGAGCTCAACCTAGGGCAGCTCTCGCACGTCGTTCGGGCCGAGTACCTGCTCCACGTCGAGCAGATCAACAAGATCCAGGGCAAGCCCTTCAAGGTTTCCGACGTGGTCGAGGGCGCGCGCCCGCTGGCCGAGTCGCTGTGAAAGGAGACACGGACATGACCACGGCCTCCCCCCTCGTCCCGCTCACCCGCAAAGACTTCGTCTCCCCCCAGGAGGTGAAGTGGTGCCCCGGCTGCGGCGACTACTCCATCCTCGCCCAGGTCCAGCGCACGATGCCGGACCTCGGCGTCCCGAAGGAGAACATCGTCTTCGTCTCGGGCATCGGCTGCTCGAGCCGGTTCCCCTACTACATGGCCACGTACGGGGTGCACAGCATCCACGGCCGCGCGCCGGCCATCGCGACCGGCCTGAAGCTCGCCCGCCCGGAGCTCAAGGTCTTCGTCGTGACCGGCGACGGCGACGCGCTGTCCATCGGCGGCAATCACATCATCCACGCGATGCGCAGGAACATCGAGCTCACCGTGCTCATGTTCAACAACCGCATCTACGGCCTGACCAAGGGCCAGGTCTCGCCGACGAGCGAGCTCGGCAAGGTCACCAAGTCGACGCCGCTCGGCAGCATCGACAAGCCCTTCGAGCCCGCGGCCCTCGTGCTCGGCGCCGGCGCGACCTTCGTCGCGCGCGTCGCCGACAACGAGGTCGCCCTCATGCAGACGATCATCAAGCGCGCGAGCGAGCACAAGGGCGTCGCGTTCGTCGAGATCCTGCAGAACTGCCCCGTCTTCAACGACGGCGCGTACGACGCCCTCACCGGCAAGGAAGTGAAGGCCGAGCGCCAGATCGTGATCCAGCACGGCAAGCCGCTGCTGTTCAAGGGCGGCACGATGGGCATTCGGATCAACAAGAGCTTCATGCCGGAGGTCGTCGAGGTCGGCGAGGGCGAGGGCAAGGTGCCCGTGTCCGAGATCGTCGTGCACGACGAGACGGCGGAGAGCCCGGCGCTCGCGCAGATGCTCGCGCACATGGGCCCGCCGAACTTCCCGCTGCCGGTCGGCATCCTGCGCGCCGTCCGCACCGAGACCCTGACCGAGCTGCAGCTCGATCAGGTGAGCAAGGCGGTCACGGCGAAGGGCAACGGGATCATCGAGGAGCTCTGGCGACAGGGCGACACGTGGACCGTGGCCGCGACGCAGTCCGGCGAGGGCAATGGCAGCGCCGACGAGGAAGAGCTCGGCACCGGCGACTGATCGCCCGCGCCTCCGCGCTACCCCTTCGCCGGCCTCGCGCCGGCGAAGGCGTTTTGTGGGCCCGAGATCGCGCGAGGTCGCCGTCGACGGGCGCATCGCGTGCTCGTCGGGGGGAGGCGTCCACGAGACGTTTGCGCGCGGATCGCGCTCGTGCGCTACTAGAGCGCCGATTCGGTGTGGCGGGCGTGGGGCACGGACCTTGCGGGCGCCGCGGCATCTTGGAGGAATCTCGATGAGCGAGAAGGGCGAGGGCGACGCTCGAGGCGCGGGGCAGCACCTGGACATCCGGGCGCTCCACACGCTCTCTTCGAATGGCAGCGAGGCGCTCCGGCTGACGGTGTACTGCGAGCGGCGCGGGCACTCGATGACCGTCGAGGACTGCGAGCGCTGCGAGCGCTGTACGGACGTGGTGATGGACCCGACGGGCCAACGGTCGCACCTCGTGTGCACCGGCATGGACGTCGTCGAGCCGCCTCCCGAGCTGGCGGGCCGCATCGGCAAGGTTTACCCGGCGGCGCGCGGGGCCGTGTCGAGCCTCATGGCGCGCAACGTGGCGTGCGTGCGCCCCGGCGTGACGCTGGAGGAGCTCGGCGCCTTCTTCGGCGACCGCGTCGTCGTCGACGCGCCCGTGGTGGCCGCCGATGGGCGCCTGCTCGGCATGGTGTCGAAGCTCGACGTGCAGCGCGAGCAGGGCCGCGGCCCCACGCCCGGCCACGACGTCACGGCGGCGGGCATCATGAAGTCGGTCGCGTTCACGTTGCGCGAGACCGCGCCCATCACGCAGGCCGCTGCGCTGATGGCGTACGAGGGCGTGCAGCGCATGCCGGTCGTCAGCAACGAGGACGTCGTCGTCGGCCTCGTGTCGTCGATCGACATCCTGCGCTGGCTCGCGCGGCAGGACGGCTACCTCGAGCCCGGATCGCCCGAGCTCTCGGACGTCGACGAGCACAGCTAGCCTCGACGGGGCCGCGATCGGCCCCAAGCCCGAGGCTCGACGCTCCTCGGGCCGCGCGGCGCGGGGCGTCAGCCGCTCTTCGTGATCGCGCGGCCGACGTGGAGGCCCAGCGCGTAGATCGAGAGCTGCGGCGGCACGCCGATCGACGAAGGAAACAGCGATCCATCGGCGACGAAGAGGCCTTCGACGTGGTGGTGGCGGCCGCGGCCGTCGACGGCGGCGACCTTGGGGTCGTCGCCCATCGGGACCGACGCCATCGGGTGCACGGCCGTGAGGTCCATCGCGCCGCGGCGGATGTCGAGGGCGCGGAGGTCGTCGAAGGGCTCGCCGCGTTCGAGGAGGCGCACGGGGCGGCTCGGGACGAAGACGCGGCGCGCGCCGGCGGCGAAGAGCAGCTTCACGCACGCCCAGAGGCCGATCGCGAGCTCGCGGCGGTCGTCGTCGCCGGGCCAGTAGTCGATCGAGAGGCCGAGATCGCCCGCGGGGCGGACGCGGCCGGGGGTGTCGTCGTGGATCATGGCCGTGAGCGCGACGAGGTGGGCGTAGCGCCCCATGAGGTCGCGGTGCGCCGCGCCGTGGCCGGGGACGAGCGTCGCGGTGCCGACGGGGTGCGCGAACGCGGGCACGATCCAGGCCTTCTTGCCGCGGGATCCGTCGCGCGGCGCGCCCGGCGGCGCGTCGAGGTCGAGGTGCTCGGTGCACTCGTAGGTCTGGGGGATGCCCTGCCAGGCGCGCACGGGATCGTCGAAGTCGCCGGCCGCGACGACGGCGGGGTGGATGCGCAGCCGGTTGCCCGTCTCGTCGCCGGGGTCCGGGATGCCGGATCGGAGCAGCAGCGCGGGCGTGCTCGTCGCCGAGCCCGAGACGCACACGCGGGCCGCATCGACGGTGACGCGGCCCATCGGGCGGAGCGTGCCCGGCTCGATCGCGACGGCCTCGACGCCGCGGACGCGGCCGCCGCTCGTGACGACGCGCACGGCCTGGCAGCGCGTGACGATCTCGGCGCCGGCCTTCACGGCGCGCGGGACGAGGACCTTCGCCGCGCTGTTCTTCGCGTCGTACGCGCAGCCGATCTCGCAGAAGCCGCTGCCGAGGCAGCCCGTCCGGTTGTGGCGGAGCCCGCCGCCTCGCCAGCCCAGCGAGGCGACTCCGGCCTGAAGCAGGCGGTTCGCGCGGTTGTATTGATCCTCGGGGACCGCGCTCACCGAGATCAGCGCCTCGACCTCGTCGTAGAGGGCGTCCCACGTCGCGCGCGGCAGCGCCTCGAGGCGCCGCTCGCGCGCCCACCTCTCGAGGATCGACGGCGGGATGCGCTTGCACAGGTTGAGGTTGTGCAGCGTGGATCCGCCGACGCCCCGGCCCTGGTGCACGTGGATGGCTCGGTCCGCCGTCGTGCGCCCGCCGCCCTCCCAGTACAGGCGCGGGAACATCTCCTCCTCGCGCTGCACCATGTCGCCCGGCGTGAGGAGCGAGCCCGCCTCGACCACGACGACGCGCAGGCCCGCCTCGGCCGCGACCATGGCGACCATCGCGCCGCCCGCGCCGGATCCGACGACGCACAGGTCGGCGGTGAGGTGCAGCGGCGAGGGCAGGCGAGCGGCGTCGAAGATCACCGGACGATTCCTCGCGGCAGCGCGCCGCGCGGCGCGCGGAGGTCCTCGTAGGCAGGGTGAAGGCTGCGGTCCGGTCCGCGTGGATCGTAGTCGAGCGCGACGCGCGGGCCCTCGTAGCCGAGCGCGATCCACGTCGCCGGCTGCTGGTAGTACGCGAGGTAGGTGAGATCGCGCATCCCGGAGTAGACCTGTGCGAGGAGGCCGCCGCGCGCCGCGAGGCCGTCGAGCAGGCGCGCGCGATCGGCCGGCGTGAGCCGCGTGAAGCGCGCGAGGCGCCCGCCGATCGGCGTGCCGTGCTCGACGATCGCGAGCATCGCGTGGATCTCGCGCTGGACGGACGGCGGCATTCCGACGAGGTAGCGGTCGACGCGCCCGGCGATGGCGTCGAACGCGCCGGCGTCGGTCGCGGGCGGGAGGATCGCCTCGGCCGCTGCGCGGAAGACGTGCGCCTCCCACGTCGCGAGCACGGTGCCGCGAAAGCCCGCAAGCGCGGGGTATCCCGTGAAGCGCACGCCGGCCCCGACCGCCGCGGCGACGGCGCCGAGGCCCAGGATGAGGCGCCTTCGCGCCAGGCGCGCGGGGTCCTCCGCGAGCGCCAGGCGGTGCGCGAGCGCGGGCGGCAGGCGATCGCGCCAGCGGGCGTCGTGCGGGAGGGCCCGGGCGCGCTGGGTCTGCCAGAAGAGCACGCGCGACGCGCCGCCGGCGCGGGCGGCCGCGATCAGCGCGGCCATCGCCTTGCCGGTGTAGATCGGCTCGAGCGAGAGGCCTTCGGCCTCGAGGTCGGCGCATGCGTCGAGCGACGCGCGCGTGGGCACGGCGTAGCCCGCGCCCGCGAAGCGCCGGTCCACCGCGAGGCGGATCGGCGACTCGGGCCGCGCGATGCCGAGGGCGTCGAGCTTCGCGAGCAGGCCCTCGCGCAGCGCGCGCAGGCGGCGGAGCGGAGAGAGCGTCCGCTCGACGACGCCGACGCCGACGACCTGCGTGCGGAGGCCCGCGAGCGCGAGGCCGACCGCGAGGCCGACCGCGGTCCCGCCCGAGCCGAGCGCGACGTAGAGGCGATCGGGCTCCGGCAGCTCGCCGGCGCGCACCTGATCGGCGAGCTCGAGGCCCGCGCGCACGAGCCCGAGCATCCCGGTCGGCGAGGTCGCGCCGGGCGGGATCACCGCGGCGCCGCGGCACGTGTCGCCGAGGAGGACGGTCGGCCGACGCAGGGCGAGGGCCGCGCGCGAGCCGTAGTAACGGAGCTCGGTCGGGCCGGACGCGGTGAACGCGAGGTTGTCGACGACGCCCGTCGAGAGGCCCGTCCAGAACACGTGCGCGTCGAGCCGCCGACCGAGCTTCGCGGCGGCCGCCGTCAGCGCGACGAGGCTGCCCGAGCCGATCGCGCCCGCGGAGGCCCAGCGCGCGGCGTCGGCGAGGCGCGGCTCGGCGAGGGCGAAATCGAGCTTGCGCGGCTTCGTCCCGCCCTGGAGCACGGGCAGCCGATCGTCGCGCTTCGCGCCCACCCACGCGAGGCCGAGCCGCTCCGCGAGCGCGGGCAACGCCTCGATCGGGCTCGGCGCGTCCACCCAGCCGAGCCTGCCGGCGACGTCGAGGTCGGACGGCTGTCGCGCGCGCGTCATGCGGAGGAGACCCCGTCGGCACGATAGCACGCGGCCCGGACGCCCTCGATCAGGGGCACTTGCCGGAGGCCTTGTACGTCGCGATCACGTTCACGCACGCCGCGTCGACGTCGTTCGTCTCGCTGAGCGCGATCTGGCAGCTGCCGGCGTCCTCGGGCGGCAGCATGTTGCAGCACAGCGCGAGGCTCATGCACGCGCCCGTCGATCGCCCCGCGTCCGGCGCGCCGACGGCCGCGTCGGCGCCGGCGTCCACCGCCCCCGCGTCGGAGAGCCTCGAGCACGGCCGCTGGCACGTGCCCGTCTGCACCTCGACGATCGCGCACGTCCGGACCTGCTGCGCGAGGCACAGCCCGCACGCGGCGGTCTTCTGCTTGTCCGCGCACGCCGACAGGCACGTCGCGTCGCAGCTCGAGCACGCGGCGGTGCACGCTCCGTACTCCTTGCAGTCGCCCTCGAAGACGCCGCTCGCGAAGCTCGGCCCGAAGCAGGTCGCGTACGCGCTCTGGCACTGGGTCAGGATGCACTGCGTGTAGGTCGCGATCTCGGTCGCGTCCGAGCAGGCCCCGGTCGCGTCGTCGAGGCAGACCACGTCGCCGGGGGGCGGGGGCACGGGCAGCGGCAGCGGGTTGCCGGAGGAACCGCCGCCCCCGCTCGACGGTTGGCCGAAGGTCAGGCACGCGCTGGCGAGCGCGGCGAAGGCGAGGCCCGGAGCGACGGCGCGGCGCATGCGTAGCTCATAGGCCACGACCGGGGGTCCGGCGAGGTTTCGGCGTCCGTTTGCGGGCGAGGCCGGGCGTCGGCGGCCGACCGGCCCGCGCCGGGGTCCGGTCGCCGGGGCGCACAATCCGATTGACCCGGGCGCGCCGCGCCACTCCGATGCGCGCCAATCACGAAAGGACCGAGCAAATGCGCACTTCTTCCGGGCTCGACATCGACGACCTCACCCCCGGCACGGGCGCCGAGGCGCAGCGGGGCAACACCGTCACCGTGCACTACGTCGGCACGCTGACGAGCGGCGAGAAGTTCGACAGCTCGCGCGACCGCGGCAGGGGCTTCTCGTTCAAGCTCGGCGCCGGCCAGGTCATCAAGGGCTGGGACGAGGGCGTCGCCGGCATGAAGATCGGCGGCCTCCGCAAGCTCACGATCCCCTCGGACCTCGCCTACGGCGATCGAGGCTTCCCGCCCGTGATCCCGCCGCAATCGACCCTCGTGTTCGAGGTCGAGCTGCTCGAGGTGAAGTAGCCGCGAGCGCGGTCGGCCGAGCTGGGCGGAGCGCTCCCGCGTCGCAGGCGACGGGCTCCTCCGTCCCGGCTTCGCACCGCGCCGGCCGTCCCCGCGTCGACAGCGGGCGCCCACGGCGTCGGCGGTCCGCCCTCGGACCGCATGGCGCCGAGGTTTTTGCTAGGCTCGTGGGCTCGCTCCTAGCAGCCGCCCCGCGCGTCGACCGCGCGGCGCCCGGCGGGTTCGTCCCGGACCCGCGGCCCCACCACCCCTCACGGAAGCGCAGAGCCCCGATGGCTTCTTCTCACCGCCCCCACCTCGCGCTCTTCGTGGCCCTCGCGATCCCCGCGTGTGCGCCCACACCTCGCGAAGGGCCCGCCGACGAGCCACTCGGCGAGGCCGCGAGCGCGCTGAAGATCGCCGGCGTCTTCCCGACGGGGGTCGACGACAAGGGGGCGCTTCTCCCCAACGCGACGGTCGACGCGCACTACACGCTGACGAGCACGGACGCGGCGCTGCCGGGTCCGAAGACGTACGCCGTCGCGGCCGCCGCCGGCTGGGTCGCGAACCCCGCGACGTCGAAATGGCTGAGCGCTCAGGTGAATACCAAGGGCGCGAACGGCGCCAAGTACACCTACTCGACGACCTTCTCGCTCTACGGAATGGACCCGGCCACCGCGACGCTGACCGGCAAGGTCGCCTGCGACGACACCTGCCTCGTGCTGCTGAACGGCGTTCAGGTCGCGAAGGATGACGGCGCGAACGCCTGGGCGAGCCTCTTGTCGTTCACCGTCCCCGTCGGCGGCCCCTTCGCGATGGGCATCAACACCCTCGCCGTCCAGGTCACGAACACCTCGGGCAACACCGGCGCGCACCTCGCCGAGCTCGCCGGCACGGCGAGCGGCTGCAGCTCCGACGCGCACTGTCAGCTCGGCAACTACTGCGACAACGTTGCCGCGACGTGCGCCGGCAAGCTCGAGAACGGCAAGCCGATCCCTTCGGTCGCGGGCCACGTGCCCGTGCTCGCCGGCAAGTGCACGCCCGACTCCGCCGCCGCCACCTGCCAGTCGGGCGTCTGCGACGTGAAGGACGACCTCTGCGGCTATGCCAACGACGGCGGGCCCTGCACGAACGCGAACGGGCCGCTCGTGTGCCGCTCCAAGACCTGCAGCGTCGACGGCACGTGCATGCCGGCCGCCGGCTGCAACGCCGACGGCGACTGCGCGGCGGGCTTCTGCGACATCGGCGCGCACACGTGCACGGCGAAGGTCGCGAACGGCGGCGCCATGCCCAAGGACGCCGGCCACGTGAAGCCGACGCTGGACGGCACGTGCAACGCCGCCGCCGCGGCGCTCGTCTGCCAGAGCGGCGTGTGCGACCCGAAGGACGACCATTGCGGCCTCGCCCTCGGTGACGGCCCGTGCACGCAGCAGAACGCGCTGCTCGTCTGCCGGAGCGGCGCGTGCAGCGTCGGTGGCACGTGCCTCGCGAAGGGCACCTGCAACGTCGACGGCGACTGCGCCGCAGGCAGCTGGTGCAGCATCTCGACGAACACCTGCAAGCCCACGATCGCCAACGGATCGCCGCTGCCGAGCGACCCCGCGCACGCCAAGCCGGCGCTCGACGGCACCTGCACCCCCGAGGCGGCCGCGCTCGTCTGCGCGAGCGGCGCCTGCGACCCGAAGGACGCCCTCTGCGGCCTCGCGGCCGGCGACGGTCCGTGCACGCAGGCGAACGGCTCGGTGGTGTGCCGTACGGGCGCGTGCAGCGTGAAGGGCGTGTGCTTGCCTCTCGGCGGCTGCAACTTCGACTCGGACTGCGGCGCGAACGACTACTGCGACACCTCGGTGAGCCTCTGCGCGCCGAAGCTCGCGAACGGCGCCCCGATTCCGAACGACCCATCGCATGCGATCCCAAAGCTCGACGGCACGTGCTCGTTCGAGGTGGGCAAGGCCGTCTGCGCCTCCGGCGCCTGCGACCCCGTCGACGACAAGTGCGGCCTCGCGGACGGCGACGGGCCGTGCACGCAGGCCGAGGCCGCGATCTGCCGCTCGGGCCAGTGCAGCCACAACGGCACGTGCACCGTGAAGGGCGGCTGCAACATCGACGTCGACTGCCTCGGCGGCCAGTGGTGCGCGCCGTCGACGCACGAGTGTCGCGACGCGCTCGCGAACGGCCAGCCGATGCCGAGCGACCCTGCGCACGGCAAGCCCACGCTCGACGGCACGTGCTCCGCCGAGGCGGCCGCGCTCGTCTGCGCGTCGGCCGTCTGCGACCCGAAGGACGACCAGTGCGGTCTCGCGGACGGCCACGGGCCCTGCTCCCCCGCCGACGCGGCGACGGTCTGCCGCTCGAGCCAGTGCACGAACGAGCTGTGCGGCGCGGGCTGCACGAAGGACGCGGACTGCAAGGCGCCGCTGGCCGTGTGCGATCCGGCCTCGCACGCCTGCGTCGAGTGCACGGCCGAGAGCGCGGTGGCGTGTGAGGGGTCGAAGCCGGTCTGCGACGCGGCGATGTCCTCCTGCGCGGCCTGCGATGGCGATCACGGCAGCGGCGCGAAGCTCGCGTGTCCCAAGGCGGAGGCCCCGCTCTGCGACGGTGGCCGCTGCGGCGCGTGCGCGAAGGACGCCGACTGCGAGGGCCACGCGGGCGGCCCGGCGTGCGACGCCGCGAGCGGCGCGTGCGTCGCGGGCTGCACGGTCGATGCGGCGTGCAAGGGCACCGAGTGGTGCGATGGAACGGCCGGAAGGCCCGGCGCCTGCACGGCCAAGGTCGCGAACGGCAAGCCCCTGCCCGGCGCGCCCGCCGGCGTCGCGAAGTGCACGGACGAGGTCGGCGCGCGCGTCTGCGCGTCTGGCCGCTGCGACGCCAAGGACGACGTGTGCGGCCTCGCGGCGGGCGACGGCCCGTGCGCGAGCGACGACCAGTGCCGCGGGACGGTCTGCGACGCCGCGGCGAAGGTCTGCGGGGCGCCCGCGGGCACGTGCTCGTCGGACGCGGACTGCTCCGGCGGCTCCTGCAAGGAGGGCGCGTGCGTCGCGAAGGCGGCCGCCGCCCCCGCGCCGACGAGCGACGAGTCCGGCGGCTGCGCCGTCCGTGCCCGAGGTGACGGGGACCGCCCCGGCCTCGGCGCCTTCGCGATCGCCCTCGCGGCGATCGCCCTCGCTCGCCGCCGCGGCCGCTGATCGGGCGACCAGGGTGCGGCCCGCGCGGGTCGCCCCTGGCTCCGTGTCGGAATAAGCGCTGACTTCGCGTGGTTTGCGCAATGCGCGCCGTCGCTGCGCGCTCCTTCGGCAATGCCGAAATCTCGGCAGGCGCTGAGCCTGCCAGACTTGATCGTTGTCAACGCCGGCGTTCGATGCGCGCCGCCTCTGCGGATCCATCTCCTGGGCACCCCCCTTGCAGTGGGCGCCCAATTCCGGACAGCTCTTCGCGAGCATCCGCGGAGGTGATTCCCATGGCGTTCAGGTACAGCATGGTCTGGGGGACCGCAGGAATGGCTGCGATTCTCTTCGCGGTCGGGTGCAGCGGCGCGGATGGCGCGACCGGCCCCCAGGGCTCGGCCGGGCCTGCGGGCACGTCGGGCAAGGACGGCGTCAAGGGTGCCGACGGCACCGACGGCGCGACGGGCGCAAACGGCGACAAGGGTGCTGACGGCAAGGCCGGCGCCGACGGCGCCAAGGGTGCAGACGGTGCCGACGGCGCCAAGGGTGCAGACGGTGCCGACGGCGCCAACGGCCTCGACGGCGACGCGGGCGCGCCCGGGCTGAATGGCGACGCGGGCTCGCCGGGCGAGCCCGGCAAGGACGGCCTCGCCATCCTCGTCGGCGATCGGCACGGCCTCGCCGCGCTCGAGGCGATGGACCTCGCGGCTGGCAAGTACATGGTCGACGCGACCATCACGGCCGTGACCGCCGACGACACGGGCCTCGTGACCGTCGAGTTCAAGGTCATGACGAAGGACGGCAAGCCCGTCACCGGCGTCACCGGCGAGTACTTCAACATCTCGAAGCTCGCGGCCCCGAACGCCGGCGAGGCGTACGGCAACTGGACGTCGTACGTCTACCGCACGAAGACCGTGAAGGGCGCCGGCTTCCCGAAGCCCGACGGCTACTCGGTGGACCAGGCGTACCGCGAGAACAACGGCGTCTCGACGGATCACGGCGACGGCACGTACACGTACGTCTTCAGCACGAACATCTCGGCCATCACGACGCCCGTCGCCAAGACGGCGATCACCTACGACCGCGCGCTGCTCCACCGCGTCGCCCTCATGCTGGGCGGCCACACGGGCCCGACGGCGTCGGCGTTCCTCGACTTCGTGCCGAACGGCGGCCAGGCCCCCGCGACGCGGGACATCGTCCCGACCGCGGCCTGCAACAACTGCCACACGTCGGTCACGGGCCACGGCGGCGACCGCATCGGTCTCGAGAACTGCGTGACCTGCCACCAGGCCGGCAGCTTCGACGCGTACAGCGGCAACACCATCGACATGAAGGTGATGACGCACAAGATCCACGCCGGCGGCGAGCTCGCGAGCATCCCGGGCGCGGACGGCATCGTCTTCGACGATCCGGCGACGGCGGCCGACGAGTCGGCCGACAACGGCAAGTACGCGATCTACAACTACGTCGCCTCGCCGGTGTCGTGGTGGAAGGCCGAGTTCCCGGCCATCCTCGCCAACTGCACCAAGTGCCACGACGGCAAGGGCGCGCAGGTCGACAACTGGAAGGACGCGCCGTCGCGCGCCGTCTGCGGCTCGTGCCACGACACGATCGACTGGGTCACGGGCGCCAACCACAAGGGCGGCAAGGCCACGAACGACACCGGTTGCGTGAACTGCCACAACGACGGCGTCGCGCCGTCGCCCGTCACTGCGCACGACTGGGTCGGCAAGGATCCGCGCAAGAACATGGAGTTCAAGCCGACCATGACCGTCACCGGGGCGGCCAACGGCAAGTTCTTCGTCAAGGGCGAGACCCCGGTCGTCCACATCGCGCTGACCGACGTCGCCACCAAGGCGCTCATCGATCACACGACGATGGTGGTCGACGACGGCGTGACCGCGAACCCGCCCGGCAACGGCGCCGAGGGTTGCGTCGCGAACGCGGCCGGCACGGCCTGCACCGTCGCCCGCGACGGCAAGTTCACCGGGTCGAGCTTCTTCGTCTCCGGTCCGCGCGAGCGCCGCAGCCCCGTCCTCACGACGAAGGCGCGCGTGGTCGTCAAGAGCACGAACGCGAGCCCGGTTGGCATGACGTACAGCCTGGCGAGCGCGACGGGCAAGACGACCCTCGGCATCATCGCCGACAACGGTCAGGACCTCTTCGTCGACGACGGCAAGATCCTCGTGCCCGCCGCCGTCACGGTCCCGGTCTACGCGACCGGCGCGAGCGGCGAGGTCGCCCTCACCCCGGCGTGGGTCGCGGGCGCCACCACGACGACGTTCACCGACGCGAACCAGGTGTTCCTCGGCGCGAACAAGACGTGGATCGACCACCAGTACGCCGGCTACACCGTCACCGTCACCAACAACAGCGCCAGCGGCAAGCCGACGGCCACGTACACCGTCGTCGACAACGTCGGCACGACGATGACCGTGACGGGCGTCTGGGCGTACAAGGCCACCGACATCCTGACCTACGCGTCGTTCGGCTTTGCCGGCGCCGCGCAGGGCAAGGCCACGGGCGGTTCTCTCACCACGCTCGCCGACTCCGCGGCGAAGTGGACGGTCGACCAGTGGAAGGGCTTCTCGGTCAAGGTCCTGAGCGGCACGGGCCTGGGCCAGGTCGCGACGATCACCGGTAACACGGCGACCACGCTGACCTTCGCGGCCGTCGCGGC
Source organism: uncultured delta proteobacterium (assembly GCA_903906315.1). GTDB lineage: Bacteria > Myxococcota_A > Polyangia > Polyangiales > Polyangiaceae > CAIVJW01. The sequence continues at coordinate 35,861 of CAIVJW010000244.1, read as the reverse complement.
GGCCGCCGACGCGACGAGCGTCTACAGCGTCCAGCAGTTCGCCGACGTGTCCAAGGCGACGCCGACCGAGGTCGTCGCGTGGCTCAACAACTACGCGCCGTTCAAGGCCCGCGCGATCGCGTACCTCGACAGCACGGCCGCGGCCGACAGCGCCACGAGCGCCGTCGCCGTCGCCGGCACGACGTTCACGGTCAAGGCCGGCAACGGCGTGCAGTTCCCGCTGGCCGGCAGCGTCATCCTGGACCGCTACACGCCGGTCGAGGAGACCCTGGCCTTCACCCGCGCGACCGACACCTTCACGGTCGCCCCGGCGGCCTACGCGCACGCCATCGGCGCCACGATCCGCGTGAACGTGGCCAGCTCGGTCGCGATTCGCAGCCGCAACCTGGGCGACTTCTTCGGTCTCCAGGTCGCTTCGGGCTCGGTCGGCGCCGCCTCCGCGCTCTTCCCGGCCGACGTCCTCGGCGGCTACCCCGTCCACGTCCTCGGCAGCAACACGCCGGGCGCGACGAACACGCTCGGCACCGCGTCGACCGTGAGCAACACGCTCGCGAAGCCGACCGACGCGCTGACCGACGACGCCAAGATCAAGCGCACGGCCACCGAGATCGCCTACACGCTCGATCCGGTCGACGACCTCGCCCCGGGCACGTACATCGCGAAGATTGAGATCAACGACCGCGGCACCAAGACGAGCGACATCGACTTCCAGACCCCGACGGTCGGACAGATCGCGTTCCAGGTCGGTACGGCCACCGAGGAGAAGCCCCCGGCCAACAACTGCGGCTCGTGTCACACCGACCCGACCGACACCAAGGGCTTCGTGCTCGACTTCAATCGGCACAACAAGCTCTTCAACAACGTGGCCGTCGACTCGTGCGGCAGCTGCCACGACTACCAGCAGCAGACGAACTCCGGCGGCATCTGGCCGGGCGCCGTGCCGATCTCGCAGCGCGTCCACGCCGTCCACGCCGGCGCCACGCTGCACTACCCGAACGTGACCGTCTCGCACGCGGACGGCATCCCCGGTCGTGATTGGGACATCACCTACCCGACCGAGCTCCGCACCTGCGACGCGAACTGCCACGGTCCGACGACCTCGGGCTCCTGGAAGACCAAGCCGGCGCGTCTGCCGTGCATGGGCTGCCACGACACGGACGCCGCCACGGCGCACTTCCGCGACATGACGTACGACCCGACGCCGCTCAGCCCGTTCAGCGGCGACGAGCGCGAGGCGTGCGCGGCCTGCCACGCTCCCGCGAACTAGTCCGCACCCCGCGCACCCGCGGGGCGGCAACAGGTAGCCAGCCTTCGGGCTGAACCACGGAGAGGCGGCGTCGAGAGGCGCTGCCTCTTCGCTTTTCAGGGCGACGCCTCCCGGTGCTAGGGTTCCCGCCGAAACCGCCATGAATACGCCCCACCGCAGCTTCGTCCCCTTCGTGCTCTCGGCGTCGCTCGCCCTCGTCGCGTGCGGCAAGCGCGACCCGTCCTCGTCCGCCGTGGCGACGGCCGCGCCCGCCCCGCCCGGTTCGGCGAAGGCCGCGCGCGACGACGTCGTCGTGACGGTGAACGGCGTGGCCATCACGGACGCCGACGTGAAGCTGAAGCTCAAGGGCGACATGCACGGCGCGGAGGGCAAGCCGCTGCACCGCAAGAACGCCGCCGAGTCGGTCGTCCGGCAGGAGCTCGTGCGGCAGCAGGCGCTGGCGCTCGGGCTCGACGCCGACGTCGGCTATCAGCAGAAGCTTCGACAGCTGGAGGCGACGATGATGGCGTTCCAGCGCGCCGAGCTCGGCGAGCTCTACTCTCGGCGCGAGGTCGCGGCGAAGGCCGAGGTCACCGAGGCCGACGCGAAGGCGCACTTCGAGGCGAACGCGAAGCGCATCCGCACCGAGCAGCACGTGCTCCAGATCCTGCGCATGAACGACGAGCCCGGGCTCCTGCGCGACCTCGAGGAGATCAAGAAGACGTCCTTCGAGGCGGTGGCCCGCAAGCAGTTCCCGGGGTTGCCGGAGTCGCAGAAGCCGTGGGACCTCGGCATGATGAAGTGGGCGCAGGTCCCCGAGGCGTGGCGTCAGGCGCTCGACGGGCTGGCGCCCGGTCAGACGAGCGGCATCCTGCGCGGGCCGAAGGGGCGCGCGTGGATCATCAAGCTCGCCGACCGCCGCGTCGACGAGTCCGTCACCTTCGAGAGCGTCAAGGGTCCGGTGATGGACGCGATGCGCACGAGTCGGATGGAAAAGCTGCGCGAGGACGCCGATCGCGCGCTGCGCGAGAAGGCGAGCCTCGTGTGGGTGAAGTCGGACGCGGCGGCCGCGCCGGCGGCGTCGGACTGACGATCCGGACTGGCCCGCGCGTAGCGACGGACTCGTTCCGCCGAGCCCACGGCAGGCGCGCTAGAGGGCGATCCCTTCCCACTCGCCGGCCTGCACCGGGAGCGTGAGGCGCGGCTCGCGCGCATGAGCGTCGCGAACGACGCTCGGCCGATCGCGGAAGCGGGTCGGGTAGTAGTTGCGCTGGAAGAGCAGGCTCATCGCGCGCACCGCGAGGTCCGGCTCGCGCGCGAGGCTCGCGCGGACCTCGTCGTCGAGGCAGGCGCGGACGGCGTCGTCGACGCCCGCCTCGTCCCAGTCCGTGGGCTCGTAGGCCTCGGGGGCGCCGTCGAGGGAGGCGGGGCGCGGATCGTTGCCGTCGCGCCAGAGGGGCGCCTCGCCGGTCGTCGCGAAGGGGTCGACGTACTCGCCGTCGAGCCAGACGTTGAAGTGTACGTGCGGCACGCTGAGCGGGAAGGCGATGATCGCGTCGAGGCCCGAGTAGCCGGAGAGCGCGATGGGCTGGCCTCGCCGCACGACGTCGCCCGGGCGGACGAGGGCGCGGGCGAGGTGGTTCGACGTCGTCGCGAGGCCGCGGCCGTGGTCGAGGAAGACCTTGAGGCCGCCGCGGTTGAACTCGCTCGAGACGCGCAGCACGCGGCCGGGCGCGGGCGCGACGACGACGGTGCCGACCGGCAGCACGAAGTCGGTGCCGTTGTGGCTGTCGTAGGTGAGCGTCCCGCCGCGGTAGTCCCGCACCTGGGTCTTTCGGATCGACCAGCCGTCGGCGAGGGGCGTCGGGGTGCGGTTGAAGAGGTTGTAGATCGGGATGCGGCGGTCGGCGCGGCGCGCGCCGAGCCAGGTGCGCACCGAGAGCAAGGGCTGCAGCACGCCGAGCGTGCTGAGATCGACGCGCGATGGCGGCACGCTCGCGTCGCCGCGGATGGCGAGCCAGGCTTCGCGGGCGCGGACGGGCAGGGGCGAGAGGCCGAAGACCTCGTGGAGGCGCAGGGGGGAGCGGTCGGGGCTCATGGGTTGTCCTCAGAGGCCGCGCGTGTGGGCGTAGTCGAACCAGACGAGATCGTCGATGTCGGCGCGGCCCGTCGGCGCGTTCCACGTCGGCGGATCGCGCTCCCAGCGGCGCGCGAGGTCGTCGGCGACGCGCGTCGCGTCGGGGAAGTAGCGCGCGCGCTCGGCGGCGAGCTGGGCCTCGGAGAGGGGGGACTCGTGATCGCCGGCGGCGAAGGTCTGCGCGGCCTCCCAGAGCGCCTCGACGGTGAGCTCGATCGGGGCGACGTCGGGGACGGGGCGATCGACGTGGCGCCAGACGCCGTCGCGCCAGTCGAGCTCGTAGGCGGGGACGAAGTCGCGGCCGCGGTCGGCGACGAACTCGACGGCGCGGAGGAGGAAGTCGAGGTCGGCCTCGGAGGCGTAGTAGGGCAGCGAGAGGCGCACCCAGCCGGGCTTGAGGCCGACGAGGCCCTCGGCGATACGCGCGCGATAGCGCTCGCTCTGCGCGCGGTCGATGCCGAGGAGGCGGTGGCCGTACGGGCCCGCGCACGCGCAGCCGGCGCGGTTCTGGATGCCGAAGAGGTGGTCGAGCAGCGCGCTCGCGAGGTCGTGGTGCAGGCCCTCGACGAGGAAGGACACGACGCCGAGGCGGGGCAGATCCGTCGAGCCGAGCAGGCGGATCTTGGGGTGGCGGGCGAGGCGCTCCATCGCGTGGCGCGACATCGAGAGCTCGTGGTCGAGCACGCGCGCCGGGCCGACGGCCTCCTTGACGAGGAAGGCGACGCCGGCGCGGATGTCGCCCATGATCGCGGGGGTCCCGCCCTCCTCGCGCTCGTCGAGGCGCTGCACGTAGTCGACCGCGACGCGCTCGAAGGCCGAGACGTAGTCGACGGTGCCGCCGCCCGGGCGCTCGGGCGTCCGCGACCGGAACAGGGCGCGGTCGGCGACGAGCACGCCCGAGGCCTGCGGGCCGCCGGGGAATTTGTGGGCCGAGACGAAGATCGCGTCGATGCGCTCGTCCTCGGCCGCGGGGTGCATGTCGATCGGCACGTAGGGCGCGGCCGCGGCGTAGTCGAAGCACGCGACGGCGCCGTGGCGGTGCAGGACGCGCGCGACGGCGCGGACGTCGGTGATCACGCCGGTCACGTTCGACGCGGCGGAGAAGGTGCCGATCTTGAGGTGCCGCGCCGCGTGCGCCGAGAGCTTCGCGTCGAGGTCGTCGAGGTCGATCGCGCCGCGGGAATCGAGGGCGATCTCGACGACGTGGGCGACGGACTCGAGCCAGGGGAGCTCGTTCGAGTGGTGCTCGTACGGGCCGACGAAGACGACCGGGCGGTCCGCGTCCGGGATCGCGCGCGACAGGGAGTGCTCGCGCTCGAGCGGCTCCGAGATGCGCAGGCCGAGCAGGCCGACGAGCTTGTTGATCGCGGCCGTCGCGCCCGATCCGACGAACACGACGACGTCGCCCGGCCCTGCGCCCACGCCGCGCGCGACGACGCCGCGGGCGGCCTCGCGGAGCTCGGTCATGATGCGGCCCGTCGAGGAGACGGCCGTGTGCGTGTTGGCGTAAAACGGCAGGATGCGCCGGACCCAGGCTTCGACGAAGTGCAGGTAGCGGCCCGTCGCGGTCAGGTCGGCGTAGAAGAGCAGGCGGCGGCCGAACGGCGTCTCGAGGCTGGCGCGCCGGCCGACCTCGTTCTGGCGAAGGAAGGCCGCGACCTCGTCGAAGGACTGGAACGGTTGCATGCTGGCTCGCCCTCGCGAGGACGCTAGCAGACCCCGGGCGGCGCGCGGCGTCGGCTACGGCTCGACGGGGTAGCCCTTCTCGCGCCAGTCGGCGCGGAAGTTCTGGGGCAGGTCGAGCGCGCGCACGCTGGTGAAGCCGAGCTCGAGGAGCTTGGCGTACGCGGGCTTGATGTTGGGGCAGTTTCGCGGCGGGCAGCAGCCGCAGTAGATGACGACGTCGGTGTCGCGCGGCAGCGAGCTCACGAGCTTCACCAGCGTCTCGACGCCCTCGCCGGCCTCTCCGGCGTTCTTCGCGGCCGGGATGTGCTTCACGAAGAGCTGCTCGGGGCCGACGAAGAGGATGAGCGGCTTCTTCGCGGCCGGATCGGCGAGCGTCTTCGCGAGGTCCGCCGGCGGGAGCATCGCCTCGCGCAGCGGCTTGCCGGCGACCTTGGAGGGGGACTCCGCCGAGCCGGTCTTTTCGGAGCCCGCGTCGGCCTTCTGGCAGGCCGTCGCCGACAGGGCGAGAGCGGCGAGGAGCACGAGGAGGCCACGGGCGGGGCCGTGCACCGGAAGGAGATCGGGAGTACGCATGGCCCCGGGTGAGAGCCGCGCAGCGGCGGAAGGGTTCGCCTGGAAGGTGCGGGCCGAAATCGGGCCCGGCGGGAGAACCCTTTGGGGCAGCCAGGCTCTCATAGGGCGGGAGGTCGCCCCGCCGGGTGGACCCCCGAACCCCGAGAACCCCTCATGAACAAGAAGCTCGTGATCGTCGGTGGCGTGGCCGGTGGCGCCACCGCTGCAGCCCGTGCCCGCCGCATCAGCGAGACCGCGGACATCACGCTCCTCGAGCGTGGCCCGTACGTCTCGTACGCCAACTGCGGCCTGCCGTACTTCCTGTCGCGCGACATCGAGAAGCGGTCGAAGCTGCTCCTGCAGACGCCCGAGGGCTTCGACGGGCGCTACCGCGTCACGGCCAAGGTGGACACCGAGGCGCTCGAGATCGACCGGCCGGGCAAGCGCGTTCGAGTGCGCGGGCCCGAGGGCGAAGAGTGGTTGGCCTACGACAAGCTCGTGCTCGCGCAGGGCGGAACGCCGATCCTGCCGCCGCTCCCGGGCCACGACGCGCCGCACGTGTTCAAGCTGTGGACGGTGCCGGACATGGACCGGCTGCACGGCTTCATCGACGAGGCGAAGCCGAAGACGGCCGTCGTCGTCGGCAGCGGCTTCATCGGCCTCGAGATGGCCGAGGCGTTCCAGAAGCGCGGGCTCGACACGACCGTGATCGAGCTGCTCCCGACGGTGATGGCCGTGATGGACCCCGAGATCGGGCGACTGGTCGAAGGCGAGCTCGAGCGGAGCGGCGTGCACGTGGTCGCGGGCCTCGGCGTGAAGGCGGTGCACCCCGAGGACCGCACGGTCGAGCTGTCGGATGGGCGCCGGATCCCGGCCGATCTCGTGCTCTTCTCGGTCGGCGTGCGGCCCGAGCTCACGCTCGCGAAGAGCGCCGGGCTCGTGATCGGCCCGACGGGCGGCCTGCTCGTCGACGAGGAGCTCCGCACCTCCGACCCGGACATCTACGCCGCGGGCGACATGCTCGAGATCGATCACAAGGTCTCGGGCAGGAAGGTGCGTGTCCCGCTCGCCGGGCCCGCGAACCGGCAGGGGCGCATCGCGGCGTCGAACGCGATGGGCCAGTCGATGCGCTACCGCGGCGCGCTCGGGACGAGCGTCGTGAAGATCTTCGAGGCGACTGCCGCGATGACGGGCCTCGGCGAGAAGGCGGCTCGCGACGCGGGGTTCGACGTCGGCGTGGCCGTCGTGCACAAGGATCACCACGCGGGCTATTTCCCCGGCGCCAAGGAGCTCACGCTCAAGATCGTCTTCGACAAGAAGAACGGGCGGCTGCTCGGCGCGCAGGCCTTCGGGCACGCGGGCGTCGACAAGCGCATCGACGTGCTCGCGACCGCGCTCCTGGGCAGGCTCACGGTGCACGACCTCGCCGAGCTCGACCTCGCGTACGCGCCGCCGTATTCGTCGGCGAACGATCCCATCAACCTCGCGGCCTTCGTGGCCGAAAACCACCTGTCCGGCTTCAGCCCCTCGATCACCGCGGCCGAGCTGCGCGCCGAGCTCGCGTCGAGCGCGCCCCCGCTCGTGCTCGACGTGCGCAACCTCGGCGAGTGGTCGAAGGGCCACGTGATCGGCGCGACGCACATCCCGGTCGACGACCTGCGCTTTCAGTGGGATGCGCTCCCGAAGGGCCGCCGCATCGCCGTGCACTGCCGCGTCGGCTTCCGCGGCCACCTCGCGCTGCGGATCCTGAAGGAGCTCGGCTTCGCGGACGTGGTCAACGTCACCGGCGGCTGGCTCAGCATGCAGCTCGAGGGCGGGATCCCCTTCGAGTGATGCGCGCGAGCCCGACGTCGTCCGCGGCCGAGGCCACGCCCACCGCCGCGAAGCCCACCGGCCGGGAGCGCCTGCGCTCGGTCGGCCAGTGGGCCCTCGTGATCGCCCTGCTCCTCGGCGTGCGCGCCTTCACGCACCGCGGGATCGCCGAGGGCGCCGCCCCGTCGCTCGTCGGCCGCGATCTCGACGGCAAGGGCGTCACGCTCGCGGATTTTCGCGGCAAGCCCGTGCTCGTGCACTTCTGGGCCACGTGGTGCGGGGTGTGCGAGGCCGAGAGCGGCACCCTCGACGCGCTCGCGCGCGACCACGCGATGGTGACGGTCGCGACCGACTCGGGGCAGGCGGCCGAGATCCGCGCGGGCATGCAGAAGCGCGGGCTCGGCTTCCCGGTCGTCGTCGACGCCGACGGGGCGATCGCGCGCGCGTGGGGCGTGCACGCGTTCCCGACGAGCTTCTTCGTCGGCCCGGATCAGGCCATCCGCTTCGCCGAGACGGGCTTCACCTCGGGGCCCGGCTTTCGCGCGCGGCTCTGGCTCGCGGGTCGCTGACCGGCCCCCCCGCGCGCTCGTGGCTGCGGCGCCTCACCGAGATGGCGCCCCCGCGCGCGCTCGCGCGTGCTACCGAGCCGTCGCCGATGCGCGCCACCGTCCTCGCGACGATCGTCCTGCCCGTCGCGCTCGCCGCGTTTCCCGGCGCCGCCCGCGCGGGCGAGCCCGCCGCAGCGACGACCGCGGTCGCGGTCGCTCCGAAGGGCCCCCTCCTGCACCCCGACGGTCCGGGCCGCTTCCGCGTTCGCGCCGGCGTGGGCGCGCTGCTCGACGTCCTGCCCCGGCGCGTGACCGAGTCCGAGACGCGCACGATCCCGCAGCTCACGGCCGCGATCCGGCTGGGGCTCCCCGCCGGCTTCTCGGTCGATCTGCGCGCCCGCGGCGCCTACGTGTCGAACCAGGCCGAGCTCGGCCTCGCGTGGGCGCTGCGCGTCGGGGACTTCTCCGTGGGGCCGCTCGTGCACGGCGGCATGTGGTTCGGCGCGCTCGCGTTCGAGGGCTTCGACGCCTTCGGCTTCGGCGGGATCCTCGAGCCCGGGATCGCGCTCGGCTACGCGATCGGGTCGACGCGGATCGCGCTCACGAGCGAGGCCATCGTCACGTTCGCGCAGCACGTGCGCCTCGGCGACGCGCAGACGGTCTCGAAGCAGCGCGTCAGCTTCTCGGGCCTCGCGAGCACGCTGACCGTCGAGGTGCCGCTCGGCCCGACCTTCGCGGTGAACGGCGGGTTCGGAGTGATGTGGACCTTGCCCGACTACCAGGCGTGGATCGCCTTTTCGGACTCCACCATTCGCTATGCCTATCCGAGAGTCGTCGCCGGGGTCGGGTTCTGACGCGATGAACGGTTCTCGCACGCAGCCTGCCCTTCGCGGGCATGGTCGGCGGGCCGGGCCGCGATCCGGCCCGCGCTGGCTTTGCTTGATCGCGGCGGCGCTGTCGCTGGCTGGGTCGTGCGGCGGGCGGCGCAAGGTGATCGATCCGGTCTTCCCCGACGGCGGGCTCCTGCGCGACGCCGAGCCTCTCGGCCAGCCGGCGATCGCCCGCCTCGCCGGCCTCTACTCGTTCCCGCGCGTGGCGCCGCGGCTGCGCGGGCCGGTCGTCGCGCACGACGCGCCCGGGACCCTCTCGCTCTTCGGCGCCCCCGACTCGGCGATGGCCATCCTGCGCGCCGGCTGCCTCGACGGCGGCGCGCGCCTCGTGATGGAGGGCGTGTGGCGCCTGCCCCGCGAGGCGACCGTCGGGCTCATCCGCCTCTTCGTCGGTCCCGAGGCGACGGCGCGGGCGCTCTGCGCGGGGGACGCCGCCTCGCTCGAGGGCGTGGACCTCGCGTCGACGACGCTCGAGTTCGCGACCGGCGAGGACGCCGACGTGCCGACGGACGCGCTGGTCGCGACGTGGCAGCGCGCGCGCAAGGACCCCGAGGGTCGCTTCCTCTTCGGCGCGCACCGCGGCGCGTGCCGCACCATCGACGACTGCGGCGTCTCGGAGAACTCCGTCGCGTCGATCCGCCGGGCCGAGGCGTTCGGCGCGTCGTTCGTCGAGATCGACGTGCGCCGCACGCTGGACGGCGTGCCCATCCTCTACCACGACGACACCTTCACCCCGCGCCTCAGCAGCGGCACCTACTGCCACGGACCCGTCGCGGAGTTCGGCTTCGCCCACGTGCGCGCGCTCTGCACGCTCAAGTACGGCGAGCCGGTGCCGACGCTCGACGAGGCGCTCGCCGCCGCGATCGACGACACGACGCTGCGCGGCGCGTGGCTCGACGTGAAGACCGTCGACTCCATCGAGCCCGCCGTCGCGGCGTCCAAGCGCTTCGGCGCCGCGGCGGCCGCGAAGGGCCGGCGCTTCGTCGTGGTCGTCGGCATGGGCACCCAGGAGCTCGTCGACGCCTTCGTCGCGCTCGGGCCGCCCGACGTGCCGTGCCTCGTCGAGCTCGAGCCGGCCGACGTGCGCGCCGCGGGCTGCGCCTGGTGGGGGCCGCGCTGGACGCGGGGCCCGATGACGGCCGACGTCGGCGCGCTCCAGGCCGAGGGCCGGGGCGTCGTCTACTGGTCGCTCGACGAGAGCGAGTACATCGACGCCTTCCTGACGCTCGGCCACCCGAACGCGCTGCTCAGCGACCGCCCCGGGCTCGTGCGCCAGCGCTTCGAGGTGCTCGACGTGCCGCTCCCGGCCGAGGTGACGCCGTGACCGGGCGCTGGGTCGTGGCGCTTTCGGCGGGCGCGTTCGCCGCCCTCGCGCCCACGATCGCCTCCGCGGAGGAGCCGCGCGCGCGCTACGCCCTCGAGGTCGACGCGTTCGGTGGATACGACCTGATGGTCCAGGGACGATCCACGCAAGCTCGCGAAATCTGGTCGAAAAATGGGGGTGGAGCGGTCGCCGCGAGCCTCTCGTTTCGCACGCCCTGGGTCTCGCCCTTCGTCGACGTCGGGTACTACCCGCTCTACGCGAGCCAGAGCCGCGTCGACCTCGGGCCGTCGATCGGCAGCGTCCGGTCGACCGGATCGCTCGCCGCGATCGGCGTCCTCGGCGGGCTCGGCGCCGAGTGGTGGCGCCTGCGCCTGCGCCTCGGGATCGGCCTCTACGACGTCGACGTCCGCGCCACGGTGCTCGGCCGGACCATCGCCCCGCGCGAGCTCGACGGCGGCTACCTGGTCGCGCTGCGCGGCGTCGTGGTGCGGAGCCGGCGCGTCGAAGTGGGCCTCGAGGCGCGGGGCGGGTTCGTCGTCGAGGCGGACACGTCCTTCGTCTCGTTCGGCGTCACGATCGCCGGCGACGCCGTCACGTTCTGATCCGCCGCGCTACGGGAAGATCGGCGTCGACCCGACCGAGCCGTCCGCCGCGTCGTGGAAGCCGCAAGCGACCTGCGTCGCGACCCTTGACCTGGATTGGGCGATCGCCTAAACCAATCGCCCAAGGCGCCATGCGACCCGACGAGACCAGGGCGAAGATCCTCGCGGCCACCGACCACCTGTTCGGCGAGCTCGGGTTCGACGCGACGACGACCCGCGACATCGCGTCGCGGTCGGGCGTGAACAAGGCCCTCATCCACTACCATTTCGGTAGCAAGGAGGAGCTCCTCGGCGAGCTCCTCGACGACTACTATCGTCGACTGACGATCGCCCTCGTCGGGGCGATGGCTCGGAGCGCGCTTCTCGAGGACCAGGCCGCCGACGTCGCCGATGCGTATGGCGAGTTTCTGGCCGAAAACCGCACGTTCTGCAGCATCGTCCAGCGCGAGGTCGCCAGTGGGCGGCACGTGGAGCGGCTCGTGTCGCGGACGCTGCCGTCGTTTCGGGCCGCCGCCGAGTGGCTCGCTCGCCTCGCCCCGGGCGCCCCGGGCGATCTCGAGCTGGCCCAGGTGCTGACGAGCGTCTACGGGATGATCGTCACGTATTTCACCTACGGTCGGGTGCTCGAGGCGCTGACGGGCCAGGATCCGTTCTGCCCCGCCGCGCTCGACGCGCGCAAGCGCCACATCCGCCGCGTCGTCGCGCTCCTGATCCGCGAGATGGTCGCCGCCCCTGCGTCGGGCGGAGGAGAGTCCCCATGTCCACGCTCCACCCCCGGAACGCCGCGCAAAAGACGCGGCTCCTGACCGCCCCTCACGCGATCTGCCTCGAGCGCGCGCGGCTCTACACCGAGGCGCACCGCGAGACGGAGGGGCTGCACCCTTCGCTGCGGTCCGCGCGCGCGCTCGAGCGCGTGCTCGCCGGGATGACCCTGCGCATCGAGCCGGACGAGCTGCTCGTCGGCAACCGGTCGTCGCGCCCGATCGCGCCCCCGATCGCGCCGGAGCGCGGCGACTTCACGTTCGTCTTCGAGCACCTGCTGCCCGAGCTGAAGGAGTTCGGATACCGCATCGATCCGGCCGACGAGCGCCTGCTCTTCGACGACCTCATCCCGTACTGGCGCGGCAAGACCGTGCGCGACGCGAAGGTCGCCGCGATGGCCCGGCACGGGCTCGCCAGCCGGCTCGACCTGTCGCCGCGCGAGGTACGGAGGAAGCTCGGGAGCTTCGGGATCGGCGCGCTCGCGCGGCTCGTCGCCGGAGAGGAGCGGGGAGGCAGTCGCCCGGAGCGCGTGGCCCGCGGCGCGCGCTTCGCTCGCAGCCTCCCGCGGCTTTTCGGCGCCGTGCGGGCCGGCGCCGCCGACAATGTGAAGGGGCGCGGGCGCTGCACCGACACGCAGGCTCACATCGTCCTCGGCCACAAGACCGTGCTCGGCGTCGGCTTCGCGGGCATCGCGGATCACGCGCGCCGCCGCCGCGCCTCGGCGACGACCGACGACGAGCGCGCCTTCCTCGACGCGGTCGGCCTCACGTGCGAGGCCATGCGCGCGTTCTCGGGGCGCTTCGCCGCCCGGGCCCGCGAAGGCGCCGCCGCCTCGCGCGACCCGGAGCGCCGCGCCGAGCTCGAGGTCATCGCCGAGGCCTGCGACCGCGTGCCCTGGCTGCCGCCGCGGAGCTTCGTCGAAGCGGTGCAGTCGCTGTGGTTCACGCAGAACGCCGCGATCATCAGCTACGGCGCGGGCAGCGGCATCACGCCCGGTCGGGTCGATCAGCTCCTCTTTCCGTACTACCAGGCGGACGTCGCGCGCGGCGCCTTGACCCGCGACCACGCCTCGCGCCTGATCGAGGAGCTCGTCATCAAGCTGAACGACAACGTCGTCATCTGGCCCAACCTCGGCGGCGTGCGGCTCAATCACCTCGGATCCGACGTCGAGAACATCACTCTCGGCGGCGTCGACGCGGCGGGGGACGACGCGACGAACGAGCTCACCTATCTCTTCATGGAGGCCATCGAGGCGACCTCGCTCGCGACGACGGCCTCGTTCCGCGTCTCGAAGAAGAGCCCCGACGAGTACGTCCGCAAGGTCGTCGAGATTCACCGCCGGACGAGCTCGCCCGCGTTCCTCTGCGACGAGACGGCCATCGCGACGCTCGTGCGCGACGGCTACTCGCTCGAGGATGCGCGCCAGTACTGCCTCGTCGGCTGCGTGGAGCCGAGCGGCAATGGCGACACGTACGGCGCGACGGGAGGGACGAAGGTCTACTTCCCGACGGCGATCGATCTGGTGATGAACCGCGGCAAGACCACGTTCTTCGGCAGTCAGGACGGCGTCGACACCGGCGATCCGTCGGCCATGCGTTCCTTCGACGAGCTCCTGGGCGCGTTCTACCGGCAGCTCGAGTCGATCGTCGGCTGGGTGACCGAGGCGACGAACCTGCGCGACCGCATCTGGGCCGAGCGGTTCCACAACCCGCTCATCTCGTGCACGATTGACGGCTGCATCGATCGCGCGCGCGACATGACGGCGGGCGGTGCACGCTACAACTTCGGCGCGGTCGGCGGCGGCGGCCTCGGCACCGCGGTCGACTCGCTCGTCGCGATTCGCACGCTGGTGTTCGAGCAGCGATCCGTGACCATGGACGAGCTCCGATCGGCGCTCGCGACGAACTTCCGCGGTCGGGAGGCGCTCCGGCAGCGGCTGGCCGGCGCGCCGCGCTTCGGCAACGACCTCGCCTGCGTGGACGACCTCGCCCGGGACCTCGTCGCGCGGTTCTGCGCGATGGTCTCGGCGCGGGAGACCGCGTGCGGCGGCAAGTACAAGGCGAGCCTGATCTCGTATGGCCTCAACGTCTACGAGGGCGCGCTCGAGCCCGCGACGCCGGACGGGCGCCGCGCGGGAGAGCCACTCTCCAACAGCATGTCCCCGAGCAACGGCGCCGAGCGGCGCGGTCCCACCGCCGCGCTCAACTCGCTGGCGAAGATCGATCAGACCCACATCGGCTACGGCAACTCCGTCAACATGCGCCTGCCGGTCGGGCTGCTCGGGTCGGCCAAGGGGGTGTTGAGCGTCGCGCACCTCGTGCGAGGGTATTTCGCGAAGGGCGGCTTTCACGTGCAGTTCAACGCGGTCGACACGGCCACGCTGCGGGCGGCGCAGGCGCGGCCGGAGGACTACGCCGATCTGGTCGTGCGCGTCTCGGGCTACTCGGCGTACTTCACGCGCCTCGGCCGCACGATCCAGGAGGACATCATCGGGCGCGCGGAGCTCGGGGCCGCGTCGTGATCGCCGCCGTTCGATTGCCAGTCTTCGACGTCCAGCGCTGCTGCGTGCACGACGGGCCGGGTATTCGAACGACGGTGTTCCTCGAGGGGTGCCCTCTCCGCTGCGCGTGGTGCCAGAACCCCGAGGCGTTCCGCGAGGGCCGCGCGGCGCCGCGAACGGTCGCCGAGGTCGTCGCCGAGGTGCTCGAGGACCGCGCTTACTACGAGGTGAGCGGCGGCGGAATGACCCTCTCCGGCGGCGAGCCGCTGCTCCACGCGCAGGCGGCGGTGGCGCTGCTGCGAGAGGCGAAGTCGCACGGCCTCCACACCGCGGTGCAGACCTCGGGCGTCGTGCCGGAGTCGAGCCTCGCGGCCGTGATCGGCCTCGTGGACCTGTTTCAGGTCGACCTGAAGCACATGAGCCCCGAGCGTCATCGCGAGCTTACCGGCGCGGGCAACGATCGCGTCCACGCGAGCCTCGCCTGGCTCCTCGCGCGCGGCGCGGCGGTCGAGCTTCGCATGCCGCTCGTCCCCGGCGTGAACGACGACGACGCGAACCTCGACGCGGTCGCGCGGCTGATCGCGGATCACGGCCTGCGCGAGATCGGGATCGTGCCCTACCAGCGCATGTACCTGGCGAAGTACGCCGCGCTCGGCCTCGAGGCCCGCCTCCGCGGCGTCGATCCGCCGTCGCCCGCGGCGCTCGCGCGGGTCACCGACAGGCTCGCCCAGCGCGGGATTTCGGCCCGGATCGACGGGTGAGGCGGAGAGCTAGACCCTCGCCGAAAAGGATTCGCAGCAACCTCGCGCGGGGATTCCGGGCCACCCGGAGGAGAAGCTCACCACGGAGGCACGGAGGAACATCAAGTCTGAGCTCCGTGTCTCCGTGCCTTCGTCGTGAAAATCAGGGCTCTTGGTCGGTCGCCAAGGCGGCAGCGCTTTTCGGCGAGGGTCGAGCTACGGCCTGCGCCTGCCGGGCGGCGCGGCCCCGGGGGCGCCGCCGAGGGTGCCGAGCAGCGCGGCGAGCACGCTCGACGCGCCGGTCTTGACCTGGTCGAGCTTCGGCGCGGCGACGGCGAGCTGCTCGCGCTCCTCGAGGAGGTCCGCGGGCACGTCGAGCAGAAAGCGGCTCGGCGTCCGCGGCAGGATCTTGCCGCGCATCGCGCGCGTCTTCGTGCGGCAGAGGTAGAGCCTCTCTCTCGCGCGCGTGACGGCGACGTAGAAGAGGCGGCGCTCCTCCTCGATCGAGTCCGTGCTCGAGGGGTCGAGGGTCAGCGAGCTCGCCTCGGCGTGGGCGGCGTCGTTCGCGGCGCGCACGTCGCCCGCGTCCATCGCGCCCTTCGCGCGCCGCGGCGAGGCGTGCATGGCGGGCGCGTCGGTCGCTCGCTCGTTCTGCGTGCGCGAGTGCGGGAGCAGGCCCTCCTCGAGGCCGACGATGAAGACGACCTTGAACTCGAGGCCCTTCGCGCCGTGCATCGTCGTGAGCGTCACGCGGTCGGTGGCGTCCTCCTCCTCGCCCTCCTCGCGCAGCGAGATGAGCCGCAGGAACTCCGCGAACGACGCGCGGTCGCCGCGCCCGCGATCGTCGCGCCGCGTGAAGACGCCGAGCAGGCCCTCGACGTTCGCCCAGCGACGCGCGGCCGCGGGCGCGCTGGTCGCGCCGGCCTGGATGTCCTCCTTGAGGCCGATGTCGCCGCACACGCCCCGCGCGACGACCGCTCCCGTCTCGCCCCGATCGAAGCGGGCGCGGATGCCCTCGATGAGCTGCACGAGCTGGCGACAGCCCTCCACCGCGGCGGGGGCCAGGTCGTTGATGGCCTGCGCGTGCATCGCGGCCGTCCAGAGGTGCTGATCGTGCGCGGTCGCGTAGTAGCCGAGCTTCTGCACGGCCACGTCGCCGAGGCCGCGTGACGGGTAGTTGATGATCCGGCGCAGCGACATCTCGTCGTGCGGGTCGAGCGCGGTGCGCAGGTACGCGATGAGGTCCTTGACCTCCTTGCGCTCGTAGAACTGGCTGCCCCCGATCATCCGGAGCGGGATCTGGCGCTCCTTCAGGGCCGCCTCGATCGGCGCGGATTGCAGGTTCGATCGGTAGAGGACCGCGAAGTCCTTCGGGCGCATGCCGCCCTCGATCGAGGTGCGGATCGAGTCGCCGACGAAGGCGGCCTCGACCTCCGGGTCGGTGCAGACGATGACCTCGACCTTGTCGCCGCCGGGCAAGGTCGGGCGCAGCACCTTGCCGTGGCGGCGCGCGCCGCTCTTCGCGAGCACGGCGTTGGCGACGTCGAGGATCGCGGCCTTCGATCGGTAGTTCTCCTCGAGCTTGACGACCTTCGCGCCGGGGAAATGCTGCTCGAACTCGAGGATGTTGCGCACGTCGGCGCCGCGCCAGGCGTAGATGGACTGGTCGTCGTCGCCGACGACGCACACGTTGCGGTGCCCGCCGGCGAGCAGCCGCACGAGCTCGAGCTGCGCGTGGTTGGTGTCCTGGTACTCGTCGACGATGAGGTAGCGGTAGTGGTCGCGCCACTTCTGGAGCACCTCGGGGCGCTTGCGCCAGAGGCGGACGACCTCGCAGATGAGGTCGTCGAAGTCGAACGCCTGGAACGTCCGCATCGCGGCGAGGTACTTCGGGTACACCTGACTTCCGATCTCGTCGTACTCGTCGACCACGTCGTGGCCGCCCTCGAGCTCGGCGCGCGACCACGCCTCGGGCTCGACGAAGGCGTTCTTCGCGTTCGAGATGCGCGTCAGGATCGCGCCCACGTCGTACGCGCGCCCGGAGTTGATGGTGCGCAGGATCTCGCGCACGACGCCCGCGCAGTCGGCCTGGTCGAAGATCGCGAACTTCGTCCCGCGCAGCCCGAGCGCCTTGGTCTCGAGGCCGATCACCTTCAGGCCGAAGCGGTGGAAGGTCGAGACGTCGAGGTCCTTCGAGATCTTCGGCCCGACGAGCGCCGTGACGCGCTCGTGCATCTCGGCGGCGGCCTTGTTGGTGAAGGTCATCGCCAGGATCGACCGCGCCGGCACGCCCCGCTGGATCAGGCGCGCGACGCGCTGGGTGACGACGCGCGTCTTGCCCGAGCCGGCGCCGGCGAGGACGAGCATCGGCCCGAGGTCGTGATCGACGGCCGCTTGCTGTGCGGGGTTGAGTCCGTTGCTCACGGTGGCACGGGATAGCCGACCGGGGGGCGCGGGGCGAGCCCCGCGTGGCGGCGACGTGCGCCGGCGCGCGTGAACGCGCCCGTGGGGCCGCTTTCCGTCGCGGCGCTCCCGTTGCCGCCACCCGAGCGCGCGGCTAGCGTCGGCGCATGCCTTCTCTCGCGGTGCGCGGGCGCGGATTGCGGCCGATCGGGGCGATCGCGCTCGCCGTCGCGGCGGCCTCGTGGGTCGGCTGCGCGCCGCTGCCCGCGAGCGCCCCGCGCGCGGACGGAGCGCAGCTCGGGCGCTGCAGCGTGGGCGCGTCGCACGATCGCCCCTTCGTCACCGAGTGGCCCGCGACCGAGCGCTCGCGCCTCGAGGGCAAGGTCGCCTCGGGGCTCGTGGTCGTCAGCTACTCGGGCTGCGAGATGCAGGTGCTCGACCGGTGCCGCGCGGGCGGCGCGTACCGCTTCGTGGCGACCTCGGTCGCGACCGACGGCTTCGCGATCACGAGCGACGACGAGCTCTACGCGAAGCTCCCGCTCGGCGCGGCGTCGCTCGAGGGCGAGCTCGCGCGATCCGGCAAGCTCGCCCTGCGCTACGCGGTCGTCGGCCAGTACGAGGCGGGCGACGCGGACCCGGCGCGCCTCGCGCTCACGGGCGAGTGCTCGCGCGCGACGCACGTGGTGACGGGCTACGCGGTCGGCGCGTTCGCGCTCACGAGCGGCACGAAGGAATCGGTCGGCGGCGGCGTCTCCGTGCCCACGATCGGCGTCGGGGCGAAGCGGTCGCAGTCGGAGGAGACCGTGCGATCGAGCGGGGGCCTCGACGCGTGCAAGCCCGCGGCGGCGGGCAGCGGGCCGCCGGAGGGGTGCAGGACGCCGATCCAGCTGTTTCTCGCGGCGCTGCCGGGCAGGGCGAGCGCGAGCGTGAGCGCGCAGGCGGCGGGCGCGGGTGCCGCGGGCGCGGGCGCGGCGGCCGAGGTGCTTCCGAGCCTGCGAGGGATCCTGTACCTCGGCGGAGGCGTCGTCGGTGGCGGGCCGATCGCGGCATCGAGCGCCGGGGCGTGGGCGGGGCCGAGCGGGTCCGGTGCGCTCGGGCTCCGGTACCGCGTGACCGACGACCTCGAGTGGCAGCTGCGCGGATCGGCCGGGATCGTGGGCGACCTCGCGGCGTCGAGGGCGCTCATCCCGCTCGGGCTCGACACGAGCCTGCGGATCCGCCCGAAATCGTGGTCGTTCTACGCGGGCGGCGGCGGAGGGGGGTCGCTCACGATCATCCCGAGCGACGTGCCCTACGTGCTCTGGCGCGGCCTTGTCGAGACCGGCTTCGTCCTCGGCGCGACCGAGCGGTGGGACGTCGGCGTGCGCGGCGGCGCCGGCAGCACGTTCACGAAGAGCCTGCCGGCGCTCTACGACGCGAGCTTCGTCGTCGGCTACGCCTTCCACTGACGATCGGATCGTTCGACCCGCGGCGGCACCCGGTGGGGCTCTTGCCCCGCGCTGCGGACCTCGACGACAGCAGCTCGGCCTTGCGCGGGCTCGCACGTGGCGTCGTGTACCGGCTGCGCGGCCAGGCCCTGGGAACGGCCCCGCGCGCCGTTTCGAGCGGCCGCGCGCGCGTCGCTCCGCTAGCATCTCGGTTTCCGGCCTGTCCGGGGGAGCCACCATGCTGACCACGCGCCGCACGCACCTTGCCCTCGTCACCCTCCCGCTGCTCGTCGCCCTCGCGCACCCCGCGTGCTCGGCCACCTCGCAGCCTTCCACGTTCGGCGACGAGGGAGGCGGCAACAGCGCGACCGGCGCCGGCGGATCGGACACCATCACGGGCGCCGGCGGCGACGCGACGATCGGCGCCGACGGCGGCTCGACCGGCGGCAACTCGGGCAGGATCCCGCAGTCGTGCGCCGAGGCGCTCGCGAACAAGAGCTACATCGGCTGCGAGTACTGGCCGACGGTGACGTCGAACTCGTCGGTCTTCCCGGGCTTCCAGTTCGCCATCGCCGTGGCGAACCCGACCACGTCCCCCGCCCACGTGAAGGTCTCGCGCGGGGCGCAGGTCGCGAGCGAGGTCGACGTCGCGCCCGGCGCGCTCGAGGTCGTGCAGCTTCCGTGGGTCGACGAGCTCAAGGGCCCGTACGGCGTCGACGGCGCGCAGCTCACGTCGGCCCTCGTGGCCGGCGGCGCCTACCACGTCGAGAGCACCATGCCGATCACGCTCTACCAGTTCAGCCCGCTGGAGTTCCAGCTGCAGAACCCGCCGCCGGATTGCCCGGACCCGGCGCTCGTCGGCCAGTGCTTCTCGTACACGAACGACGCGTCGCTCGTCCTGCCGACGACGGCCGTCGGCACCGAGTACTACGTGATGAGCTACCCGACGCTCCACGTCGGGCAGAAGGACCCGATCTTCGGCGACACCTCGTGGTTCAGCTCGCCCGGCTTCGTCGCGGTGACGGCGACGGAGGACGGCACGACCGTCGACGTGACCTCGACCGCCAACGTCCGCGCGGGGGCCGGGGTCGGCGCGCTCGCGGCGGGCGGCACCGGCAAGTACACGCTGAACCGAGGCGACGTGTTGCAGCTCGAGACGGCGGTGCCCTCGAACCAGCCCGCGGGCTGCAAGGACGACGCGGCGACCGGCTACGTCTACTGCAAGGGCGCGCCCGCCGACGACCTCACCGGCACGCACATCGCCTCGAACAAGCCCGTCAGCGTCATCGCGGGCCACGACTGCGCGTTCGTGCCGTTCGACAAGTTCGCCTGCGACCACCTCGAGGAGAGCCTCTTCCCCGTCGAGGCGCTCGGCCAGAGCCTCGTCGTCACGTCCGCCGCGTCGGTGCCCTCGCTCGCGAGCGGCGCGCCGCAGCCCGACAGCATGTTCGTCCGCGTCCTCTCCGCCGCGCCCGACAACCAGATCGAGTTCGAGCCCGCGGTGCACCCCCCGGCGACGCTCGGCGCCGGGCAGTGGCTCGAGATCGGCCCCATCACGCAGGACTTCCGCGTGAAGGCGTCGAACAAGGTGCTCGTCGGCCAGTACATGGTGGGCGAGAACTTCACGGGCGACAGCGTGGGCGCCGGTGACCCGTCGCTCTCGATCGCGATCCCGACCGAGCAGTACCGCCTCGAGTACACGTTCTACGCGCCGACGACGTACACGCAGAACCTCGTCAACGTCGTCATGCCCGCGGGCGCGAGCGTCACGCTCGACGGTCAGGCGATCCCGGACGCGGAGTTTCTGCCGATCGGCGCGACGGGGCTCGTCGTCGCGCGCCACCGGATCCCCGGCGGCACGCACACGATCACGGGGTCGAAGAACTTCGGGATCGTCGTCTACGGGTACGGCTCGTACACGAGCTACATGTACCCGGGCGGCCTGAACCTCGAGAAGATCGTCGTCACCCCGAAGTGAGGACGCGCGTTCCGGCTTGAAGGCCGGTGCAGCGCGGCCACGAAGCCTGGTCGCTGGCCCGGCTGGCCTTCGCGGCCGGCGAAGTCGGGCTCGTTGGCGGGCGTGCCCCGGGCTTCGGTCCGGGGCACGCCTCATCGCCCGCGGTGGGCGAAGCGCGTGGCGCCTCTCACGGAGGGGTGGCGAACTGGCCGGGGAACGGGTTCGCCTCCTGGCGACGCTCGACCTCCTCGCGCGTCCACGGCCACGGGTTGGTCCCGCGCTCGTGGAAGTAGGCGAAGCCGATGACGCCGACGTTGCGCGTGTCGCCGGTCTTCTGCCCCGCGTACGAGCCTCGCACCGATCCGAACCGGAA
This sequence comes from uncultured delta proteobacterium, assembly GCA_903906315.1. Taxonomy (GTDB): domain Bacteria; phylum Myxococcota_A; class Polyangia; order Polyangiales; family Polyangiaceae; genus CAIVJW01. The sequence continues at coordinate 14,902 of CAIVJW010000244.1, read as the reverse complement.
CGCCGCGACGGCGTCGGTGCTCTGGCGCCAGCCGTCGACCTCGAGCTCGCCGCGCGGCTCGACGAGGTAGCCGCGCTTGCCGAACGACGCCGTCTTGCCGTCGAGCACGTCGAGGCCGTCGACGCTCATCACGACCTCGAAGCGCAGGTCGGTGCGGTTCTTCACGACGATCGTGTAGCGGTGGCCGGGCTCGCCGACGATGTAGCTCTTGCCGCCCGCGACGAAGCCGCTGAGGAAGTGGCCGCCCTCGTCGCGCAGGCCGACCTGGATCGCGCTGCCGGCCGTGTTGACGGTGCCGCTCGAGAAGCGGCGGTAGCCGGCGGCGTTGGCCATCGCGCGCGCGCCCTCCTCGTCGTTGTAGAAGAGGCTCGAGGTCGCGAACGGCGAGCTGCCGTCGGCGCGCACGAACGGCACGGTCGTGATCGACGAGCGGCGGGTCTCGCCCCACTCGGTGCCGAGGCCGGGGCGCTCCTGCGGAGCGGGCGCGACCGACTCGCTGCGGCGGGCCGCGCCCGCGGAGCGGTCGTCGCCGGAGGACTTGCTGGCGGCCGACGGGGGCGGCGGCGCGGACTGCCCGACGGCGCCCTCACCGCCGCCGTAGTAGCCGGGCGACGCGGGGGCCGCCTGCGCCGGGGCGCCGGAGGGGCCGTAGTCGCGCGCCGGCGCCGAGGGGGACTCGTTCGCGACGGCGGCCTTGGGGGCGCTGCCCGCGCACGCGGCGGTCGTCGCCGCGAGGATCATCGTCAAGCCCGTCAGGATGGTTCGGCCGCTGTTCATCGTCTCCTCCTCCGCGTCTCTGGGGGGGGAACGTAGGGCCGAAGCAGGGCTTACACCAAGCGCGACGGCGGTGGGCTCTCGGCGCCTGCGAGGTCTCCCGGCGCCAGGCCGACCTCGGCGGAGGTGGATCATGGATGACCCACCGTCGCCCGCGCGAGCCCGGGCGGCAGCGGGGCGACCCCCCGGCCTCGCCTTCGCTCGCCGCGCAGCGCGCGCAGCGCCTCGGCCATCGCGTTGGCCGACGCGAAGCGATCCTCCGGCCGCTTCGCGAGGGCGCGGAGGATCGCGGCCTCGACGGGCCACGGGATGGGCTGCGGCGCGAGCATCGACGGCGGTGGCGGGTCGAGCAGCGCGTGGGCGAGGCGCAGCCCCTCCCTGTCGCCGCCGAGCTCGTCGAACGGGCCGCACCCCGTCACGAGCTCGTAGAGCGCGAGGCCGACGGCGTAGAGGTCGGCGCGGGCGTCCACGGCCGGGCGCTCGGGCGCGCCGGGCAGCGGCGCCTGCTCGGGCGCCATCGTGCGCGGCGTGCCGAGGGCGCCCCCGCCGAGTGCCGCGCTCGGCGCGCCGGGGAGGTGCGCGACGCCGAAGTCGAGGAGCTTGAGCGCGCCGCCCGTGCACAGGAACAGGTTCTCGAGCTTCACGTCGCGGTGGACGATGCCCGCGTCGTGCGCCGCCTCGAGGGCGTCGAGCGCCTCGACCGCGAGGTCGATCGCGCGCGGCACCTCGACCGCGCCGCGCGCGCGCACGACGCGGCGTAGATCGCTGCCCACGAGGCGCTCCATCGCGAAGTAGGGCCGCCCGTCGGCGAGCTGGCCGAGGTCGAAGACGTCGACGATGCCAGGGTGCCGCAGGCCGGCGACGGCGCGCGCCTCGTCGCGCAGGCGAAGCGCGAGGTCGGCGCGGTCGCGGTGGCGCTCGTGCAGCACCTTGATCGCGCACGGCCGCCGCAGCGTCTCGTGAACCACCTCGTAGATCTCGCCCATGCCGCCCTCGGCGAGCGCGCGCACGGCGCGGTACGGGGTGCCGCGCGTCAGCGCCGCGAGCCCGTGCGGCATCGCCTCGTGGCCTCGGCGGCGCGACCGGACCGCCCGCGCAGCCGGCGCGCCTCGCGGGCGGGTGTCGACGTGCGTCTCGCCCACCGTCGACGCCGCGCCGAGGCGGCAGCGGGCGCAGGTGCCGGTCGGCCTCACGGGGCCCCCGGCGCGCCGGCGCGCGCGATCGCCTCGGCGAAGGCGCGCGCTGACGGGAATCGATCGGCGGGCGACTTGGCCAGGGCGCGCGCGACGGCGCGGTCGAGCGCGGCCGGGACGCGCGCCGCCTCGCCCAGGCGCAGCGGCTGCTGGCGCACGTGGGCGAGCATGTGCGCGGCCTGCCCGGTTGCGTCGTACGGGCCGCGCCCCGCGATGGCCTCGAAGAGCACGACGCCGGCCGCGTAGACGTCGGCGCGCGCGTCGATCGCGCCGCCCAGCACCTGTTCGGGCGAGAGGTAGCGCGGCGTGCCGATCACGTTCGCGCCCGTGGGGCCGCTGGCGCCGAGGATCTTGGCGATGCCGAAGTCGAGCACGACCACGCGCACCCGACGGGCGGCGATCGTCGCGGGCGAGCCGGGCGCGGGTGCCCGGCAGAGAAACAGGTTGCCGGGCTTGACGTCGCGGTGGACGACGCCGGCCGCGTGCGCGGCGGCGAGCCCCCGGAGCGCCTGCCGCACGATCGACGTGGCGAGGGCCGGGTCGAGCCGCCGCTCGCGCCGGAGCCGGTCCTGCAGCGTCTCGCCGACGAGCCGCGGCATCACCAGGAACGGCCGCCCGTCGCGCGTGACGCCCGAGTCGACGACGGGCACGATCGCCGGGTGATCGAGGGCGGCGAGCGCGCGCCCCTCGAGCCGCATCCGGAACCGCGCCTCCGCCGAGCCGGCGTGCAAGGCGTGCAGCACCTTCACCGCGCAGGGGCGGCCCCGCGGGTCGCGCGCTTCGAGCACCTCGGACGACGCCCCGGCGCCGAGCCGACCGACCGCGCGATACGACGTGCCGGCCAGCGGATCGTCGACCCGCGCGCAGACTTCCCTCGTCCTCATGCGAGACCTCCTCGCTGGGTATGTCGACGCGAGCGAGGTGGGAGTTGCGCGGAAAGGTGCGACTAATTTCGGACGCTCGCGGAGGGGGGTGCGAAGCGTGGTGGCAAGGCGTCCACGGCCGGCCGCTCCTGTGCGAGAGTCCCGCCATGAGCTCGAAGAAGACCGCGCCCCCGTCGAAGCGAGTGAAGGCCGCGCCGAAGCGCGCGGCCGCGAAGAAGGCGCCGACGCGCGCGTCCAAGGCCTCGGTGAAGGTGATCCCCAAAGCGCGCGCCAAGGCGCCCGCGAAGTCGAGCACCAGGCCGCGCGCCAAGGCGCCCGCGAAGTCGAGCGCCAGGGCCATTGCGCGCACGAAGTCGGGCCCGCGCCGCACCGCCCGTCCGGACAAGGCGCCGTCGCCGATCGACGTCGTCGCCCAGGTGCTGCACGCGATCGGCTGGAGCCCCGAGCGATCCGAGGACGGCGACGGCTGGACGAGCTTCGTCACGCACGTCGACGACGGCGTGGTCACGGTCGCGACGGTCGCCCGCGTGCTCGAGGACTCGAGCCGCTTCGTGCTCTACGCCATCCTCTCGCCGCACGCCGGCGAAGAGGTGCGCGCGGAGGTCGCCGACTTTCTGATGCGCGCGAACTACGGCATGCCCGATGGCAACTTCGAGATGGACCCGACGACGGGTGAGGTCCGCTTCAAGATCGGCGTCGACTACTGCGGCCTCTCGCTCCCCGGCCTGCTCGTGCGCAACGCGATCCTCGACGCCGGCGCCGCGATCGAGAACTACGGGCCGGCGATCGCGCGCGTCCTGCACGGCGAGGCCACGGCGGCCGAGGCGATCGCGGACGCCGAGGGAGCGTGACCCGCGCGCGATGACCACGCTGATCCGGTCGATCGAGTTCCTGCGCGAGGCCGACCGGCTCAAGTCCGTGGTGCGGCGCTCGCGCCTCTCGTTCGACCCGGATCGGCGCGAGAACGACGCCGAGCACTCGTGGCACCTCGCGCTGATGGCCATCGTGCTCGCCTCGCACGCGCGCGATCCGGCGGTCGACCTGCTGGCCGTGCTTCGCATGGTGATCGTGCACGACCTCGTCGAGATCGACGCGGGCGACACGTTCCTCTACGACGCGGCCGGCTCGGCGACGCAGGCCGACCGCGAAGAGGCGGCCGCGACGCGCGTCTTCGGCCTCCTCGGCGATCCGCTCGCGGGCGAGCTCCGCGCGGCCTGGCGCGAGTTCGAGGGGCGCGCGACGCCCGAGGCGCGGTTCGCGCGCGCGGTCGACCGCGCGCAGCCCATCCTGCAGAACCTTCTCACCGAGGGGAGGTCGTGGCGCGAGCACGGCGTCACCGCGCGGCAGGTGCGCGCGCTGAACGCGCAGATCGTGATCGAGGGCGCGCCGGCCGTGTGGGAGCACCTCGACGCGCGCCTCGACGAGGCCGTGCGGCGCGGGTGGCTCGCGGCCGGGGATTGATCAGGCCGCGATCGCCGCCCCTTCGCGCCTCGCCTCGATCCACGCGCGCAGCCGGCACGCCCAGTAGTACGTCACCGGCAGCACGATCAGCGTGAGCGCCGCGGCCGAGATCGTGCCGCCGACGACGACCACGGCGATCGGCCGCTGCGTCTCGCTGCCGATGGCGTGCGAGAGCGCCGCCGGCAGGAGGCCGAGCGACGCGAGCAGCGCCGTCATGAGCACGGCGCGCAGCCGGTCGCGCGTGCCGAGCACGACGGCGTCGAGCAGCGGATCGGTCGACCCCGCGGGGCGCGGCGTCTCGGCCTTGCCCTCGAGCCGGGCGCGGATCGCCGCGACGACGAGCACGCCGTTGAGGACGGCCTGGCCGAGCAGCGCGATGAACCCGACGGCCGCCGACACCGAGAGCGGCATCTTCGCGATCCCGAGGCCGATGACGCCGCCGATGAGCGCGAACGGCACGTTGAGCAGGATGATCACGGCGTCGAAGATCGACCCGAACGCCGAGAACAGGAGCAGGAACGTGATGAAGAGCGCGAGGGGGATGACGAGCGCGAGGCGGGCCATCGCGCGCTCCTGGTTCTCGAACTCGCCGCCCCACGCGACCTCGTAGCCGGGCGGCGTCTGGACCGCGGCCGCGACCTTCGCGCGGGCCTCCTTCACGAAGCCGCCGAGGTCGCGGTTGCGCACGTTCATGCGCACGCCGACGTACCGGCGGCCGTTCTCGCGCGTGATGGCCGCGCGGCCGGTCGCCATCGCCACCTCGGCCACGGCCGAGAGCGGCACGAGCGATCCGTCCTTCAGCGGCAGCATCACGCCGCGGATCGCGCCGACGTCCTCGCGCGTCGACGACGGGAGGCGCACCGTCACGTCGAAGCGCCGCTCGCCCTCCCAGATCTCGGAGGCGACGTGGCCGCCCATGGCGGTCTCGATGTAGTCCTGCACCTCGCCCAGATCGAGGTCGTAGCGGGCGAGCGCGTCGCGATCGAGGCGGACGGCCACCTGCGGCGCGACGCCGGACTTCACGAGGCCGACGTCGGCGGCGCCGGGCACCTCGGAGATGACGTCCTTGGCCTGCTCGGCGGCCTTCTGCAAGACCTCGAGATCCTCGCCGTAGATCTTGAAGGCGATCTGGCCCTGCTGGCCGGAGATGTTCTCGTTCACGTTGTCGCGGATGGGCTGCGAGAAGTTGAACTCGACGCCCGGGATCTCGGCCGTGTTCGCGGCCATCTCGGCGACGAGGTCGTTCACGGTCTTCATCTGCGGCCGCCACTTCTCGAGCGGCTCGAGCTTTACGAACACCTCGAGGTTGTTCGGCAGCTTCGGGTCGGTGCCGTCCTCCGGTCGGCCGAGCTGCGAGAGCAACGCGGTGACCTCGGGCGTGCGGCGGAGCAGCTTCTTCACGCGCGGCGCCATCTTGCGGCCGTCGGTGAGCGAGATGTTGCCGGGGAGCGAGCACGTCACGTAGAGCGCGCCCTCGTTGAGCTCGGGGAGGAACTCCGATCCGAGGCGCGGGACCAGGGTGAACGCGGCGACGAGGGACCCCGTCGCGAGGGTCATCACGATCGCGGGGTTCTTCATCGCCCAGTCGAGCGAGGGCTCGTAGGCGCGCTTGGACCACGTGAGCAGGGGCGAGTCGCGGTGCGGCTTGGGCTTGCGCAGGGCGTAGAGCGCGAGCACGGGCACGAGCGTGAAGCTCACGAGGAGCGCGCCGAGGAGCGCGCTGACGACCGTGTTGGCGAGCGGGGCGAAGATGCGTCCCTCGACGCGCTGGAGCGAGAAGATGGGTAGGTACGCGGCGATGATGATGAGCAGCGAGAAGAGCGTCGGTCGCGCGACCTCGCGCGCGGCCTCGAGCACGCGATCGGCGATGGGGCGGTCCGACCCGGGCGGGAGCGTGCCGTCGTGCGCGGGCGAGAGGCGGTGGAAGAGGTGCTCGACCAGGATGACGGCGCCGTCGACGATGATGCCGAAGTCGACCGCGCCCATGCTGAGCAGGTTCGCCGACATGCCGCGCGAGTAGAGGTAGATGAACGACGCGCCGAGCGAGAGCGGGATGACGGCCGCGACGATGAGCGACGCGCGCACGCTCAGCATGAACGCGAAGAGCACGAGCGTGACGAGGATGGCGCCTTCGGCCAGGTTCTTGAAGACCGTCTTCAGCGTCGTCTTCACGAGCTCGGTGCGGTCGTAGAACGCGGTGAGCTTCACGCCCTTGGGCAGGATGCGGTCGTTGAGATCGCCGACGCGCTTGCGCAGGCCGTCGAGCACGTTGGTCGGGTTCTCGCCGCGGCGCATGAGCACGATGCCCTCGACCGCGTCCTCGTCGTCGTCGCGTGTGACGACGCCCTGGCGTGGCGACCAGCCCTCGCGCACGTCGGCGACGTCGCGCACGCTGACCGGCACGCCCTCGTGGAAGCCGACGCGCACCTTCCGGATGTCGCCGAGGTCGCGGAAGATGCCGAGGCTGCGGATGACGAACATCTCGCTGCCGCGCTCGACGTAGCCGCCGGTCGCGTTGTCGCTCGCCTTCTGCAGCGCCCCGAAGACGTCGTTCAGGCCGACGCCGAGCGCGGCCATCTTGGGCGGGTTCGGCTCGACGTGGATCTCGCGCTGCAGGCCGCCGTACGACACGACGTCGGCGACGCCCTGCACCTGGAGCAGCTGCGGTCGCACGACCCAGTCCTGTAGCGTGCGGAGCGTCATCGGGTCGGCGCCCGCGCCCTCGAGCGTGTAGCGGTAGACCTCGCCGATGGGCGTCGCCATCGGGCCCATCGCCGGCTCGATCCCGCGCGGAAGGTCGGCGTGGCCCATGCGCTCGAGCACCTGCTGGCGCGCCTCGAGCTCGCGGACGCCGTCGGAGAAGGTGAGCGTCACGAACGAGAGGCCGAAGAGCGAGATCGACCGCAGTCGGAACAGGCCGGGCGTGCCGTTCAGGGCGCGCTCGAGTGGGAGCGAGACGCGCCGCTCGACCTCCTCGGTCGGCTGACCGGGGAAGATCGTGATGACCTGCACCTGCGTGTCCGTGGGGTCCGGGAACGCCTCGACGGTGAGGTTCGCGTAGGCGTAGTAGCCGAACGCCGCGAGCACCGTCGCGAACAGGAACGCGGCGAGTCGGTTCGTCAGCGAGAAGGAGAGCAGTCGGTCGAGCATGCCTCTTTCGATCTCCGTCGCGGCGCGGGCGCGGGTGGGCCCCGCCGCGCGAGGGGTCGCGCGGATCGGCGTCGTTCGAGGGCGGTCGGGGGCCGCCCGTCAGTGGGCGAGGGCGACCTGGTTGTCGAGGAGGATGGCGCCCTCCTCGACGACGAGCTCGCCGACCTTCAGCCCCTCGAGCACCGGGGCGCGGCCCTCGCGGACCGATCCCACGACGACGTCCCGGCGCGCGAGCGTGCCCTTGTCGTTCTGCACGTAGACGTACTGGCGCGAGCCGTTCGACACGATCGCGCCGGCCGCGATCTCGACGGTGCCGTCGGGCGGGGCGCTCTCGAAGCGCATCTGCGCGTAGATGTTCGGCTTGAGCAGGCCGTCGGCGTTCGGCAGGCGCACGCGCACCGGGACGGTGTGGCGGACGGGGTCGACCACCGAGGACACCATCTCGACCTCGGCGTCGGCCGAGAAGTGCGGCACCGAGGGGCTCGTCACGCGCACGTGCAGGCCCTTCTTGATGCCGGCCGCGTCGGACTCGAAGAGGTCCGCGAGCACCCACACGTTCGATACGTCGGCGACCATCATCGCGGCCGTGTCGCGCTGGATCTGCTGCGACGGCAGCACGCCCTTGTCGACGACGACGCCGTCGCGCGGCGACACGACGGTGAACTCGTTGTCGCCGCCGCCGACCTTGAGGCTGGCGAGCTTGGACGCCGCGAGGTGCGCGGCGACCTGCGCCTGGCGGTAGACCTGGCTCGCCTCGAGCTCGTCCTTCGCGGGCAGCGCCTTCGCCTCGACCATGCTCTTGACGCGCTCGAGCCGGGTCTTGGCGACCTCGAGGTCGACCGAAGCCTTCTCGCGCTCGGCGCGCAGGCCCGCGACGTCGGGGCTCGCCACCGAGAAGAGCGGCTCGCCGACCTTCACGGGCTGGCCGAGCTCGACGAACACCGAGAGCACGCGGCCCTCGAGCGGCGTGCCGACCTTCGAGGCGTGCGTCTCGTCGATGCGGACGCGCGCCGGCACCGGGTCGCTCCAGTGCACGGTGGCGGCCTTCGCCGGGGCGACCTTGAGCACGCGCCACTGCGGCGCGTCGGCGGCGAGCGTGACGTCGGCGGAGCCCACGGTCATGCCCCTGGCCTCGGCCGCCTTCGGCGGGGGATCGCGCGTGAAGCTCGCGGCCACCCAGACGGCGGCCGCGCTCGCGAGGATCGACAGGCCGACGCCGACTGCGGTGGCGCGGGGGCGCTGGCCGTCGGGCTTGCCGGGATCGAGCTTCGGCTCGGGGACGAAGTCCGCCGCGAGTCCTTCGGCGGGCGGGAGGCTCGGTCCGGTGGTGCTCATTGGATTTCCTTCGGGGGCTCGGGGCCGTCGAGCCCGAGCACGTGGCGGAGCTCGCTGCGGACGGCGAAGTATTCGAAGCGTAGGTCCATCGCGCTCACGAGGAGCGCGAGGTGTGCGCGCCGCGCGAGCAGCAGATCGGTCAGGCCGACCTGGCCCTGGGTGAAGGCGCGCTGCGTGACCGCGAGGACGCCCGCGGACTTGGGCAGCGCCGTCGTGCCGAGGCGCTCGAGCGCGTCCTCGAGGTAGGCGCGGCGCGAGACGAGCGCGTCGAGGTCGCTCCTGGCGCCGGCGACGACGGCGCGCGCCGTGTGGTCGAATTCCTGGGCGCGCGAGGTGGCCCGGGCGGCGTCGGCCTGGCCGTGGTCGAACATCGGCAGCGGCACCATCACGCCGACGGTGAGCGTGTTCTGCTGATCGCCCGAGATGACGAGGCGATCGTGCGTGTACGCGAGGCGCAGGGTCGGGTCCGGGATCGCGCGCCGCTCGGCGAGGACGCGGTCCTTCTGCGAGGCCTGGCTGCGCAGGCGCAGGGCGAGGACGTCGGGACGCTTGTCGAGGGTGGTGGGGGACACCGACTCCGGCAGCGGTGCGGCGGCGTCGAGATCGCCGAGGCTCGCGCCGACGCCGTCGCACGGGGCGAAGAGGGCCGCGCGGCAGAAGGCGAGCGCGCCCGTGACCTCGGACCGGCTGCGCGCCGCGTCCGTCTCGAGGGCCATGCGCTCGAGCTCCATCCGGTCGTAGTCGGTGCCGGAGATCGCGCCCTGCTCGAGGCGCGATCGCTCGACCTCGGTGGCGCGGCGGGCCGAGGTGAGGGCGTCCTCGAGGACGAGCTGCTTCGCGCGCACGTAGACGACCCGGCCGAGCGCCGACCGCGCGATGGCCACGCGGTCGAGCAGCTCCGCGTCGGCCTCCTTGCGGGTGCCGTCGAGGCGCAGGCCTGCGCCGTCGATGCGCGGGCCGCGCTTGCCGATCTCGATCGTCTCCGACACGCCGAACGTGAGGATCGCCGTGTCGACGAAGCGCAGCCCCGGCGGGTTGGTCGCGCCGAGGACCATGTCGGAGACGGACGTGTCGAGCACGGGGTTGGGCAGGAGCTTCGCGCTCGCGACGTCGGCGCGCGCCTGCGCGACGCGGGCGCCCGCTGCCGCGATGGCGGGGCCGTGCTCGCGCAGCCACGAGGAAAGGGCCCCGGCGTCGCGCAGCAGCCGGCCGAGCTCCGGCGGTGCGGCGGCGTCGCGGGCGCCCTCGGCGCGGGCCGCGGGGACGGCCGCGGTCGTCGCCAGGCCGATCGCGACGAGCGCACCCAGGATCGCTGGGCTGCGCGCGAGGAGCGGTCGGCTGATTCGCGTCGGCATCGGGAGCCCGCCAGGCACTCGACGTGCCAATCGATCGCGCTGCGTGGGCCCCGCGTCCGAGGGCGTCGGGGGTGGGCCCATCGGCCGATCGGCGGGGACAATGGCCCCGTCGCGTAGCACTACGCCCCGCGGGGCCCTGGGCCTCGGGTCCTCGTCTGCGCGCCGTGGTCCCTCGGACGCTGCGCTCCACGGCTCGTTCGTCGCGGGAGCGCGGTCACGCGAGACCGTTCCTAGTGCGTGAGGAACCACCGCACGCCCGGCTTGATCTCCATGTGAAAATGATCGACGTGCGCGGCGTTGAAGTTCGGCGTCAGCACGTAGGTGAAGACTCCGCTCTCGGACGCCTCGCACACCAGGGCGCGCAGCTCGCGCGCGTCGGCCTCGTCGGGGACGCGCGCGCGATCGCCGCAGGTCCGATCGCCGATGCGGCCGTGGAAGTGCGCGGCGACGTTCAGCCAGCGGCCGGTCGATTTCTGGTGCACCTGGCCGACGTCGATGGCGAGCCCGGCGGGGTGGCGCGTGCCGGGCGGCGCGCGCGTCGTGCGAGGCGCCGGGGCGAGGGCCGTGGCCGCGCGCGGCGGGGGCGGGGAGGGTCCGCGCCGGGGCGTCGCGAGGGTGGCCTTCGGCGTGGCGGTGGCGGGCGACGTCGCGAGGGCGCGGGCGACGGGGGCGGCGTGCTTCTCGCCGTCCGGGGGCGTCTTCTGCTTCGCCCCGGCGGGCTCGTGGCCGCGCTTGTCGTGGGCGGTCCGGTCGACGGCCCCCTTGCCGAGGCCGGGGGGCGTGCCGACCGGCGCCGCGCCGGCCTTCGCGTCGACCGCGCCGTCGCGGCGGGCCGGAGGAGCCACCGCGGCGGGCTGCGCCGGTCGCGCGGGCGCGCCCTGGACGACGGGGCCGGGGGCTGTCGTCGCCTTCGCGCCCGGTCCCCCGCGGGCCTCGATCACCGGCCGCCGGCGCGATCCGATCGTCTGCCGGCCCGCGTGCCCCGAGCTCTCGTCGCCGACGCCGTGATCGGATCCGCCGCCCACGTTCGGCCGGTACATCGTGTAGTGCACGACCTCGTCGATGTCGTGCGCCTCGAGGATCGCGGCGAAGTCGTCGAGCGCGAGGGCGAGGCGGACGTCGAGGATCTCGAACGCGCTGTCGACGCGCTCCTCGGGCGGGAGCGACGAGTGGAACCACACGCCGTGCAGGCGCCCGGTGAGGCGGATCGGCGCGCGCACGCCCGGCGCGGAGTCGACCTTCGAGTAGAGGATCGTGCGCCGATCGAGCTCGTCGTACGCCTCGGCGTCGGTCATGTTCGCGTAGCGGTAGGCGGGCGAGGCGTCGACGACGTCCGCGTCCGGGACGACGAGGAACGGCGAGAACGCAGCCGACGGCGTCGCGTGGCCGATCGCGATCGCGAACGCGCCGAGCGCGAGGCTCGCGCGGACGCGGGTCCGGAGGCTTCGAAGGAACGGCACCGACCCCCACTGTACCGGCGGCCCCTCCGAAGGCCAGAAAGCGGAGGCGGGCGCGCTCGGGCGGCGAGGGACGCGGGGTCGCGTGCGTCCTGCCGGATCGCCGCGAGCGGGAGCTCGACCCTGGGCGCTACGTGGGCGGCGCCACGTTGGTCGCGCACCCGAGCACGATGTGGATCTTGCCCGAGGCCTGCGCGCGCACGGCCTGGCAGGTGTCCGGGCAGAGCAGGATCTTCGTCGGCGCGGCCGGGTCGTCGTAATACCAGGCGCTCGGCACGCACGCGGCGGCGCCGGGGACCTGGTCGAGCGCGTGATCGACGCCGTTCTGGTCGGTGTAGGTGACGTTCACCTTCGTCGGGTCGACCTTCTGGCCGTTGCTCGTCGGCATCGCGAGCTCGCAGGGGAGCGCTTGGCCCGCGATGGCCTTGAGCGCGGCGAGGAAGGATCCCGCGCCTCCTTGCGAGACGTCGAACGACTTCGTCGTCCCGCCGGCCTGCGCGACCTGATCCATGAAGCCGAAGTCCGCGCCCACCATGCCGATCGCGAACACGGGCACCGACGGGTTGCCCGTCGCCATCGCCGACGCGATGCCGGCGAGGTGGTTCGAGCTCTCATCGCAGCCGTTGGGCTGTCCGTCGGTGATGAGCACGGCGACCGTCTTGTCGCCCGGGTTCGACTGCGCGTAGGACGAGCAGAAGAGGCGCAGGCCGTTCAGCGCGCCTTCCATCGGCGTGCCCTTCCCGCCCCCGCCTGGCCCGTGCGACGCGATCGCCGCGCCGACCGCGTTCGCGTTCCCGGGCAAGGCGCCCATCGGCACGACCGGCGTGGAGTAGCCGGTCCCGTCGCACGACGCGTTCGACATCGGGAAGAACGAGAGCGCCACCTTGATGCCGGCGGCGCCGGGATCGGCGACGAATTGATCGAACGCGTCGCTCGCGTCGTTCCATTTCGTGGCCCCGTTCTGGTTCATGCTCCCGGAGCGATCGAGCAGCACGTACATCGCGAGCGGCGTCAGGGCGCCGTCGACGCTCGACGAGGCGCAGGCGGCGTCGGGGGTGATGGTCCCGGACCCGGTGCCGGTGCCCGCGTCGAAGGACCCCGTCTCCGTGCCGATGCCCGCGCCGCCCGCCCCGCTCGACGCGCCGCCCTGACCGGCGGTCCTGGCGGCGGTCGACTCCGTGAACATGCTCCCCTGGTCCTCGGCGGACGAGCCGCAGCCGACGAGCGCCGAGGTCAGCGCGAGCAGCGCGGCCGGGACCAGAACGACGAGCCCGCGGTGGTTCATGCGCATCGGTGTGATCCTCGCGAGCGGGGCCTTGTCAGCGTTGCGCGCCGCGTCTCGGGACCGGCGGCGTGATCCATGGTGGCGGGTCGCGACCGCGCAGGCAACCGAGGGCGAGGGCGAGGTCGGATCCGGGCGTGGCTTCGCCGTGGGCGAAGCTGCCCAACACGATCGCCGCGAGGCGCTGTGGGCGCGCGACCCGATCGGCCGCGGCGGCGACCCGGGCGTCGCGGCCGTCGGGGATCGGGACCGGGCGCTTCGCGCGAAAGGGGGGTAGTCCGCGCGACGCCGGCTTCGAGCGGGCGCTGGGGGGGCGCGTCGGTCGGCCGGACTCGCGCTCGCTCGCGCAGGCGCTCAGCCCGCGGGCCGGACCGGGGGCCCGGCTCCTCGAACCGACCGGAGGGCGGTCGCGACCGGGGCGCGGTCGGTGGCGCGCTCTCGGACCTCGGCGGCTCGGTGGAAGCGCCGCGCAAGGCAACCCCAGATCGCGCAGGAGGCGGCGCTCCCGCGGCTTCGTTGACACGGGCGGGCCCGCGGGTAGCGTGAAGGCTCAATGCGAGCGGCTTCGACGCCGTCGGGAGCGGGCCCACGCGGCGGCGCGCGCGCGCTCGTCGGCCGATACGAGCTCCTCTTCCGCATCGCGGCGGGCGGGATGGCCGAGGTGTTCGCCGGGCGGGTGCGCGGCGAGGCCGGCTTCGAGAAGCTCGTCGCGATCAAGCGGATGCTGCCGCACCTCGCCGATGATCCGCGCTTCGTCGACATGTTCCTCGACGAGGCCCGCGTCGCGGCCAGCGTGTCGAGCCCGCACGTCGTGCAGACGCTCGATCTCGGGCGCGATGACGACGGGGCGCTCTTCCTCGTGCTCGAGCTGTGCGTGGGCGCGTCGCTCGCGGCGATCCTGCGCGCGTGCGACCGGCGGCGCGAGCACGTGCCGCTGCCGGTCGCGCTCGAGCTGATCGCGCAGGCCGCGCAGGGCCTCGACGACGCGCACGAGGCCACGACGGCGGCGGGCGCGCCGCTCGGGATCGTCCACCGCGACGTGTCGCCCCACAACCTGCTCGTCGGCATCGACGGCCGCGCGCGCGTCGCCGACTTCGGCATCGCGCGCGCTCTCTACCGGCGGTCGCACACCTCGACCGGCGAGCTGAAGGGCAAATTCGCCTACTTTTCGCCCGAGCAGGCGCGCGGCGAGGACGTCGACCGCCGATCGGACGTGTTCTCGCTCGGCATCGTCGCGTGGGAGGCGATCACGGGCGCCAAGCTCTTCGGCGGCGACGACGCGATGCGCACGCTCCGGCGCGTGGCCGAGCAGGAGATCCCCGACCCGCGCACGCGGCGCGCGGACCTGCCCGGCGAGGCCGCGGGCGTCCTCCTGCGCGCGCTGCTGCGCGACCCCGCCGATCGCTGGCAGAACGCGGGCGACCTGGCGACCGCGCTCCGGTCGGCCGCGCTGGCTCTCGGCCCGGCGCCGAGCGCGCGGCAGATCGGGCGCTGGGTCGCCGACGTCGGGGGCGAGCGCGTGCGCGCGATCCGCGAGGGCCTCGACGCGGCGCTCGGCGGCGGCGACGCGGCCATCGAGGTCGACGTCGAGCCCGACGCCCCGACGCCCGCGTCGTCGGGGGTCGTCGCGGCGCGATCCGCTCCGCAGGCGCGATCGGCGATCGCCCCGCTCGCGACGGCCTCGGCCGACGGCGCACTCGCCGCGAGCTCCCTCGTGGCCGCGCCGAAGCCGCGCCTGCTGCTCGACTCGTCGCCGGAGCCGACCGAGACCGGCCCGGCCATCGTCGCCTCGGCGCCCGTGCACGCGCCCCGTCGTCCGCCGGCGCGCGCGGCGATCGCCGTCGGCGTCGCGGCCGTGATTGTCGCCGCGGTGTTCCTGGCCGGCCGCGCGAGCCGCGACCCGGGGGCCGCGCTGCCCGCGACCGCCGCGCCGTCGGCCCCCGCGACCGCCGAGCCCGCGATCGCCCCGGCGCCGACCGCTTCGCCGATCGCGTCCTCGTCGGCGCGCGCG
>CAIVJW010000243.1 GCA_903906315.1 uncultured delta proteobacterium | reverse complement strand
GCGCTCGCCCGGCGCGCCCGGCGGTCGCGCGCGGTGCCGCCCGCGGGCGCGGCCGGGGGGAAACCTGAAGGCCAGGAGCCGGGGAGGTCGGATCGGACTTCCTGTCTCCTCGTCTTCATGGGAAGGCTCGTCGGGTTTCTGCGCGGGTCCCAAGAGCGGAAGACCGAGGAGACGCATGGCAGCGAACGCGACGCGGGTGGGGTACGAGGCGCGATGGCTGGCGGTGGCGGCGCGGGTCGCGAGCCTCACGGGGGTCGCCCTCGTGATCGGCGCGGTGCTGCCGGCGGGCGCGCTCGCGCAGCCCGGCCCGGCGCCGGCCGGCAAGAAGGCCGATCCGGTGCAGAAGGCGCCGGCTGCCAAGAAGGCCGATCCGGTGCAGAAGGCGCCGGCTGCCAAGAAGGCCGATCCCGCGCTGAAGGTCGCCGACGCTCCCAGGGCTCCGCCGGCGCCGCGCGTCGTGCCGAAGCCGGGCTCGCCCGGCAAGGTCGTGGCCCCGCGGCCGGTCGTCGCCGCGGTCTCGCGGTGGACGGCCGCGACGCCCGACGAGATGCTCGATCTCGCCCTCGGTCGGGCGCGCGCAGGCGGCGAGGACGCCCTCGCGGCCATCGTCGTCGCCTCGTCGCTCGACGAGCGCGCGGGCGGCACGCGGGCGCGCGACGGCCTGATCGCGATCGCGCGCACGCCCTCGCCGGTCGCCCAGGAGGCGTACTGGCTCGCCCGCCGCGTGACGCCCGAGCCCCCGGTCCCGTGGGCCGGCGCCGACGCGCGCCCGGCCGACTCGGCGTCCGACCCCGAGGGCCTCGTGAAGGCCCTTGCGGTGCTCGGGCCGTTTCAGGACACGGGCGGCGGCCTCTTCCGCCGCGAGGGCCCCGAGGCCCCGGGGCAGCGCTGGTCGGACCGATCGGCGCGCTACTCGTGGGGCGTCTACGAGGTCGCGTGGCGCGCGCTCGCGCCGGCGCAGTCGAGCGCGCGCGGCGTGCCGCTCGATCTCACGATCCACCCGCGGCAGGAGAGCTGCTCGTACCTCGCGTCGAAGGTCACGTTCCCCGCGGGCTCGCCGCCGGTGGTCGTGAAGGTCGCCGCGGCCGGCGCGGTGCGCCTCGTGTGGGACGGCGCCGACGTGGTCGCGAGCGAGGACGTGCACACGAAGCTCGGGCTCGACCGCGTGGCGGCGCGCGTCGACGCGCCGGCGGGGCCGCACCTCGTCGCGGTCAAGGTCTGCTCGACCAGCACGCCGGACGACGGCCGCGTGCGCGTGCGCTTCACGGACGCGGCCGGCCTTCCCGTCGCGGTCACGTCGTCGTCGGCGCTCGCCGACCTCGCGCTGCCGCCCGCGGCCGATCCGCCGCCGCCGGTCGACCCGCCCAAGGGCGGCAAGGCCAAGGTCGCCTCCGCGAACGGCAAGGCGGCCCCGCCGAAGGGCGCCCCCGCCAAGAAGCCCGCGCCCGGCGATCCGGCCGGCGCCGAGGAGGCCGCGCGCGCGCCGATCGTCCCGCCCGCGGGCGTCACCGTGGTGCCCACCGCCCTCGCTCGCGCGCTCGAGGTCGGCGACGAGCCCGCCACGCCGCGCGCCCTCGCGGCGGCGATCCTGCGCACGCTCGGCAACGCCGAGGACTCGCGATCGCCGCGCGCGCCGGGCCTGCTCGATCGCGTCGTGCGCGACGAGGGCGCCGGCGCCGACGTGCTCGCGATGGCCGGGTGGATCTCGCCGTTCGGCGCCAACCGCAGCGGCTGGCTCAACCTCGCGCGCGCTCGCGCCGACGCCTCCGGCGATCGTGCGTCGGCGGCCTTCGCGCAGCGTCGGCTCGCGGCCTCGCACATCGGCGGCCACTACCCCGACTGGGCGATCGCGCTCGCCGAGGAGGATCCCCTCCGATCCGCGACCGACCCGGAGGCGCGCCTCCTGCGCGCGCTGGCCAAGCGCCACGGCGGGTCGAGCGGCGTCTCGCGCGCCGTGCTCGACGACGTCACGGCCCTCGCGACCGAGCTCGGCGACGCGGCCCCGATCAGCGTCTGGTCCGAGATCGCCGACAACGCCCGCGGCAACGTCGATCTCGCCGTGCGCGCGCGCCGTCGCCTCGCGGCCGCGCGGCCCGAGGGGCGCGGCTTCTCGTACGTGCACGGCTTCCGCCCGCTCGGCGCCGTCGCGATCGAGGGCGCGGTCGTCGAGAGCCTGGCCTCGATCACGAGCGCCGACGAGGTGCTGCAGATCGGGCGCGAGCTGGTCGAGCTCGGCCGCTACGGCTGGGCGCGCGAGGTCTTCACCTACGCGACGCGCATCGCCCCGAACCGCGGCACCGCGTTCTACGGCCTCGCCACCGCGCGCCGAGCGCTCGGCGCCCTCGCCGCGGGGCAGGGCCAGCCCGCCGCCGATCCCGTCGCGGTCGCCGCGCTCGCCCGCGCCCGCGACCTCGAGCCCGGCGACGTGTCGCTCAAGGCCGAGGCGGGCCTCCGCCAGCACGCCGCCCCGGGCCAGGGCCATGGCGCCGGCCCCGCGCCGGCGGACGTCGCGCGCGACGAGCAGCACCTCGTGAAGCCGGTCGTGTTCCTCGCGCGCGCCAAGGCGAACCCCGCGAAGGCCGGCGAGGTCTTCGACCGCGAGCTGCACTGGGTGCGCGCGGTCACCTACCACGAGGACAAGCGCGTCTCGCAGCTCATGCACTACGCGCGCGAGGTCGTCGTCGAGCCGCGGACCGAGGCGGATCTCTACGAGCGCGGCGTCCCGGCCGAGGGCGACGAGAACGAGCTGCTCATCGCGCGCGTGCACCGGAAGGACGGCTCCGTCGCGCCCGCCGAGGAGCAGAGCGCGGGCGGCCGTCGCGTGAGCATCCGCTGGCCGGAGCTCAAGGCCGGCGACGTCGTCGAGGTCGCCGTGCGATCGTGGACGGCGGGCCCCGTCGGTCGCCGCGGCGACGCGCCGTTCTACTTCATCGACTACGTCGGCGCGCAGGACACGCACCCGATCCTCTACAACGAGGTCGTCGTCGACTCGCCCGCGGCCTCGCCGCTCGCGATCGACGTGCTCAACGGCAAGGCCGACCGCACCGAGACGCGCGCCGAGGGCGGGCGCACGGTCCGCCGCTACATCTGGGACGCGCCGCCGAGCGTGCGCGAGGAGCCCTTCGCGCCGAAGCTCACCGAGGTGCTCCCGGTCGTCGTCGGATCGACGTTCGCGACGTGGGGCGATTTCCGCGAGTGGTACCGCGGCGCGGTCGCCGGATTCACGCAGCCCGACGAGCAGGTCAAGCGCCTCGCGGCCGACCTGACGAAGGGCAAGAAGACCGAGCCCGAGCGGATCAAGGCGCTCTTCGACTTCGTCGCCGACGACATCCGCTACGTGAACTACGTGTCGGGCGAGTGGTGGCTGCCGAACCGGCCGCAGGAGCTGCTCGCGCGGCGCCAGGGCGACTGCGACGACAAGGCCATGCTGCTCATCACGCTGCTCAAGAGCATCGGCGTCGAGGCGACCGAGGTGCTCGTGCAGACGCGCTACACGGCCGAGCCCTCGCTGCTCCAGAGCACGCGCGCGGCCATCCCCGTGTTCGATCACGGGATCGCCTATCTGCCGGGCAAGAACGGCAAGCCCGGCACGTGGCTCGACGCGACCAGCCCCGAGAGCCGCCTCGGCCCGCTGCCGTCGATGGACGCGCGCGCCGCGGCGCTCTTCATCGACGAGGGCCCGGCGAAGATCGTCGCGACCCCCGCGAGCCAGCCCTCCGATCACGGCATCCAGGTCGCCTGGAAGGTGCGCCTCGACGCCGCCGGCGGCGCCGACATCGTGGCGACCGAGCAGCACATGGGCGACTCGGCCTTCGAGCTGCGCATGAACCTGAAGCAGGCCGACGCGCGCGCGCAGTGGGTCGAGCAGTACCTCGCGAACGGCTGGCTGCCGACCGTGCAGGTGAAGCCGGACGTCGCGTTCGACGGCGAGAAGGCGCAGGGCGGCGCGACGCTGAAGTACGAGGCGCACACCGAGGGCCTCGCGCGCCGCGAGGGCGACGAGCTGGCGGTGCCGATCTCCGAGGCGCAGACGCTGACCTCGCAGCTCGCGTCGCTGGTGAAGCGCACGCTGCCGGTCGTGCTGCCGCCGGGCCTCGCGCCCGGCTTCCGGTCGCGCACGATCACGATCGAGGCGCCGCCCGGCTACAAGCTCGCGGACCTGCCTCCCGGCGGCGACGAGAGCGGCGGCGAGTTCGGCAGCGCGACGCTGCGCTTCGACCGCGCGCCGGGCGGCGGGAACGCCGTCGTCGTCAAGCGGACGGTGACGTTCGACCTGTCGACCATCCCCGTCGAGAAGTACGAGAAGTGGCGAGGTTGGCTGTCGCGGGTCGACGGGCTCATGCACCGCATGGTGCGGCTCGTGCCGGACGAGAAGGCGACCAAGCTCGCCGCGCCGCCGGTGAAGCCTGCCGCGCCGCCGGTGAAGAAGCCCAAGGGCTGAGTGCGCGGCCAGGCGGCGTTCGGCGAGGGGCCCCAGACCCTCCGCCTCGAGGAGGCTGGCCCAGAGTCGACTGCAATGGCGATCCGAAGGCGGACCGCCAGCTCCGGTCGCGCGAGTCGTCCGCCCTCGCGTCGCAGGCCCGGCCCCCCGGCGGTGACGGACGCGGCCTGAAGCCGGCCCCCCGCGGGTCCGTGGACCTCGGCGATCGAGGCGTCGCCTCGGTTCGGGACGTCCCGGGACCTCCGCGATCGAGGCGTCGCCTCGGCTCGGGACGTCCCGGGACCTCCGCGATCGAGGCGTCGCCTCGGCTCGGGACGTCCCGGGACCTCGGCGATCGAGGCGTCGCCTCGGTTCGGGACGTCCCGGGACCTCCGCGATCGAGGCGTCGCCTCGGTTCGGGACGTCTCGAAGCCGCGCCTCGCGCGAGGCCGCCGCGCTGGCGCCCGCGGTTGCCGTCGGACCGGGCCGACGACCTCCTTTCGGCCGACCTGCTACGCCGCGCGGGCGATGTCGCACGATCCGGCCGACGCCTCGTCGCCTCTGGTCGCCCCGACCGAGGCCGAGTGGCGCGCGATGGCCCCCGCCGAGCGCGAGCGCTTGCTCGAGCGCCTCGTCGACGCGCTCTCCGACCCGGTCGGTGCGATGACCGAGGGGCGGCGACACAAGAAGGCCAACGGCCGCGTGATCGTGTACGACCGCGGCAGGCAGCAGCTCCACGGCTACCGGCTCGCGCTGCCCGACGCGCGCCGCTACGTGCGCATCGTCCCGCAGCTCGGCCACTACCCCTCTTCGCGGCCGACTGACCCGCTGAATCGCCGCGCGCCCCCGCCGAGCGCGGTCCGGTGATCGCCGGCGCGCCGCGCGACCTCCTCCGGCCGCGGACCGGACTGAGGATCTCAGTCCCGCGAGCGGGGGAGGCTCCGTCGGAACAGCTCCTCGACCTTGGCTCGCGCCCAGGGCGTCCGGCGCAGGAACGTGAGGCTCGACTTGACGCTCGGGTCGAACTGAAAGCAGCGGACGGGCACGAGGTGGCCGAGCGCCTCCCAGCCGTGCCGCGCGACGAGCGCGGTCACGATCGCCTCGAGCGTGACGCCGTGGAGCGGGTCGCGCGACGGCGCGCGCGGCCGCCGACTTGCCGGCGGCAGCGGCCCCTCCATGTGCACGAGGTGCATCCGCTGGTCGGCGCCCGCGTCGCGCAGCGCGCTCGCGACCGCGGCGTTCTCCTCGACGACCACCTGCACGTGCGGCGGATCGGGCAGCGCGTGCGGCGCCATCGCCTCGAGCAGCGCCCGCGCCACGGCGGCGTCGCGCGGCCGGAACGGAAACGCGCCCGGGAAGCGCGGGTCGAAGACCGCGGCGCCGACGACGCCGCCCGCGTCGCGCGCCGCGATGAGCACGCGGCCGCCCAGGCGCCGCGCGTCGCCTAGCTGCCCCGCGACGAGGCCCGTCGCCGCCTCGACCAGGGCGTCCTCGGCGGGCTCCACGGGCGAGGCGCGCACGCCCTCGGCGCCCGGCAGCGTCGCGACGATCGACCAGGGAAAGCGCAGCACCCAGGTCGCGTGCCGGTCGACCATCCCGAGGCCGCGGTAGAGCCGCCGCGCGGGATCGTTGTCCGGCACCACGTTGAGCCGCCACGTCGTGCAGC
Source organism: uncultured delta proteobacterium (assembly GCA_903906315.1). GTDB lineage: Bacteria > Myxococcota_A > Polyangia > Polyangiales > Polyangiaceae > CAIVJW01. The sequence goes on along the minus strand of CAIVJW010000243.1, from coordinate 15,628 downwards.
CGGCCGCCTCGAGGCGCCGCGCGACGTCCTCGAGCAGCGCGCGCCCGAGGCCGCGCCCTCGCGCCTCGGGCGCGACGACCACCTGCCGCACGTAGCCCGTGGTCCGGAGCGCCTGCGCGTAGCCGTACGCGACCACCGCGCCCCCGTCGTCCTCGGCCACCACCGACGATTCGGCCAGCTCGTCGCGCCAGCGTTCGAACGTCGGCGTCGGATCGCCCGTCGCGAGATCGGGGTAGAGCCGGGCGAAGGCGGGGTGATCGTCGGCGACGGCTTGGCGGATGCGCATCGGGGCGCAGGCTAGCGCGACCGCGAGGCCCGTGCGGCAGGCGGTCGTCGCCCCTGCTTTCACCGCGAGGCCTCGGCGTGCGCGCGAGGTGGTAGACCTCCCGCCGCCATGAACCCCCGCGCGCTGCGAGTCGCCGCCCGAGGCCTCGATCTCGCCGTCCTCGAGTGGCCCGCCGAGGGCACCGCTCGCGGCGACGCCGTCCTGATCCACGGCCTGCAGGACGTCGCGGCCTCGTGGGACCTCGTCGCCCCCGCGCTCGCGCGGACCGGCCTGCGCGTGATCGCGCCGGATCTCCGCGGCTTCGGCGACTCCGACCGCGTCCACCCGAGCGGGTACTACTACTTCCCCGACTACGCCTTCGACCTCGCGGAGATCGCCGACGCGCTCTGCGGCGATGGCCCGTTCGCCCTCGTCGGGCACTCGATGGGCGGCAGCGTCGCGGTGATGTACGCCGGCCTCTACCCGGCCCGCGTGCGCGCGCTCGCCCTGCTCGAGGGGCTCGGGCCGCCGGCGTTCGGCGAGGAGGGCGTCGTCGACCGCGAGCGATCCTGGGTCGACGCCGTGCGGAGGATCCGATCGCGGCCGGAGCGATCGATGACGATCGACGACGTCGTGACCCGCCTCGCGATGGGGCACCCGGGCGTGCCCGAGGAGCTCCTCCTGCGCCGCGCCGCGCAGCTCGCGCGCCCCACGGAGGACGGGCGCTTCGTGTGGGCGTTCGACCCGCTGCACCGCACGCCGAGCCCGATCCCGTTCTCGATCGAGAGGTGGCGCGAGCACGCCCGCCGCATCACGGCGCGAACGCTGTGCGTCGGCGGCGGGCCGACCGGGTTCCACCCCGAAGACGAGGCGGATCGCGTGGCGACGATCGCCGGCGCGCGGGCGGTCGAGATCCCCGACGCCGGCCACATGATGCACTGGACGCGACCGGGCGAGGTCGCGCGCCTGCTGGTCGATCACCTGGGCGGGTGACGGCCGAGGCGCGGTGATCGGCCGCTCGGCGGTTCGGGCGCGCGCGGCGGGGCGGAAACCCCCCGTGCGCACGGCCCCCGTTTGGTGCAGCATGGCCGCCTCCGATGCCCCGAACTCGCTATCTCCTCCCGCTGCTCGGCGCCCTCGTGCCGGGCTCGATCGCGTGCTCGCCGCCGGCTCCGGCCGCCCCGCCCACGCCGCCTCCGCCCGCCGCGCAGACCGTGATGCGCGCCCTCGAGGCCGAGGCGCGCGACTCGGCGGCCGTCGGCCCGTGGCTCGAGGCCCTCGAGCAGGCGGCGCGGCGGCCCGACGTGCCGGGGTCGCTCGAGGCCGGGGTCGCGGCGATCGACGCGCTGGTCGGCCGCCGGCTCGGCGCGCTCGAGGGGCTCGCGGAGCACGCGGCCGCCTTCCGATCCCGGTCGAACCTCCCCGTCGTCACGGCGCGCCTCGTCGCCGCGTGGTCGGCGCTGCGCCTGCCGCCGCCCGACGCCGACGGCCCTCCGCGCCCGCCGGAGCCCGCGGCCACGGCCGACGTCCGGTCGCTGCTCAGCGGCTTCGTCGCCGGCGCGCTGCACGAGATCGCCATGTACGCCGGCGACGCGCGGGCCGCGACGCAGTGGGGCGCGAGGCGCGGCTGCGCGCGCGAGGGAACGGTCATCGGCCCGCTCGAGTGGACGGGGCTCCGCTCGCTCGACGCGCCGTCGCCGGTCGACGCGATCCAGCCGCTCGCGCCGAGCTACCGCGGCGTCCCGCCCTTCGGCGCGGCCGCCGGGCCCTCGGTCGTGCGCGCCGACGCGTGCGCCCTCGACGTCAACGCCGCGAGCTTCCTCCAGGGCGCGCGCGCCGTGGTCGTCGACCTCGAGGTGCCGCGCGCGCAGTCGATCCGGCTCGCGCTGACGACGTCCTCGGCGGCCGTGCTCGAGGTCGGCGGCGTGGCAGCGCTCCGTCGCGGCTTCGAGGCGGGCGGGCGGCCGGTCACGCGCCTCGCGGCCGCCGACGTGCCCGCCGGCCGCGTGCGCGTCGTCGTGCGCGTCGCCGAGCGCAACGACGGCGGCGCGATCGAGCTCGACGCCTGGGGCAACGACGGTCTGCCGCTCGCGGCCCGCGCGCCGAAGCCGGGCGAGGCCGCGACCGTGCGCGCCACCTCCGCGCGTGCGATCCGCGTCGCCACCGCCGCGCCCCCGGGCGGCGAATTCGGCGACGGCGACCTCGCGCTCGCCAGCGCCGCGCTCCTCGGCCTCGGCGAGGCGCGCGCCGCCGAGCACCTGCTCGAGCCCGCGGGCGCCGCCCCGCCGAAGCGCGCGCCCGCGCTCGACCTGCTCTACGCCCGCGCCATCACGGAGGCCGACGACCTTCCGCCCGCCAAGCAGGTCGAGCGGCAGCGGGCGGCCACCGAGCGCGTGATCGCGGCGTGGCCGACGTCGTGGGAGGCGCGCATCGGCCACGCGAGCCTCACCGAGCGGCGTCGCGGCGCGGGCGAGGGACCCGCCGAGGCGCTGAAGGAGATCGGCGTCGGAGGCGGCCCGGGCGGCGCGCTGCGGCTCCCCGCCGGCCCGACCGATCCGATGGTGATCGCGTTCGCGGCGCTCGCGGCGAGGCCGATCCCCGACCTGGCCGAGGCGACGTACGCCGAGCTCGCGCGCGCGGCTCCGGGATCGGTGCTCCTCGCGTCGGTCGACGCGAAGATCCACCGCCGATCGGGCCCCGATCAGCTCAAGGCGGCGTGCGGCGGCGGCACCCATCAGGGCCAGCCCGCGTGCCTCGCGGCGCACACCGAGCGCGGCGATTTCCGCGGCGTGATCCATGAGATCGGGCGGCTGCGCGCCCTGCGCAGCGCGCCCGAGGCCTTCCGCGACCAGGAGCTGGCCGCGCGCGTGCAGCTCGGCGACGTGCCGGGCGCGATCGCGATCTACGACGCGATGCCGACCGGCCAGCGCCACATGGTCGAGGTCCTCGGCTTCGCCGCCGCGAAGGGCCGCGCCGACCTCGCCAAGCCGCGCTTCGAGCGCGACCTCGCCGTCGCGCGCGACGTCCCCTTCGCGATCGCCCCGCTCCAGCGCGCGCTCGGCCTCGGCGCCGACCCGTCGCGTGATCTCGAGGCCACCGGCCGCCGGCTGGTGCAGGAGGATCTCGCGAACGCGTACCTGCCGGGCGCCGCCACCGCCGTGCTCGAGCACACCGAGCGCTACGTGGTCGAGCCGTCCGGGCTCCTGCGCTTCACCATCCACGACCTCCGGCGCGTCTCCGGCACCACCGACGTCGCCGGCGGCGCCGCGCCGATCGGCCCCATGGTCGACGGCCGCGCGGCGCCCCGCCTGCTGCGCCGGCGCATCCACAAGAAGGACGGCCGCGTCCTCGATCCGGACGCCGCGGCGAACGCGAACCAGGGGGGCTCGGACCTGTCGCAGCTCGAGGCCGGCGACTACGTCGAGCAGATCGCGCAGGGCGTCGCGCTGCCCGGCGACACCGGGCAGATCGTCCTCGACACGCCCGATCTCCTCCCCGAGCGCACCAGCGTGCGCCGCGGGGAGATCGAGATCCGCCGGCCCGCGTCGATCCCGTTCGGCGTGTGGTCGCACCCGCTGCTCGGCCGCGCCGAGGACCGCGTCGAGGGCGCCAGCGTCGTGCGCGTCTGGCGCGTGAAGGACGCGGCCCCGCGGCGCATCGAGGACGGCGTGCCGAAGATGGACCGCCTCGTGTCGGTGAGCCTCTCGACGCAGACGTGGGACGGCGTCGCGCGCGCGATGGACGAGAACGCGCGCACGCTCGACGACGCGGACCCGGTGGTCGCCCGCTTCGCGCGCGAGGCCGCGGGCGGCGAGAAGGCCCCGAGCCGCGCGCTGCTCGAGAAGGTCGTCGCCGCGGTCGGCAAGAAGGTCAAGGTCGCCTCCTCGGCCGAGCTCTCGGACGGGTCGGCGCTCTACGGCGGCGGCCCGCAGGTGACGAGCGCGCGCACGATCCTCGAGCAGGGCGTGGGCAGCCGATCGTGGGTCGTGCACCGCGTGCTGCGCGAGCTCGGCGTCGCGAGCGACCTCGCCGTCGCCGAGGCCGAGCCGTTCAGCGCGTCGCCGGACTACCCCGCGCACGCGGGCCGCTTCCAGCACCCGCTCGTGATCGTGCACCTCGGCCGCGCCCCGGTGCCGCCCGCCGGTTCCCCCCCGGGGGCCGCGGACGCCGGGGGCGACGTGTGGATCGACGCCGACGTCGAGGGCCCGCCGCTCCCTCCGGGCCGCATCAGCCCGGAGCTCCGTGGCCGCAGCGCGCTGCTGTCGAGCGGCGCGATCGTGACCGTCGAGGGCACGGCGGGCGACGCGGGCGACGAGGTCGACGTGCGCCTCACGCTCGACGACAAGGGCGACGCGCAGGGGTTCTTCACGGTGCTCGTGCACGGTCGGCCGGCGCAGTCGCTGGCCGAGTCGTTCGAGACCGTCGTCGGCACCGAGCGCCGCCAGCTCCTGCAGGGCGTGGTGCTCGGCTGGCTGCCGTGGGCCGACGTCGAGGACGTCTCGCTCTCGTCGACCGAGGGGTCGTGGGAGGTCGCGCTCCGCGCCAAGGTGAAGATCCACGGCTACGCGCGCCCCGAGGGCAAGGGTGGCAAGACGTGGACGCTCCCCGGCCTCGAGCCCGTGCACGTCGTCGTGCCGCGCGCTCAGGTCGCGACGCTCGGCGCGACGTACGCCTCGCGCGCCGCGCGCCAGAGCGCCCTCTCCATCGAGCGGTCGCTCCAGTACCACGTGCACCGCCGCGTCGAGCTGCCGGCCGGGGCGACGCTGCTCAAGCCGCCGCCCGCCGTGAACGTGAAGCACCCGCGCATCGAGGCCGTCCGCAAGGGCACCCTCGTCGGATCGGTGATGGAGGAGGACTTCTCGTTGAGCCTGCCGACCGGCACCGTCGCGGCCGACGGCTACCAGGACTTCGTCGAGAAGGTGCACGTCATCGACGACGGGTTCATGGCGGGCGCCCGCGTGCGCGCGCGGCCGTGACGGGCGCGCCCGCGGGCCTGCGCGAGCGCGTCCCGCTCGCGCCGCTCGTGACCTTCGGCGTGGGCGGCCCCGCGCGCTTCCTGATCGACGCGACGAGCGAGGCCGAGGTCGCCTCCTCGCTCGCCTTCGCGCGCGCGGCGGGCGTGCCGGTCGTCGTGATCGGCGGCGGGTCCAACGTCCTCGTCGCCGACCGCGGGGTCGACGCGCTCGTGCTCCGACCGCGCCTGCCGGGGGTCGCCCTCGCGGCCGACGGCGACCGCGTGCTCGTGCGAGCCGGCGCCGGCGAGCGCTGGGACGCCCTCGTCCTGCGCACCGTCGACGAGGGGCTCGCGGGCCTCGAGTGCCTCTCGGGCATCCCGGGCGACGTCGGCGGCGCGCCGATCCAGAACCTCGGCGCCTACGGGCAAGAGGTCGCCGAGACGATCGTCCTCGTGCGCGCCGTCGACCGCGCGACGGGCGAGATCGCCTGCTTCGACCGCGCCGCGTGCGCCTTCGGCTACCGCGACAGCGTCTTCAAGCGCGAGGCCGCGGGCCGCTTCGTCGTGGTCGAGGTGACCTTCGCGCTCACGCCCGCGGGCGCGCCCACCGTGCGCTACGCGGAGCTCGCCCGCCGCCTCGAGGGCGTCGCGACGCCGACGCTCGCCGACGTGCGCCGCGCCGTGATCGAGCTGCGCCGCGCCAAGTCGATGGTCTGCGACCCCGGCGACGAGAATCACCGCAGCGCCGGATCGTTCTTCACCAACCCGACGCTCGACGCGGAGGAGATCGCCGCGTTCCGCGCCCGGGAGGGCGCCCTCGAGGCGCCCACGTTCCCCGCTGACGGGGGCCGCACCAAGCTCTCGGCCGGCTGGCTCATCGAGCGCGCCGGCTTCCCGCGAGGCACGTCCGTCGGCCGGGTCGGCCTCTCCACGAGGCACGCGCTCGCCGTCGTGAATCGCGGCGGCGCGACGGCCGCCGAGGTCGTCGCCTTCGCCGCGGCGGTGCGCGCGGCGGTGCGATCGCGGTTCGGCGTGACGCTCACCCCCGAGCCCGCCTTGATCGGGTTCGAGGGCGCGGAGCTCGCGGCGCTGGTCGACCGCGCGGGGTAGGTCGACCGCGCCCGCGCCGCCCCCGCCGACGGCGCGCTCGCCGTGCGCGCTCCGTTCGTTGGCGTAGGCTGCCGGGATGCTCCGCCCTGCCGCGTTCCGATCCGTGGGCACTGCCCTCCTCGGCCTGATCGCCGCCGCCTCGCCCGCCTGCGGCGCGGGGGAGGACGCCTCCGGGCCCGGCGCGACCACCATGGCGCCCGGCGCGGGCGGGGCGTCCACGTCGTCGTCGGCCCCCGCCGGCGGCGCGGGCGGCACGGCGGGCCACGGCGGCGCGACGTCGACCGCGGACGCCTCGGTCCCGCCCGACGCGGGCGACGCCTCCGCGGGCCCCGCGCCGCTCGCCTCGCTGCCCCCCGGCTACCCGGGCGTCGAGCTGCCCGCCGTCGGCGCGACGACCCTGCGCCTCCTTTCGCCCACCGTCCTCGAGCTCGAGCGAATCACCACCAAGGACGCGGACCCGGCCCCCGCCACCGCGTGGGACCTCGGCGGCAAGCTCCCCGCGCCGGCGACCTTCGCCGTGACGGTGGGCGGAAAGCCCGCCTCCGTCTCGGCCGTGAGCTTCAAGCGCCGCGTGCTCTACGCCTCCTTCCGCGGCTACGATCTGCGCATCGGCAACTGGCTCTATCTCGTCCTCGATGCGCCCATATCGGACCTCGCCAAGGTCTCCGTGGAGGACACGACGGGCACGCTCTGGCAAGCTCCCACCCCCTTCGTCGCGACGCTGGACCCCCGCCGCTACGGCCCCGCGATCCACGTCAATCAGACCGGCTACGAGCCCGCGCTCCCGAAGCGGGCCATGGTCGGCTACTACCTCGGCGACCTCGGCGAGCTGCCCACGTCGTCGACGCCGTTCTCCCTCGTCGACGCGGCGACGGGCGGGGAGGTGTGGAAAGGCACGCTCGCGTCGCGCCTCGACGCGGGCTTCGGCTTCCAGCCCGCGCAATACCAGAGCGTGCTCGAGGCCGACTTCTCCGCGTTCACGACGCCCGGCGAGTACCAGCTCGTCGTGCCCGGGCTCGGCGCGAGCTACCCGTTCGTCGTCGAGGACGGCGCCGCGATGGCCGTGACGCGGGCCTACGCGCAGGGCCTGTACAACCAGCGCTGCGGCGTCGCGAAGGAGCTGCCCTACACGAAGTTCACCGACGGCGCCGACCACGTCGCGAAGGCGGAAGTGCCCACGACGGACGCGAAGTTCTCCGCCACGAACCAGGCGATCGCCGCGAACGCCAGCGTGCCGAAGGGCGAGTCGGCCCCGAAGCTCGACGGCGTCGGGGCGAGCCTCTACCCCTTCGTGAACCAAGGCGAGGTCGACGTCGCGGGCGGCCACCACGACGCGGGCGACTACAGCAAGTACACGACGAGCAGCGCGCGCGAGGTCCACACGCTCGTCTTCGCGGCCGACGCGTTCGAGGGCGTCGGCACGCTCGACAACCTCGGCCTCCCCGAGAGCGGCGACGGCAGGAGCGACGTGCTCCAGGAGGCCGTGTGGGAGGCCGACTTCCTCGTGAAGCTGCAAGACGCCGACGGAGGCTTCTACGAGCGCGTCTATCCCCGAGGCCGCTCCTACGAGGCCGACGTGCTCCCGAGCCACGGCGACCCGCAGGTCGTCTGGCCCAAGACGACGCTCGTCACGGCCGCCGCCGTCGGCGCGCTCGCCGAGGCCGGCTCGTCGCCGCGGATGACGACGGAGGCCGTGACGTGGAACCTCACGGCGGGCTTCGCGACCGTCGCCGCGCTCGCCGCGCAGACGCAGGACGCCGCCGGGGCCTTCGTGCCGGCGGGCGGGGATCTCGCCGCGCCCGCGAGCGGCAACGCCGTGGGCAAGCCGATCACGGCGACGCTCGACGGCAAGGGGGTCGACCTCACCCGCGCGCGCGTCACCTGGGAGGCGCGCGACCAGGAGCCCGTGATCGGCGGCACGTCGTTCACCTTCACGCCCAAGCACGGCGGCCCGCAGTGGGTCGACGCCGAGGCCCTCTTGCCCGACGGCCGGCGCGTCGTCGCGACGCTCGAGGCGCTCTTCGCCGTCGAGCACGTCGCTCCGGACGACACCATCGAAGCCTTCAACCCGGGCGTCGACCTGAAGGCGTCGCCGAAGGTCGTCGTGTGGTACCCGCTCGACGCGGACTTCGCCGACGGGCACGGAGGGTACGGCCCGCTCGTGGCGGAGGGGAATGCCGCGATCGACGGGCAGACGTTCGCCTGGGCGAACCGGCCCGGCGGCGCCGCGCTCCGGGTGCGCGACCTCGGCGACCGCGCAAAGGTGACGCTGTCACCGCCGGCGTTCTCGGCAGCGGGCGGCCTCGCGATCGAGGCGATGATCTACGTGAACGCCTTCCGCGGCTACGGCAAGGACAACGCCTCGCTGCTCGACCTCTCCCGCAACTGGGACGCGTTTCTCGGCCTGCACGAGGACAAGTGGACGGGCCCCGTCGTGATCGGCGCGGGCGGCCTGACGTGGAACGGCGCGCCGCTGCGCAAGGCGATCTCCCTGCAGGCGTGGCACCACCTGCGCATCGCGCTCGACGCGGCGGGCTACACGGTGTCGATCGACGGCGTCGTCGTCACGACCGTGGCGAGCGCGGCGCTCGCGAAGTGGAGCGCGGCGCCGGTGACGCTGACCGTGGGCGACTTCGACGGCTGGATCGACGAGGTCGTGGTGAAGACTTCGCCCTGAGGACGGCCCGAGGCGCGCCGGCGCGCGGGCGAACGAGGCGATCGGGGTCGGTGGCGGCGAGGCGCTCGCCGTCGCGCCCGGCGGCGAGCGCGCGGTCTTCGACCGCTCCCGCCAACAGACGCCATCTGCCGAGAATCCACCGCGGCGATGCCACGTGCGAGGTACTCGGCGAGGAGCCCGACGATGACACGCGAGGCGCTCGACCAAACCGCCTCCGCGGTGGCGAAGCAGGACTGTCCAGGAACGGACGGGGAGGACTTGGAGCCGGTGAGGCCGTCTCTCTCAGGTCATGGCGGCGGAGCTCCGGGGCTGTCTCGGCGCCGGGGTCGACCGTCACGCTGCCACCGCGCCCGTTCGGGGAGGCGACGAGTCGTGACCGGCCGCCCCACGGGCGCGGGGCGAACGCCTCTTGGTCGTGGCCTGGCCGGATGCCGACCGGAGCGGGAAGCGCCTTGACTTGCAGGGCGCCTGGCCCTCCCCCCGCCCGGACGCTGGGCAGGGGCTTGGAAATCGGCCGTGCCCGTCGTAGCCTCGCCTCGCATGCCCTTTCACCGCGTGGCCCAGGGTGAATTCGTGGCGAAGATCGCCCGGCGCTACGTCGTGTCGGCCGACGCGATCTGGAATCACCCCGACAACGCTGATCTGAAAGCGCGCCGCAAGACGCCGCACGTCCTGAAGGCGGGAGACCAGATCTGGGTCCCCGAGACCGACCTCAAGACGGTCAGTGTCGCGACCGGGACGCTCCATCGATTCCAGGTCAAGGCGGCGACGACCAAGGTCAAGGTCCGCTTTCTTCGGCAGGAGAAGCCGCGCGGGGCCGTCCCGTTCACGGCGACGATCGGGGAGCGTTCTCTCGACGGCGCGCTCGACGGCGACGGCGTGCTCGAGCTCACGATCCCGATTGATACAACGTCGTTCGAGCTCGAGCTCCGCCCGCCCAACGAGCGCGTCGAACGCTATGACGTACGCGTCGGTCACCTCGACCCGGCGGACGATCCGGTCGGCATCGAGCAACGCCTCCGGCATCTCGGCCATGCGTGGGAGGGCGCCGCCGACGAGAGTGGGCTCGGGCCCGAGGGGTCTCGCGTGCTCGCCGGATTTCAGAAGAAGCACGGGCTCGAGCCCACCGGCGAAATCGACGACGCCACGCGCGACAAGCTGCGCCATGTGCACGGGAGCTAGGATCAGACGTGACGCTCACCTGGATCGTGCCCGCGCGGCGGGCGGTCGTCTCGGTCGATCAGATCTCGTACCGGGATGCGCTGAGTCAGTGGGCTCAGGAGATTCAGAACCGGCACGAAGCGCTGGGGCGTTGGTATTTCGCCGAGGACGGCGCCGCGCGGCTCCACGACGCGAGAGCGCAGCTCGTGAGCTGGATCGCGTCGTTCGACGCGCCCATGCCGCCAGTGAGCGAACACGCTGACGCCTCAGCGCTCCCCGGCGTGCCTCTGCTGCCGCCCGCCCCGACGGTCGTCAGCGCTGCGCCGGAGTCCACCTCGACGCTCCACCGCATCGACCCGATGCTCGCGCGCCTCTGGAAGGGGCCGCTCCGCGTGCTGCTCGAGGCGCCGGGGCCGTCCGAGGGACCGGCCGCGGGAGCGCCGTCTCCGGCTCCTGATCCGACGCGTCGTCGGGGCGCGCCGCACATCGATCTCGGCCCGCTGATGCGGGCGCTCGTCCTCACCGATCACAAGGAGATCGCGAACTCCGACGCGACCCTGTTCCCCGGCGACGTGGTCGAGTTCCCGCTCTTCAAGCTGCTCGCCCTCGCCGGGAAGGAGGCCTTCGGCTCGATGCAGTTCGATCCGAACGGTAGCTTCCTCCTCGGCACCGCCCTGACCGGCGAGGGCGACGGCGCGAGGCTCCACGACAACCGCCTCGCGATGCGCTTTCAAGCGTTGCTCAGCGCCGCTCGCGGGGCGTTCTCGGCCAGAGGCGACACCTGGGCGTCCACGGTGCGGAACACGCCGTCGCTCTCCTACGGGGGGGTGAAGATCAGCGCTCGCGGCATCCTCTACGGGGGAGTGTTCAAGGTGCCTGTGGCCGCTGTACCGACTCCGGCTGATCCCGCGCCGGCTCACGGTCACCACAGCGCTCATCCGCCGTCGATTCCGACGGGCCCGCAGGGGCAGTGGACGTTCAGAAATCTCGGTTGGGCCCAGGTCGAACGCACGGGGGACCCGCTCGCGCAGAACCTCCCGACGAAGTCCGGCCTCGAGAAGCTGCGACAGGACCCGCTGACGCCCGGATGGTCGTGCAGCCCGTGCATGCAGTTCTTCACCTACTTCATCCTGGATCTCCTCGACGTGGCGACGCCGCGCGGTGGCGGCGTCGGGACCGAGATCGCCAATCACGCGGACAGTGTGCTTCGCCGCCACGCTGACGTGACGGCGTTCACGTACAGGCTCTACAAGCTCGAGGATCACGATCAGCTCCGCGAACACATGGGGATGCCGCCCGAGCCTTCCGTTCCCTCTTCACCGCCGGCGCCCGGCCAGCCGCGGCCCGAAAGCGCCGAGCAGCGGATCCGCGCGTTCGCGCTCGAACGCCTCGGTGTGCCGGTCGATCCGGCTGCGACGAACGACCGTCACCTCCCCCCGGCGGCCCCGACATGGACGGTCCCTATAGACAGGCTTTCTCCAATCAGCGTGCTCTCGCTTGCGTCGCACGAGCGTTCTCTCGTGCTGATCAAGGGGTACGAGCTGCTCGTCGACGAGGGCGGCAGCGGAGCGCCTCCCGTGGTCGGGTTCCTCGCGGCCTACGATCCGCTCACCGGTGGCGCGTACGTGCCGCGGGCTCCGGCCGGGCAGCTCTTCGACTTCCAGGCCGCCGACTCGCTCACCAGGAACAACCCCTATAGTGCCTTCGGCTGCGCGCCGACGACGTTCGCCGGCATCTCGGCGGTCACGCTCGCTCAAGACCCCGCTGGCGGGTTCAAGATATCCACGGGGACCGGCTCGGCTCACCTCGGCGCGGTCACGCGGATTCACGCCGACGCGCTCTCGGCGCGTCACGAGGGAACGCCCGACTACAAGCCGATCGTCTTCATGCCCGCGTCCCGTCGGAGCGCCTGCACGGTGGATCCTGCGACGCTCCACGCGGAGCGCGCCGTGCCGTACCCGACGCTTCAAGAGGCGGTTGGCGCCTTCCCGAGCCTCGCCGAGGCCGAGGCGATGCGGAGCCAGGTCGCCCTCGCGCTCGCCGACACGGCCTCTCCGGCCTTCCTCGACGCGCTGAACAGCGTCGCACGCCCTCGGAGCTGAGCCGCCTCATGGCGTGGGATTCGCGGGATCCATCGGGCGGCTCCGGAGCTCGGGACGCGGCCCTGCGCGGCGCCGGATCGGAACGTGGCTGCGAACCGGGGCGACGTGGACCACGGCGCGGACCGCTGCGGAGCTGGGGTAGCGATCGACGATCCATGCGTAGGCCGGCCTCCGTTCGCGGGCACGGATGTCCGGGCGCAGGGGATCGTCCGCGCCGGGTCATCGACCTGTCGGCCTGCCGGTGTGCCTGCGCGATGCCGTGGTGTGGGCATTCCGGCGCGACGCCGGCTCCGGCACGTCGATGACCTCGCCCGAGGTCATCGGCAAGAGCGCGCCTCTCTCGGGATGCGGCGCGCCGGCGCGCGATCGGTGCCTGGTGCCGAACGCCTGCGCGGTCGTCGAGCCGCGCGACTCGTCCGCGGCGGGCGAGGGGGTGCCCGCCGTCGTTCGCGCGACGGGCGCGCTAGCCGGCGTCGCCCGCGCGGGGTGCGTCGCCGGCTAGCGCGACCGCGTCGTGAGGCGTGAGGCCGCTCGGCCGCGCGGCTCGGGCGCGCGCCTTGGCGATGGGGTCCGTCTTCCGGCGTCGCGCGGCGCGCGCCGATCGCGCGGCCGCCGACGACGATGGGAGGCGCCGAGCGGGGGCATGCCCCGCCCGCCCGCGTCAGTTGATGGTGAACGACTTCGACACGACGACGGGCGCCCCGTCGAAGGGCGGCACGTGCGCCCCGCGGAACGCGGCCGCGATGCACCCGCCGACCGAGGTGCCCGAGAAGGGCGGCCCGTCGACGACCGCCGAGGTCACGTTGCCGCTCGGCGCGAAGGTGACCTTCACGCGACCGGTGCCCGTGGGCCCGTCGGGCTTCTTGCAGCCCTTCGCGCCGCCGGCCGCACCGCCGAGCGCCGAGGCGGCGGCGCCGCGGTTGAACTCGTTGCCGCCTGCGGCCGCGGGCGCGGCCGTGGCTGCGGCGGGCGGCTCGGCCGTCTTCTCCGGCTTGGCTGCGGCCATGGGGGCCGCTGCGGCCGGGCCCGGTCCGGGCGCGGGCTTGTCGGCGCCCTTCGGCGCGGCCGCGGCGACGGCCGCGGGCTTCGCGCTGGGCGAGTCCGTCGGCGCGGCTGCGGCTGCCGTCTCGGTCGGCGCGGCCGCCGCCGTGGGCGCGGGCGCGGCGGTCGCGGTCGGCGTCGGTGCGGCCGCGGCGATCGCGGCGATCGCGCTCGGTGTCGCGGCTGCCGCCGTGGCCTCGGTCTTCGCCGCCACGGGAGGCGGCGGCCGCAGGAAGTAGATCGCGGCGCCGCCCACGATGGCGATGCCGAGCGCGACGCCCGCGATCAGCCCGACCATCGAGCTCTTCTTCTCGGGGGCCCCGGTCCCGCCGACCGGCGCGGGCATCGACGCGTACGCGCCGACCGGCATCGACGGCTGCGGTGCCTCGACGACCGGCGCGAGCAGTGGAGGCGGCGCGAGCATCGGCGACTGAAAGCCGCCTCCGCCGATGTTCATGATGTCGTCGACGTCCCGCCGGCCGGACGCGCCGGGCGACGGACGCATGTCGATGACGGCGTCGTCTCGACCGCCGCCGCCGCGCCCCGGGCGGTTCGCGCTCTCCGACGCGGTGAGCGCCGACAGCGAGAACAGCACCGAGTTTTCGTTGCGCTCGCCGACGAGGCGATCGTCGCTCGCGGCCGCGGCCGCCTGCCCGGCCGGGAACATGCCGCCGCCCTCCGCGCGCCGCTCCGAGCTGCCGCCGAAGAGGTCGACGCCGCCACGCCCTGCGGTCGCGCGCCGCGCGGCCGCGGTGGCGGCTGCGGTGGGCGCGGGATCGGCCGCGGGGGCCGTCGCCGCCGCGTAGGCGGCCTGCGCGCCCGGCTGGTGGAACGGGCTGACCGCGAACGCCACGGTGGAGGCGTTGTCGTGCGCGCCCTCGTCCGCGTCGCCCGGCGGCGGATACGAGGCGGGCGCCCCGTAGCCCGCGCCCGCTGCGGGGCCCGGCCGCGACACCGCCGACGCGAGCTCCGGCACGCTCGACAGCGGGAGCCAGTCGCCCATGCCGTCGCGCCAGACGTACGTCTCGCCGCTGATCGTGCCGGCCGCGTAGGCCTGCGCGAGCTGCGCGCTCGTCATCGTGCGCTGGTCCTCGTCGGAGACGTTCACCGTCCACTCGTCCGCGCCCGGCGCCGCGCCCGGCTCCGGCCCCGAGAACACGCGCGTGGCGCCCTCTTCGTCCATCGGCAGGCGGCCCGGGTACACGGGCGACCCCGGGGCGGCTGCCGGCGCGACCTCGTTACCGTTCACGACGATGGTCGCGCCGCACTTCTTGCACTTGATCTTGACCGTCTTGCCGACGACTTTTTCGTCGGCGATCGTGTACTTGGCCTGGCACGACTGGCACGTGATCTTCATGCGTTCGGTAGCCCTTCCCGCGGCATCGCGGACGCGGTGCACCCGCGACGAGCGCGCCGAGGCTATCCGCCCGGTCGCTCACCCGAAGAGGAAGGATAGCTTTCCGAATCCCGCGTGATCAACCTAGATGCCGATGGGGGCGTCGGTCGGCCCGCGCGGGACGCGGAGTCGGGTCAGTTGATCAGGACCAGCACGGTGCCGTCCTTGCCGCAAAACGCCGCTTCCGAGGGGTAGCGACCGCCGCACGTCGGGCAGATCTTTCCGCGCGGCCCGGCGACCTCTCGGGGCCGGGGCGGCGCGGGGCGGGGCGCGGCCTCGGGTGAGCCGCCGGCCTGCGGCGCGGGGGAGGCGTCCTCGGATGCGGGCTCGTCGTCCTCGACCGGGGCCGGATCGCGCGCCGGCCTCCGTGAGCCGCGGCCGCGGCGCAGCAGCGCGAGCCCGGTGAGCCCGAGCAGCGCCGCGAGCCCGCCCACGATCGCCACGAAGGTCTGCTTCCTGCGGCGCGCGACGTCGTCGGCCACGCCCGAGCCGCCCCCGATGGTCCCCGTCGCGATGAGCGCCACCGCGGGCGCGGCGGCCTCGCCGGCGTCGTCGAGGCCGCTCGTCGCCAGGAGCGCCGCGTAGTGCTCGGCGCTCGCGATCTCGACCGGGACGGTCACGCCCTTGCCGCCGACGCTCGCCACCGCCTCGAGCCGCCCCTCGGGCGCGTCGGCCGCGATCGCGATCGTCCCCGACCCGTCGAGGCTCGCCTTCGCCGCCAGCGGGCCCGCGGCGATCGTCCACGTGGGGCGCGTCGCGAGCGAGCAGCCGGCGTCATCGAGCACCGCCGCGCGGAAGGCGAACCGGTCACCGGGGCGCAGAAGCTTGCGACCCGGCCGCACCTCGAGGCGGGCCGGCTCGCCGCTGCCGCCGCCAGCGCACCGCCCCGCGCGCGGCTCCGGCGCGGCCGCTCGGGCCGCCG
>CAIVJW010000242.1 GCA_903906315.1 uncultured delta proteobacterium | reverse complement strand
CTCGATCTCCTTGGCGACGGTGACGCCGTCCTTGGTGATGACCGGCGAGCCCCAGCTCTTCTCGATCACGACGTTGCGGCCCTTGGGGCCGAGCGTGACCTTGACGGCGTTCGCGAGGGCGTCGACGCCCCGGAGGATCGCGGCGCGGGCGCCGCGGCTGTAGACGATCTGCTTCGCGCTCATCTTCTTCTTCCTCGGATCAGCCGGCCACGTGGACGGCCAGGATGTCGTCCTCGCGGAGGATGACGTGCTCCTCGCCGTCGATCTTCACCTCGGTGCCGCTGTACTTGCCGAACAGCACGAGGTCGCCCGCCTTGACGTCGAGCGGGAGCTGCTTGCCGTCCTTCAGCACCTTGCCGTTCCCGACGGCCACGACGCGCCCCTCGACGGGCTTCTCCTTGGCGGCGTCCGGGATGATGATGCCCCCCTTGGTCTTCGCTTCGCTCTCGATACGCTTGACCACGATGCGGTCCTGCAGCGGCCTGATCTTCATGGTTCCGTCCTCGCTTGGAGTCGTCTGCGCCCCGGTCACCGCGGGAGAGCCTCGCTCGTCCGCCGCCAACTACCCGAAAGAACAGGCCGTTGGCACTCACCCACGCCGGTGGCTAATGGAGCGCGCCGAACGTAAGTCCGCGGTCGCTACCGTCAAGCCCGGGAGCGTCGCGACAGCCTCTACGGCGCCGGCGAATGAAACCGCTTGACAAGCCGAGCCGGGCGCATAGAGTGCGCACCCACTTCACTTCGGTCCCATCGTCTAGCGGTTAGGACGCTGGCCTCTCACGCCGGTAACGTGGGTTCGAGTCCCACTGGGATCACCCAGACACGGCTACTTCGTTGTGAGAACGGGTAGCAAACAGCACGGCCCGGTTCCCCGAAAGGGGGCCCGGGCTGTTCTGTTTCCATGGCTCCATCGGCGCCGTCGCTCGACGCGCGCCGCCGCCCGCCCGGAAGGCGGCGGGCGGCCCACGGTCGAGGGGCGCCGAGGCCCGGCAGGCCCCGGCGCGCTCGATCGGCGTCAGCCCCAGGCGAGCAGGCGCGTCGCGAACCCGTCGGGCAGCCCGGGGTGGGCCGGGCGCAAGCGGACGGCAAAGGCGTGCTGGCCGGGGGTCGGCGTGGGGATCGCGCCCTCGAAACGGAAGCCTCCGTCGCCGAGGTCGCCGACGCAGGCCATCGGCGCCGCCTCGCCGCTCTCGAGCGCGTGGCCGCCGCGCAGGCGCCCGAAGTAGAGGTCCATCGCGACGTCGCTCGGCGACAGGCCCGCGAGGTTCACGTCGGCGACGACCCGGAGGTGCTGACCGACGAGGAGCGTCTCGGGCGCGCGCTCGGCGACGCTCTCGACGCGGACGCTGGCCCACGCGGCGGCGACGCGCTCCTTCCAGGCGACGATGGCGCGCGCCCCCTCGAGGCCGGCGCCGCACATGGCCTTCGCGCGCAGCGCGGCGGGTACGTACAGGCCGCCGACGTAGTCGCGCACCATCCGGGCGGTGTCGAACGCAGGGCCGATCGTGGCGATGCTGCGCTTCATGCGGTGGATCCAGCCGCGCGGCAGGCCCGCCGCGTCGCGGTCGTAGAACAGCGGGACGAGCTCCTCCTCGAGCAGGCGGTAGAGGGCGTGCGCCTCGACGCGGTCGCCGTGCTCCGTGTCGGCGTACTCCTCGCCCTGCCCGATCGCGAAGCCGTTGTCGCCCGCGAAGGCCTCGCACCACCAGCCGTCGAGGATGCTCGCGTGCAGGACGCCGTTCATCGCGGCCTTCATGCCGCTCGTGCCGCTCGCCTCGAGGGGGCGACGCGGGGTGTTGAGCCACACGTCGACGCCCGTGACGAGCGAGCGCGCGACGCCCATGTCGTAGTCCTCGACGAAGAGGATGCGGCCGCGGAAGCGCTCGGTCTGCGACGCGCGCACGATCTCGCGGATGAGCTCCTTGCCTCCCCAGTCCTGCGGGTGCGCCTTGCCAGCGAACACGAGCTGCACCGGGCGGTCGGCCTGCGACAGGATCCGCAGCAGGCGCTCGGGGTCGCGCAGCAGGAGCGCGCCGCGCTTGTACGTGGCGAACCGCCGCGCGAAGCCGAGCGTCAGCGCCTTCGGGTCGAGCAGGGTGTCCGCCCGCGCGACCTCCATCGGCCGGGAGCGGCGCTCGCCGAGCGCGCGGAGGCGACGGCGCACGTGCGCGACGAAGCGAGCGCGACCGAGCTGCCGGGCTTGCCAGATCTCCTCGTCGGGGATGGCCGCGACGCGCGCCCAGTCCGCCGGCTCGAGCGTGCCCTCGTCGAAGGCGGGACCGAGGTGCCGATGGAGCAGCGCGCCGACCTCGGGGCCGACCCAGGTGCGCGCGTGGACGCCGTTCGTCACGGCGCCGATCGGCACGTCGTCGAGGGGGAGCGTCGGCCAGAGCACGCGCCACATCGCGCGCGCCTCGCGGCCGTGCAGCACGCTGACGGCGTTGTAGCGGTCGGCCATGCGGATCGCGAGCACGGGCATCGAGAACTCGGCGGCGGCGTCCTTCGGGTCGACGCGGCCGACGCGCAGGAGCTCCTCGCCCTTCATGCCGAGGCCCTCGGCGAGGATCGACAGGTACGGCGCGATGAGGTCGTGGGCAAAGGCGTCGTTGCCCGCGGGCACGGGGGTGTGCGTGGTGAAGACGTTGCCCGCGCCGGCGGCCTCGCGCGCGACCGCGAACGAGGCGCCCTCGTGGACCATCAGCTCGCGCACGCGCTCGACGGCGAGGAACGCGCTGTGCCCCTCGTTCATGTGGCAGACCGTCGGCGCGAGGCCGAGCGCGCGGAGCATCCGAACGCCGCCCACGCCGAGCAGGATCTCCTGGCGAATACGGTGATTTCGGTCGCCACCGTAGAGGGTGTTCGTGAGCGTGCGGTCCGCGGGCGCGTTCTCCACGAGGTTCGCGTCGAGCAGGTAGAGCGAGACGCGGCCGACCTCGACGCGCCACGCCTCGAGGAAGACGTCGCGGCGGGCGGGCTTCTCGGCGGAGGCGCCGGCGACCGGCAGCGTGACGGCGACCCGGGCTCGCCGGCCGTCGGGGGCGAGCGCGGGCGCGACGGGCAGGTCGTGCCAGTCGTTCGGGGGATAGCGCTCGACCTGCAGCCCCTCCTCGTCGAGCTGCTGGTGGAAGTAGCCCTGGGAGAACGCGATGCCGACGGCGACGAGCGGGACGCCGAGATCGCTCGCGGTCTTGAGGTGATCGCCGGCGAGCACGCCGAGGCCGCCCGAGTAGACGGGCAGGCACTCGTGCAAGCCGAACTCCATCGAGAAGTAGCCGACGCGCAGGTCGGAGCGCAGATCGCCGTGATTGCGGCCGAACCAGGTCTCGGCGGCGAGGTACGCGTCGAGCGCCGCCACGGCCGCCTCGAGGTCGGCGACGTACGCCCCGTCCGCGGCGAGCTCGTCGAGGCGGCGCTGGGGCACGCGGGCGAGGAGCGCGAGCGGGTTCTCGCCCACGACCTCGAAGAGCGAGGCGTCGATGCGAGTGAACAGGCTGCGCGCGTCGCGGTTCCAGGCCCACCACAGGTTCTGCGCGAGCCTCCGCAGCGGCGCGAGCGCCAGCGGGACCGACGGGACGACCTCGTATCGATGCAGGGTGTGCATGGCAGGGGACCCTAGTCGAAGTCCACCGCGCGATCCGCCCCTTTGGTGGACGCGAGAACCGCGGCCGCCCGCGGGGCCTCGGGCTTTGATGGCGCGCGCAGCCCACCCTTCGCTAAGCTCCCGCGCATGACCAACGGCCAGGCGCTCCTGGGCCGCACCATCGCGGGCCGCTTCCACGTCACCGGCTTCATCGGTGAAGGCGCGATGGCCGAGGTGTACCGCGCGTCGCAGGACGGCGAGCCACGCGAGGTCGCGCTGAAGGTGATGCACAAGCACCTCAACGCGGACCCGACGTTCATCGGCCGCTTCCGCCGCGAAGCGAAGGCCGCCGCCCGGCTCGACCACGCGAGCACGGTGCGCATCATCGACTGGGGCGTCGACGGCAAGCTGCTCTACATGGCGATGGAGCTCCTCGAAGGGAAGGACCTCTTCGACGTGCTCCTCGTCGAGCGGCGCTTCACCGAGGCCCGCGCCGCGCGCCTGCTGATCGAGGTCTGCGACGCGCTCTCCGCCGCACACGATCTCGGGATCGTTCACCGCGACCTGAAGCCCGAGAACATCATGGTGATGGCCGACCCGTCGCGACCCGGCGTCGACCGCATCAAGGTGCTCGACTTCGGGATCGCGAAGATCCTCGAGCGCGAAAAGACAGGGCGTCAGGGCGAGTCGACGACCAGCATCACGCACTCCGCGCTGACGACCGTCGGCATGGTCGTCGGCACGCCGGCGTACATGTCGCCCGAGCAGTGCCGAGGCGAGCCGGTCGACGCGCGCAGCGACGTCTACGCGTGCGGGGTGTTGCTCTATCAGCTGCTGACGGGGCGGACGCCGTTCACGGGCGAGTCGCCGATCGACATCGCGATCAAGCACGTTCGCGTGCCGGCGACCTCGCCGGCGGAGTGGGTGCCCGGGCTGCACCCCGGGCTCGAGGCGCTCGTGCTGAAGGCGCTCGAGAAATCGCCTGGGCACCGGCCGGAGAGCGCGCGCGCGATGCACGACGAGCTCGTCCGCCTCCTGCCGGAGCTCGCGACGACGGCAAGCCTCGAGCGCGCGCGGCCGGTCTCGGTCCCGGCCCCGGGCGCGTCGAGCGGCAGCGACACCCGCCCGGTCGTGCGCGCGGCGCCCGCGAGCCGGATCGACGCCTTCGCGCCGCGCCAGCCGTCGACCGACTCGCTCGCCGCCGAGGCGCCCACCGCCGAGCTCCCGGCGGTCCCGCCCGACGAGCCTCGCCCGGCCACGAGGCCAGCCGTCGCGGCGCCGCCCCGGTGGGACGCGCCGGCCCCGTTCGCGCCGCAATCGCCCTTCGAGAGCACGGTCGCGCTGCCGAGCTCGTACGCGCTGCCGATCGCGCCGGCGCTCCCGGAACCGCCTCCGAGGGCGCCGCTCGCGGCCGCGGCCCCGCCGCCCGTGGCGACGGCGGGCGCGGGGCAGGTCACCGCACCACAGGCTGCACCGCCGAGGAAGCGCTTCCCCGTGTGGGCGCTCGTCCCGTTCGCCGTCCTCCTCGGGATGGCGGCCGGAGCCGTGATGTTCCTGGCCATGCGCTGAAGGCACGGCGAGCGCGCGACGTGCGTCGCAGCGCGGCCGTCAACGCGCGCGAAGCGCCTCGAGGAGCGCCTCCGCCCTGAGCGCGACGACGGCCGCGGGCGCCGAAGGCCGGAGCTCCCGCGCCGCGGCGGACAGCGCGGCCGAGAACGCCAGGATCGCGGCCTCGATCACCGGCTCGAGCGGGCGAGCGGCGAGCGCCGCCGGGTCCTCCTGCGCCGACACCGCGCCGAGCATGGCGCTCGAGACGGCCGCGAACGCGCGCTCGGGCGGATCGAGGGCGACGGCCTTGCCGAGCGCCGCGGCGGTGGCCTCCGCGAGGCGCGCGACGAAGCGCTCCGCGACGTAGCCGCGCACGCCCCGATCCTGGCGCGCGCGGTCGTCGTAGACCTCGGTGAGCGGCCGGAGGTCGGCGAGCAGCAGCGCGCGCGACGGCTCGAGGGATCGCGCGACGTCAGCGGCGACGGCCTCACGCTCGCGCCGGAGCCGAGCGGCGGCGGCGCGCAGCGTCGTGGCTCGCTCGACGGCGGCGCGGCTCTCGGCGCGGGCCTCGGCGG
>CAIVJW010000241.1 GCA_903906315.1 uncultured delta proteobacterium | reverse complement strand
GCTCCGCAGGCGCTGCGACGGGCGCGCGGGAAGGCGCTGCGCCCGCGTTCGGGCGACCGGTCGGGCGGGGGCCGCGGGGGGCGTATGGTCGCGAATCGGGCTTCTTTCGCCTACGCGCCTCGTGCAGCCGGGCAATGGCGTCCGTGGAGAAGCGCTCGCGCTCGCCCGCGCCGCCGAGGGGAGGCGGTGTCGGAGGTAGTCGGCCGTGTCGTCGGCGGTGGTCGGGTCGATGTGCAGGCGCTGGTGGCGTCGCGACAGGCGCTCTCGTAGCTCGGGGAGGCCCACGAGCAGGAGGTAGAGCAGCGCGCGGCGGTCCCACTCGTAGTTGCAGAGGATATGCAGGTGATCGAGCACGTCCTGGTGCAGCAGGTGGGCCTCGTCGAGCAGGAAGACGAAGGCCGGGGCCTCGTCATTTTACGGAACACCAACACACGCCAAAGCGGACCCGTACACTATAGGCCACACGCATTGACATAGTGGATCGCATCAAACGACACGTTTCCCTGATCTACGGATACAATTACCTCAGCCGTACCATTTCCGCAGTAGTTGAACGGCGCGAGAGGCACATGGATAGACGCAGCCGGAACAGTCGCCCCCTGAACAGTCATCGTCACCTCTGTTTGATAGGGGTCGACATCGAACCCGATGTCGCAATGATAGGCGGCCGATTCACCGTAGCCGACCGGACAAAATCCAATGTCCGGCTTCTTGGAGGTCCACGTCCACATGCCGTCGTTAGTCACGAACGTGTAGGTAAGCGTCGCAGCGGCAGGGTTGCCGAACACGACCGCGAGACGCGGCCACAACGTCGACTCGCAGTGTGAATGACCGCACGTACTCGCATCGGCGACCCCACCATCGGCACCAGCGTCAACCGCCGCATCCGAGGTCTTGCTGGTGGTCCCGCCACCGCCGCCTCCCCCGCCGAAGCCGCCATCAAGATCGCCCTTGACGTCCTGCCCGCACGACGAGGCGAACGTGCACAAGAGCGCGAGTACAGTCTTGCTTGGGAAGCGTCGAGCTAGTTTCATGGTCCGAAGGCCTGCGAGCAGTAGTCGGGCAGCCCTGCGAGCCATGCGCACATCGCCGGGCACGAAACGGCAGAAAGGACGAAGCTAACACGCGTCCGCGGGCTCGTCGAGTCGTAGCAACAATTCTTGCCGTCAACCGGGGTGCAGCTCGTGACAACGTCATTTGCATCTTTGCACGTGCAACGCGAAAACTGGTCACCTCCATCGGCCGAAATGCCCGCTTGACATACCACTTCTTGCATGGCGTGGAGCGGAAAGTCAGCCTCAACGGTCCCCGTGAGCCGACGCCCAGCCTTCGCCTCGGCTGGCGTCGGAGCCGCCGTGACCTCGACTGACCCACCAAGCGCGGCATACGTCTCGACCCAAAGCCCCCCTTTCCGATGCAGGAGCGTCACGTTCGCAGTCTTCGTCGGGCTTCGGTCGCGACGGGCGGTCCCGATGACGTGATCTCCCAATGCCCCGTCGTTCACGTCGACCGCTACCTCCCAGAACTCGGCCGCATCGCCGGTCGCAGAATCAGCGCTGTATCGTGCGCAGGCAAGCCCCGCTTCCACGTCGTGAATGGCGAGTTTGTAGAACGCGCCCGCAGGAGGAGCACCGTCAAATCGGAACGAGTAGACGGCTTGCCCGCCCGCCTGCAGCCCGGTGACAGCCTCCTGCCACGGCGCGGACGCCTGCCGCGATGCGGACACCCCACCCGCTTCTGGACCGCTCGATTGAACCTGCGAGGCCCCATCGCACGCCGAAAGCACGACCAGCATGATACCAGTGCCTAGACGCTCCATGGGACCTCGCTCTGTGCCGACCTACTTCTTACCGGTAGCGGCGTGGGTATCCGGTCCTGGAGTGGCCGCAGTCGAACCTGTTGGTCCGCTGTCGGAGCTGCCGCCTGCGAGGACGACCGCCTCCGGCCAACTCGCGTCCACTACCGGAACGCTACCTGCCGGAATCGCACCTGCGTAGCCGGCTCGCGCCGTCACGCCATCTGCACTGATGGAGTGAACCGCATGATACCGACAGCCGCTCTGGACGGGGGCGTCGACCGCACGGTTGCCAAACCCGGCGTCGAAGTAGCCACACTCGAGGCGTTCGAGGGTCATGCTGGGATCGAGCGCGATGGGAACGGGCAGCGTTAGGCCCGCGGGAACGGAGACCGACTGAGCCGCCATCGCGATACCAGTCCTCGAGGAGAGGACCTGCTGCACGCGGGTCAGAAGTTCTCCGGCGGCCACCGACGTCGTCGTCGCCCCCCCTGCTACCACGTAGACAGGCCAGTCGTAACGGAAGCTCTCCACCGTGCCGTCGTTCAGGACGGTGATGGCGACCTTCGATCCGCTCCCCACGACCGGGACGCCGTTGATCGTCCGCGTAAAGAGAATCCGGTTGCCGGTCACGCGCGGCGCCTCAACGGGGCCGTTTGTAGCATGCCCCACCTCGGTGCGCCGGAGGACCGATTCCGGGACCAGTGCCTCCCCGGGTCCAAGCACAATCACTGAGGAAAGGTTGCCCGCGATGAACGCGCGACCCAGCGTCTCGAGAGTTGCCTGAGACATCGGCGCCGCTGTCGGCGGCTGACCATGAGCAGAGGCGCGCACAGCATCGTTCGAGTACTCGGCCACCGAACCATCCCCGACGACTTCGAGATGAAACGTACCGCTGCTTGCGCGCGTCCGATCCGGTAGCGTCGTGACGACGGTACCCGTGCACTTAGCGCCGCACGCGTAGGCGAGGAGAGTAGAAAGCGCCGCCTCGAATCACCGGCCACACGCGTAAGCACCGGCACAGTCGAGAGCCCAACCCCTTGCGAGAGCGATTGTGCCGCGTTTGCGTCGGACCGCGGAAAGTAGTCCGCGTGAGCCACAGTGCCAAAGGCAACCGAACTGGCAACGCCAAGAAGACCGGTCATGCGAATGGGTTTCATGAAAGCACCTCTTCTCAGTTCCAGCTACTGAAGCACGTGTAACCGACGGCGCTATCGCGAAGCACGGGCGTTGCGAGCAAGTTGGACAGCTTCACGCCAGCCTGCCGATTCCAGCAATCCGTGCTGTTTGAACCCGTGTTCATGACGGCCGGCATGTTGGCGCTATCCCCAGCCAGCATGGCCTCGTGCCAAGACTGCGCGATCGGCTCACCGTTGCTCATGCGGTTGAAGTAGTCAGCGCCCGTCGATGCATTGGACGGCAGGTACAGCGTGTCGTTCGAGCCGGTCGTCATCACGAGGCCGCCCGCCAACACAGGGGACCACCGGGTCCACATGTAGCTGTCCAACGTAAGCGTGTCGCACGAGAACGTCGAGAAGATCATGTTCTCGCGGCCGCTGTCGCCCAAGCGCATCTGCGAACTGTACGCGCGGGTGCTCGTATCCCACATGAACCAACAGGCATCCGTGTTGCTCCTACACCCATGGGTTTCCATGTAGAAGAAGTCGACCGAGTCGACGTATCCACACGGCCAGCCGCAGGTGTCGGGGTTCTCAAGCGCGGACTTCGCGCCGTGGAGATTGTAGTAGTAATTGCCCAGGCCACCTTGCGCGGCTACCGCGTTCTGGAACCCTGTACAGCGCGCCGTCGCCCCTGAACATGCGGTGTACCAGTTGTTCTGGTACGTCTCCTGGCACCGCGTCCCGAACTGCACGAACGGGAAGCTCGATGCTTCGCTCGCGCTGCCAACCCTTTCCCCGTCGGCTCCGTCCGTCGAAGCACCGCTTGCACACGCCGGGCACAGTAGCGGCGCCATGAGCGCAGCCACCAAGAGTCGTCGCACGTTCATGATTTGTCTCCTCTTGCGAAGAAGCCGTCCGGGTCGGTCCCTAATGGGATCGACGAGCTAGTTAAGTCAAGCAGTCGTGGTGCATCAGCTCGCTGAGACGACCCACCAGATTCGCCACTGCAGGTAGTGCAACATCCACGTGCGGCACGGCGACGTTTTTGAATCGGCGCCCTCGCGGCCGCGGTCACCGGAGCGGAGCGCCACACGCTTGCCCCCTCCTTTCCGCGCCCGCAGCTGACCCAGGCCGCAGCGAGAGGTCGCTGGAGCCCAGCGAAATTCGCCGCGCTCGTGTTGCGCGACGAAGCGCCCGACAACACGCTTACGCGCCATGTTGCCTCCACGGTATGAGACGCCACGGGCGCCTCTCGACCGGGCTCAAGTGGACCATAGGGCGCACCTTTCCGTAAACAGGTATTTGTCCGAAGGGGCGCGTCGGCACCTGGACAAGGTCTCCTACGTCAAGCAGGGCCGCGCAAACGATGCATGTAGTCGGACATTGTGCCACGGTTCCGCGGCGGCACGCGAATGCGGAGATGGCTGGATTCATTAGCCAATCTTCTTCCGGGGACTTCTAACTATCTCATCGGCCGGTGGAATAGTGGCGCTCAGGGCGTCGACCACGAAGGGCCGCGCGGTGGCCGTCCTCGTGGTTCAATCTGAAAATTGCTCGGCAGCGCGCTCCTGCTGATGTCGTCCGCCGCTGCGCTGCCGCCCGAACGCTGTCGCCCGGGCCAAGCCGGGCTTCGCCGCAGCACGCCAAGCGCGGCCGACGGACCATTCTCGTCCGTTTCCCGGGGGAAACCAGCTGGCGCATGCCGAGTGGCCGCCGCGAGCTGCGCGATTCCCGGTCCAAGCGCGCACCGGGCGGGGAATCGCTTGCATCGCCTCGTTGGGTCTGATTTTCTTCTAGCCCATGGCGCACAGAGAAGGGCGCAACGACCGGCACCCGCACGAGTCTGGCGGAAACAAGCGTGACTCGATGGTGCGCACTGGCGGATTCGAGGCCCTAGCCCTACCTTCGCAAGTGCGCGTCGATTTCGGCGCGCGCAAGGCTGAGTTTCCTGCGCGGATGAGCTCGCCCATGCTACATGCATTAAGTGCACTTCTTCACGCGCGAGTCGTCGGGGCGTCGTTACCGCGTCGTG
>CAIVJW010000240.1 GCA_903906315.1 uncultured delta proteobacterium | reverse complement strand
CGGACGCTTCCTCGAGCGCCGCATTGCGCTGCTCGAAGCGAGCGGACGCTTCCTCCAGCGCCGCATTGCGCTGCTCGAAGCGAGCGGACGCTTCCTCCAGCGCCGCATTGCGCTGCTCGAAGCGAGCGGACGCTTCCTCCAGCGCCGCATTGCGCTGCTCGAAGCGAGCGGACGCTTCCTGGGCCGCGGCCGTCGCCTTGCGCTCATCATCGCGCGCCGACGTGAGCTCGTCGATCTCGCGCGAGAGGTCCTCGACCAGCGCCTCGGCGCCCGCCTTCGTCTGTTCGAGCTCTTCGCGCGCGCGCCGCAACGCCGCCTCCGCGGCATCTCGGGCGTGCACGAGCTCGGCCACGCGCTCGTCGGCGTCGTGTTCGTCCCCTGCCTCGGCGCGCCGCCGCTCGACCCCCGCAAGCGCGACCTCCGCCCGCAGCCCATCGGCCTCGCCCCGAATTCGCGCGACCTCTGCCCGCAGCTCGTCGGCCTCGCCCCGAGATCGCGCCACCTCCGCCCGCAGCTCGTCTCGCTGGCGGACGGCCGCGCTCGTCTTCTTCTCGGCGTCGGCCGCGACCTCGACGATCGTCTCGACGTGGTCCGCCTCCGCCTGTTCGGCTTCGGCGCGCCCCCGCTCGATCTCTGCCCGCGCTTGCGTGAGCTCAGCCCTCGCACCCTCGAGCGCCCTTGCCAGCGCGATCCGCCCATCGCCTTCGGCGGCGGCGTCGCGCGCGAGCTGCTCCCGCTCGGCGCCCCAGCGCTCCGCCTGCTCCTCGGTCCGCGC
Source organism: uncultured delta proteobacterium (assembly GCA_903906315.1). Classification (GTDB taxonomy): domain Bacteria; phylum Myxococcota_A; class Polyangia; order Polyangiales; family Polyangiaceae; genus CAIVJW01. The sequence continues at coordinate 16,852 of CAIVJW010000240.1, read as the reverse complement.
CTCGAGCTCAGCGAGGCGGCCGAGCACCCTCTCGCGCTCGTCGCGCGCCGCTCCCGTCCGCGCCTCGGCCTCGGCGCGCACCGCGACGGCGACACGCTCCTTGTCCGCCAGCGCGAGCTGAAGCTGGGCGCGCGCGGTATCGAGCGCCTTCGTGACGACCGTGCGCCCCTCGGCCTCGGCCTTCGCCTCTTGCTCGAGGCGCTCGCGCTCGACGGCGCCGCTGCGAACCAGCGCGCGGAGCTGATCGAGCTCCGCCCGCAGGCCCTCGAGATCCCTCGTCAGGCTCGCGCGCCCTTCGGCCACGGTGATCGCGCGAAGGGCCTCCCGATCACGCTCGCCCGCGAGGCGGGCCGCTTCGGCGTTCGCCGCCTCGAGCTCCAGCCAAGCGCCATCCCGCTCCGCGACGGCCGCGGCGAGCTGCGCCGCGAACGACGCCATCGCCGCGCGGACCGCGTCCGCCCCCGAGTCCACCTCCGCAGGCGCGAGATCGGCTTCATCGCTCGACGCCGTACCCCGTGCACGCGGCAGCGGCGGCGGCCCCGGCCGGCGCGAAGGCGCGCCGATCGACGGCCCGCGATCGGCCTCGATCGTCGACGCCGAGGCCTCCGTGCGCACCGCGGCGAGCTCGCGCTCGAGCGCAGCCCGCCCCTCGACCGCGACCCCGAGCTCGACCCGCATGGCCGCGAGCTCCGCGGCGGCGAGCTCCTGCTGCTGGTGAGCGCGCAGCTTGAGCTTCTCCAGACGAAGCACGCTCTCGACGAGGGCCTCCTCGAGCTGCTCCACCGTCGCGTCCTCGGTCATGTGCGCCGCGTCTCCATCACGGGCCATCGGCCACGCGCAGCGCAAGGATAGGGGAATCGCGCGGTCGCGGGAACAATCCGGCGCGCCGCGCGGAGCTCACTCCGTCGGAACGCGGCGCGCGAGCACGACGCCGGGAAGCGAGGCGGTGAATGCGATCACGAAGAAGGCAGGGAATCCAACTCGCTCGGCGAGGTAGCCGCTCCCGCTGCCCGCGACGGTGGTCGCGAGCGACATCAGCGCGCTGGTCAGCGCGAAGTGGGAAGCCTTGTACGACCCGCTACAGCGCCGCATCAGGAACACCACGAACGCGGACGTGCCGATGCCCGCCGCGAGCTGCTCGGCGATGACCACCGCGCGGATCGCGTCGATGCCTGGCCGGGCCCACGCGAGCCACACATAGAGCGGGATCGCGAGGCTCTGGAGCGCCGCGATCGGGACGAGCGTGCGCGCAAGGCCGACGCGCGCGATCGCCGCGCCGCCGATCACCGACCCGGCGATCGACGCGGCGGTCGCGAGGCCTCCGAGCACGCCCCGCTCGGAGGTGCCCAGCCCGAGGTCCTTCAGCAGCGGCGTCGACATCGCGAACATGAGCGCGTCGCCGGCGCGGTAGAGCAGCACGAACGCGAGGGTCGCGCCCACGCGCGGCTGCTCGAGGAACGACGTGAACGCGCGGACGAACGGCGGCGCCCGTTCGGCGACGACGCCGGCCGAGGCGCCGGAACGCGGGCGACCCGGCGCGCCGGTAGCGTCGAGGCCAGCGCCGCTCGCGTCGACGGGCGCCGCGGGGGGCGAGCGAGGCAGCAGCACCGCGTGCAGCGCGGCGAGCGCGAGCATGAGGCCCCCGGCGGCCGCGAAGCAGTGGAACCACGACGTCCGCCCCGCGAGCGCGACGAGCGCCCCGTTGCCGACCAGCAGCGCCGCGCGGTACGCGGCGACGCGCGGCCCGGACAGCGCCGCCTGCGCGTCCTTGCCGAGCGAGCGGAGGTAGAAGCCGTCGACGGCCACGTCGTGGAGCGCGGCGAGGATGGCCACGGCCACGAGCGCTCGCGCCACCGTCCCGAGGTCGGCGCGGGCGGCGGGGACGCCCACGACGATCACGAGGAGCCCGATCGCGACCTCCGTGCCGATGACCCAGCGGCGCCCCGTACCGCTGCGATCGACGAGCGGCCCCCAGAGGAACTTGAGGTTCCACGCCAGACCGTAGAGCGCGGTGAGGCCGATGGCGGGGAGGCTCGCCCCGAGCGCCGTGAAGAGCTGCGCCGAGATCTGGTGGACGATCGAGTAGGGCAGCCCCTCGGCGAAGTAGCTCGAGGTGACCCAGGGCAAGGCCTTCGCGCCGCGCTCCGCGCCGCCACCGGCGTCCGGGCCGGGCGCGCCGGCCCGCCCGTCCGCCGCCGATCCGCCCGCCCCGGGCTCGTTCTTGGCGGCGACCTGCACGGCGAGCCGGGAGGGGACCACACGGCACCGGGGAGGGCAACGAAATGGCCCGAGGCCGGCGGGGTCTACGGCGCGCGGAACCCGTTTCTCCTTTCGCGGGCGCTCGGCTAGAGTGCTGGCGTCTGCTGCCGGTCCGACGGTGGCCTTCGACGATGACGCCACTCCCCGCCCCCCGAAGCGCGACGCACCACGGCCTCCCCGCCGGCGGCGCGTCGCGCCCGACGGCGGAGCCGGTGGCGAGCGGCAATGGACGCGTGGGACGACGAGGACAGCTTTGAACGAGTACACGCGCCGCGAAGAGGTCCGCTGGATCCTCATCGCCTCGGCCACGCTCGTCGCGTGCATCGCAGCGGCGGTGCTCCTCCTGGTGACGGCGCAAGGCAAGCTCGTGCCCGACCCGGAGGCGCTCGCCATGGCGAAGGCCACGGGCGAGCGCAGCGCGACGTACGCATCGCTGAAGTGCAACCGGGACGCCAAGACCCTGGCCGACGAGATTCCCCTCTTCCGCAAGGCCGCCGAGCAGGCGCGCGTCGCCGCTTCGGTCGATCCGCCGGAAAAGGACAAGGGCAAGAAGCCGGTCGCCAAGAAGGACGAGAAAAAGCCCGACGTGCTGCTCGCCTGGGCGACGGCGCAGCCGGTCTACCGCGCAGCGAAGTCGCTGTCTCGATGCCGGGAGGCGACCGAGCAGGCCGCCGGCGTTCGCCCCGATGCGGCGCGCGCGTGGGAGGCCGTCCGGACGGCCAACGACCTCGTCCCGCCCGCCGACAACGACAAGTCCGCCCAGATCGACGCCGCGCGCAAGCTCCTCAGCGTGCTGGGCGACGCGCCCGTCGACAAGCTCGTCCAGGCGACGAAGGACGCGGAAGGCGCGCTCAAGAGCGCCGCCGACGAGGCCGAGAAGAAGGCGGCGACCGAGCGCGCGACGCCGACCAAGCGCGAGTCGCTGCCGAAGGGGCTGCTGGCTCGTGAGGTCGCGATCAGCGTCGGCGTCGGGCTCGCGCTGATCGCGCTGCTCATCAGCTTCCTCAGCGTGCGCGCAGCCTCCAGCCGCCGGCTCGTGACGCTGCTCCCGCTGCGCGACGCCGCGAGGAACGGGATGCCCGGCCTCCAGGCCGCCGCGCTGCTCCGCCTCGCCGCTCAGCCGAACGGCGGCGAGCCGGGCCTGGTCATCGGTGCCGCGGTAGGCGGGCTCGTGACGGCGGCGGCGTTCCGCCTCGACGCGGACCTGTTCGTGGCGGGCGTCATGGCCGGCCTGCTCCTGGGGCTCGGCGCGCAGGTCGCGCTCCGGCTCGGCGGCGGGTCCACCCAGTGGCGCCAGCGCGCCACCGAGCTCGGCGACATCGAGAAGCCGGCGATCCCGATCGTGCTCATCCTCAGCGGGGTGAACCCCGGCCTCGAGGACCAGTTCCTCGGTTTCTTCTCCGGCCTCGCGCCGGCAGAGGCCGCCGAGACCGTGCAAAAGCTGGCCTCGCAGGCCGAAGATCGCATCCTCGCCGCCGCGGAGGCAGGGGCCGCCGCCAGCGCGTACGCGCAGCAGCAAGCGGCTCAGGCCCAACAGGCCGGCTTCGGCGCGGCCCCCGGCTTCCCGCAGGCCGGCCCGCCCGGATACGGTGGCGGTCACGGCGGACAGCAAGGTCGGTAGCGCTGCTCCGTCTGACGTCCATGCCGAACGTCCTCCCCAGCGCCCCCCGCGGGATCGCGCGCGGGGCTCGTCGCTTCCTCGCAAGCCTCACGGCCCTCGGCGCCGTCGGGCTCCTCGCCGCGATGCCCGCCTCCGCGCAGGACTCGCCGGCCCCCGAGGCGCCCGTCGCCGCGGCGCCCGCCCTGAGCGCCGAGCCGATCGCTCCCTCCGGCGACGCCCCCGCGGTCGAAGCGCCCCCCGCGCGCCCCAGGAAGCCGCGCGCGGGCGGCATCAACCCGTGCATGACGCCGGACCCCGGGTTCGGCATGTACGACCCGTGGCAGTCCGTCTCGGTCGGCCACATGGTCGCGCCGCACAAGGGCGGGATCACCAAGGCGGGCGGCTTCGACCTCATCGTCCATTTCCACGGTCACGAGCCCATCCGTAAGGAGTTCGTGAAGGCCGCGAAGGGCGTCGTCCTCGTCGGCATCGATCTCGGCATCGGATCGGGCGCCTACGCCAACGGGTTCGCGGCGCCCCACGTGTTCACGGGCCTGATCGCCAGCATCGAGGCGGCGGTCGCGAAGCGCACGGGAAACAAGAAGGCGTTCGTGCGCAAGCTCGCGCTGTCGTCATGGAGCGCGGGCTACGGGGCGATCGAGCAGATCCTCCGGCAGCCCGCGGGGCGCCGAGTCGACGCGCTCGTGCTGCTCGACTCGCTCCACGCGGGCTACGCCGACGAGCAGCAGAAGACGCTCAAGGTCGCCCAGATCGAGCCCTTCGTGGCCTTCGCGAAGCGGGCGGCCGCGGGGCATGGGTTCATGTTCATGAGCCACTCGTCGATCATCCCGCCGGGCTACGCCTCGACGACCGAGGTCGCGAGCTACGTGGTCGGAGAGCTTCGCGGCAAGCTGCGCAAGGCGAAGAAGAAGGACGTGCTCGGCCTCGAGATGATCGACCGCTTCGACCGCGGCGGCTTCCACGTGCGCGGCTACGAGGGCGACGACAAGCCCGACCACTGCGCGCACATCGGTCTGATGAAGGAGGTCGTCGCCCGCCACCTCCAGCCGCGCTGGAAGACGCCGGTCGGCAAGCGCTGACGCCCCGTTCACGGTCGCCTGGTGACGCCGTGCGGCTTGGGGCTTTCGGGCCTCGCCGGCCCTCGCGTATGCTCCCCGGCCATGAGCGCAAATCGACTCGGGCGCGACGTGTTCCTGGCCCTGGCCGCCGTCGGGTGGTCGGACGGCAAGCTCCACGCGGAGGAGGCCGACGCCATCGTGCGCACGGCCCTCGAGGAGGGGCTCGAGCTCGACGAGATCGCCGAGATCGAGGAGGCCACGAAGAACCCCGTGGAGCTCGACAGCATCGACTGGCACGGCCTGACGAAGGCCGACCGCCTCTTCGTCTACGCGGTCGCGGCGTACATGACCCGCGTCGACGGCGCCGTCGATCCGCGCGAGTCGGACGCGCTCGACCGGCTCGGCAAGCTGCTCGCGCTCCCGGAGCGCCCGCGCGAGCACGCCGACGCGATCGCGCGCGAGGTCGCCGAGCTCGGCGGCGAGCAGGAGGTCTTCCGCTACGACTTCAGGAAGCTCCGCGAGACGATCGGCGAGCGCCTCGCCGAGGCTCAGCGCTTGCGCGCCGCCGCCGGCGAGCCCGAGTAGCCCGCGCCCCATGCCACCGGACGACAAGGCTCCGCCTCACGACCGGGTCGAGCACTGCTACCACTGCGGCGAGCCGATCACGGACGCGGACCACGTGCTGCTCGTCGCGACGTCGGACGGGCACAAGCTCGCGATGCACGCGCAGTGCTTCACGGAGACGACCTTCGACCCCGACCTGTTCACGGTGGCCGGGCTCGAGTGACGAAGGCGCCCCTCGCAGGCGGCCGCGGGCGGCGCGATCGGGCGCCGTCGGGCTGATCGCTGCCGCAACACGCGGAGCCGCCGACGGCGCGCACGCGGGCCCCTTGAGGGCCGTGGCTCAGGGAGCGCCGAGCGCGACCGCGAGCTCGCCCTGGAGCACGGCGCGCTGCTGGCCGGCGCGGAGGCGGACCTGCATCGACTCGCGGGTCTGCCCGGAGGCGGGGAGGAGGCTCTTCGCGACGACGCGCGCGTCCCCTTTGCCCGTGGAGGTGAAGCCCTCGAGCGCGGCGTTCACGCCGGGCGGGAGGCCACCGATGTCGAAGGCCTTCTCGTCGGCCGCGTACTGCCGCGCGTCGACCGACAGCGAGACCGCGTCGCCCTCGATCTTCTCGACCTTGTACACGCGGTAGCGCACGACCTCGATGCCGAGCATCGTGGTGCGGTCCGACGCCATCCAGGTGGCGCCGACGCCGACGGGCTTGCCCGGCGACGGGACGATCATCAGCGCGATCGCGTCGGCGAGCGGACGCAGCGCGGCGTCGAGCTCCTTGTCGGCGCCTTTCGCGCGATCGAACGAGAACCCCGCGGGGCCGCCCTTGTCGAGGGTGAACCGCACGACCGTGCCCTTGAGCTTGCCGAGGGCGTCCCCGAGGCCCTGCGGCAACGCGCCGGGCTGGTTCGCCGCGGGGACGGCACGAACCACCTTCGCCATCACCTCCGTTACATCCCTATCTTTCGGCTTTTCCCCCGAGAAGGCGAGCGCGTACTCGACGTTCGGCATCACCGTGTCGTGGCCGCCGATGCCGGTCCGCACGCTGACGACGAGCTTCGCCTTCTGGTCCTTGGCGGCGGGGTCGATCGCGGGCGCGACCTCGACGCGCGGCGCCGACCCCGCGTCGATGAGCTCGACCTTCGCGGGCGCGCCCTTGAGCGCCAGCTTGTCGGCCTCGCCGGGCGCGAACACCCCCGACTCGGGCGGTCCGCCCTTTTGCTGGGGGCCGCCGCCGGAAGGGGCCGCGCCGGAAGCGGCCGCTGCCATGGCCGCGCCGAGCCGCGGATCGATGCCGATCGGCGCGTTGGCGGAGGGCGACGCGGACGGGGCCGAGGTGGACGAAGTCGCGTGGGGCTTGTCGTCGCAGCCGGCGAGGGACAGCGCCCCGAGCGAGGCGACGACGACGCGGAGGGCGAGGCGGGAGGTTCTGCGGCGCATCCGGCACGTCTAGCCAAAACCGGGCGGCGGTAAAAGGCCCAGGCGCGCCGGGTGCCGCGGGGGCGCTACTCGGGCCCGCCGCGCAGCTCCTCGCCGGCCTTCCGATCGACGGCGTGGACCTCGCCCGCGGCATCCTGCCCGAAGGAGCGGCTGGCCCGACCCGACGACGCGAGATCGGCCGTGAGGTCGACGGGCGCGCCGGCCTGCTGGCCGTCCCAGCGGAGGGCCCCGATGCGCCCCGAACGGTAATCGCCATGGAGGTACGCGCCGCGCAGCGCCGGGATGGCCGAGCCGCGGTAGCGGATGCGGTGCGCGCGCTGCCTGGCCCTGGAGCGCGGCGCGGTCCGGGCGGGCGGGTCGCGGCTCCGGCGTGCTACACACGCGCCCGTGACGCCGCCGCGAACTGCACTGCAGCCGCTGCCGATCGACGCGCTGATCGAGGCCATCGTCGAGACGGTCGGCCGGACGCGCGCGCTCGTGCTCGAGGCGCCGCCGGGCGCGGGCAAGACGACGCGCGTGCCGAGCGCGCTGCTCGACGCGGGGATCGGCGGATCGGGCGAGATCCTGGTGCTCGAGCCGCGCCGCCTGCCGGCTCGCCTGGCCGCGCGGAGGGTGGCGTTCGAGCGCGGCGAAGAGGTCGGCGAGACCGTCGGCTACACGATGCGCTTCGAGGAGGCCTCGGGGCCACGGACGCGCCTTCGCTTCGTGACCGAGGGGATCCTCACGCGGCGGCTGCTCTCCGATCCCGAGCTGCGCGGCGTCGGCGCGGTCGTGCTCGACGAGTTCCACGAGCGGCACCTCACGGCCGACGTCGCGCTCGCCGAGCTGCGGCGGCTGCAGCGCGGCCCGCGGCCCGATCTCGCGATCGTCGTGATGTCGGCGACGCTCGAGAGCGCGCCGGTGGCGGCGTTCCTCGGCGCGCCGGTGCTCCGCTCGGACGGGCGCCTGTTCGAGGTCGCGATCGAGCACCTCGACCGCAGCGACGACCGACCGCTCGAGAGCCAGGTGGCGTCGGCGGTGCGCCGGCTCGTCGACGAGGGGCTCGACGGCGACATCCTCGTGTTCCTGCCCGGCGCGCTCGAAATCCGGCGCGCCACCGAGGCCTGCGAGGCGGTGGCGAAGCGCGCCGACCTGTACATCGTGCCGCTGCACGGATCGCTGACTGCGGCAGAGCAGGATCGCGCCGTCGGGCCCGCGGATCGGCGCAAGGTGATCCTGTCGACCAACGTCGCCGAGTCGTCGGTGACGATCGACGGCGTGGTCGCCGTCATCGACAGCGGGCTCGCGCGCGTCGCGGCGCACGCGCCGTGGTCGGGGCTCCCGACGCTGCGCGTGGCCCGCGTCTCGCGGGCGTCGGCGACGCAGCGGGCCGGGCGCGCGGGCCGGACGCGGCCGGGGCGCTGCCTGCGCCTCTACACGAAGGGCGACTGGATCGCGCGGCCTGAGCACGACGCGCCGGAGATCGCGCGCGCGGATCTGGCCGAGACGGTGCTCGAGCTGTCGGCGAGCGGCGTCGTCGACCTGGGCGCGTTCGGCTGGTTCGAGGCGCCCCCCGAGGCGGCGATCACCGCGGCGAGGTCGCTGCTCGAGCGGCTCGGGGCGATCGAGCGCGGGGGCGGCGGGCGGCTGCGACCGACCGCGACGGGCCGGCGGATGCTGCGCTTCCCGGTCCACCCGCGGCTCGCGCGACTGCTCGTCGAGGCCGAGCGCCGCGGCATCGCCGAGGAAGGCGCCGCGGTCGCCGCGCTCATCGGGGAGCGGGATCTCGGAACGCCCCAGCGCGGGCCTCGATCGCGCGCCGAGACGCAGAGCTCCGACCTCGACGTCGCGCTCGCCACGCTCGACGAGGCCGAGCGGGCCGGCTTCGCGCCGCACCGGCTTCGCGCGATGGGCATCGACCCGACGCGCGCCATCGCCGTGCACCGCGTGCGCAAGCAGCTCGCGAGGATCGTCGATCGACGGCTCGGCGCGCCCCCCGCGACGCCGCCCGAGCGAGACCGCGCGCTCGCGATCGCCGTGCTCGCCGGCTACCCCGACCGGGTCGGGCGCCTGCGCCGGCCGGACAACGCGACCGGCCGCGCGGCGCGAGAGATCGTGTTCGCGGGCGGCGGGACCGCGGTCCTGTCGGACGCCAGCGCGGTCGCCGACGTCGACTTGCTCGTCGCGGTCGACGTCGAGGAGCGCACCGAGGGCCGCGGGAGCCGCACGCTCGTGCGGGTGGCGAGCGGCATCGAGGCGGACTGGCTGCTCGATCTCTTCACGGACGCGATCAAGGACACGACGGAGGTCACGCTCCGCGGCGCCAACGGGCGCGCCGAGGTCGTGCGCCGGCTCTCGTACGACGGGCTCGTGCTCGAGGAGACGCGCGGAGGCGCCGGCGACCCCGCCGCCGTCGCGCGCGCGCTGGCCGAGGCGGCGCGCGCCAAGGGATTCCGCGCATTCGTGAAGGGCGACGAGCTCGACCGCTGGCGCGCGCGCGTCGCCTTCCTGCGCACGACCTGCCCCGAGCTCGAGCTGCCCTCGGTCGACGACGCGGCGATCGAGGCGGAGCTCGCGCGGCTGTGCGAGGACAAGCGGAGCCTCGCGGAGGTCGAGGAGGCGGACCTCGCCGCGGCCGTCCGCGCGCGGCTCTCGCCCGCCCAAGCGCGCATCCTGGCGGAGCAGGCGCCGGAGACGGTCACGTTGCCCGGCGGGCGCAGACCACACGTGGAGTACCCGCCCGACGCGGCGCCGACGGTGGCCTCGCGCCTGCAAGACTTTTTCGGCATGGCCGTCGGGCCCCGGGTGGCGCAAGGGCGCGTCCCGCTCGTGTTGCACCTGCTCGCGCCGAACCAGCGCGCGGTGCAGGTCACGACCGATCTCGCCGGGTTCTGGACCCGCCACTACCCCGCGATCGCGAAGGAGCTGCGGCGCAAGTACCCGCGCCACCTTTGGCCCGACGACCCGCGGCACGCGGCGCCGCCGGCCGCCGCGGCGCGTCGACGCTGATGGCGCGCGGGCGCCTCGATCAGTCGATCGTGAGGGTGCGACGGACGACGTCGAGGTCACCGTCCTGCGTGGGCGCGGCGGCCCGTCCGCGCCCGAGGTCGAGCGCGCCGCCGTCGCTCGCGAGCCCGTAGAGGCGGTCCTCGAGGACGATCGTCAGCGCGCCGGGCCCTGCTCGATCGACCTCGATCGCGATCCCTTCCGGCGGGACGCCCTCGAAGCTCCAGGTCCGCCAGCCGGCGCCGGCGGACTGGGCGCGCGCGGCGCCTTCGAGGCGCAGCGCGGCGATCGGCGTGCCCGGCGGCGCGTACAGGCGCAGCGACGTCGCGCCGCGAGCCGATCGGACGCGCCCGGCGACGCGACGCGCGTCGACCGACGCGACGGTAAGCTCCGGCGGAGCGGCGCCGAGGGGCCGCGCTGGGACGGCGATCCACGTCCCGGGGTCCCAAGGCGCGCGTGGCTCGACGCGGGCCGCGGGGCCGAGCGCGGCGACGAGCGCGGCCGAAGGCGCCCCCCAGGCCACCCTTCCCCACGCGGCGTCGACGGCCCACTTCGCCTCGCGCGAGGTCGCGTCCTCGACGCGCACGAGGTTCACCCGCTGCGGGGCGTCCTCGTCGAACGGCGGCGTCGACGCGGCCCGGCCGAGCGCGCAGATCGCGCCGATGGAAAGGGCGATCGAGGCCGCGCGCGCGACCGCGCGGTCGATGCCGAGGACCGGCGCGAAGCCGCACGCGAACAGCGCCGCCACCGCGCCCTGCGCCGCGGGGACGGCGAGGCCGATGCCCGCGCCGAGGTCGAGGAGCAGCGGCGAGATCGCGACGCCGCAAGCGACGGGCACCGCGCCGAGCCGGACCCCGCGAAAGCGATCCGAGGTCGGCGCGTGCGCGGCGACCCCGCCAGCGAGCGCGGGGACCAGCGCGAGGTACGCGACGCGCGGGGCGAGGACGGCGAGGACGCACGCGATCGCACCGAAGCCCAGCGCGAGGCCGATCGCGGCCGACTCCGCATCCGCGAGCCCGCGCAGCGCGAGCGCGAGGCCGGCGACCGCGGCGAACCCGACCAGCGCGAGCGCGACCTCGGCCGCGAGCGGGCGCGCGACGAACGGCGCCGGGATCGCGCCGGCCGCGACGAGGACGCGGCCCGCGCCGTGTGCGATCACCGCGGCGGAGGCGACCGCCGCGGGCACGAAGATCGCGCCGAGGACGATCCCGCGCGGCCGGAGATCGGCGCGTCGGCGCGCGAAGGCCGCCGCGAGGATCGCGAGCGCGACGGCCGCGATCGGCCCCGAGGCCCCGAGCGGGTAGACGACGATCGCGCGCCCGAAGAGGTCGAACCACGCGGCGTCGCCCCGCGGCGCGGACGCGAGATCGGCCGCAGCAAGCGCGCGGACGAGCGCGAGCGCCTGATCGCCGTGGTGCTGCAAGCTCCCCAGGCTGGCGTGCGCGAGGTCGTCGCGCGGCGTGTGGTACTGCCCGACGCGCCGCGAGTACGCGAGGTTGAACCCGCGGACGCCGAGCCGGTCGCGGAGCACGCTGAAGTCCGTATCGTTCGGCAGCCGACGGTACACCTCGTAGAGCAGCGAGCTCGTCACCGGCCGCGCGAGCGCCCGCCGCGCGATCCCGAGGAGCCACGCATCGTCGCCGCCGGTCTCGAAGATCGTCGACGGGCCGTGGCTGCCGCGCGCCTCGAGGTTCACCGCGAAGGCGACGTCCCGCGCGAGCGGGTGCGCGCGGGCGAACGCCTCGGCGCCGAGCAGCCCGCGCTCCTCGCCGTCGTCGACCAGCAGCACGATCGTGTTCCTCGGGCGCGCGCCGGCCCCGATCGCCCGCGCGACCTCGATGACCGCCGCGACGCCCGCCCCGTCGTCGCTCGCGCCCGGCCCGGCGCCGACGCCGTCGTAGTGCGCGGACAGCAGCACGGACGGCCCCCGCTCCGTGCCCTCGACGTGGGCGACGACGTTCTCCACCCAGGCGCACGCGCCGCCGCGACCGCAGCCGACCTCGCGCTGGACGGTGGCCGCGAGCCCCGCGCGCGCGAGCTCCGCGATGACGCGATCGCGCACCGCTCGGTTGGCGTCCGTCCCGACGGGGTGCGGCCTTCCGTCGCCGAGCACCCGCTCCTCGACCGCGCGCGCGCGCGCCGCCGAGAACGCGTCGACCGGCGCATCGCCCGTCGCGGGTGCGGGCTCGAGGTGGCCGATCCAGGTCGCCGTCGCCACGGCCACGACCGCGAGGACCGCGAGCGCGAGCGACCTCCACGCCGGTACCCGCACGCTCGCGACACGGACAGGATCACGCGGGCGCTGCACGGGGGGATTGTGTCAAGCCGGAAGGCGCAGCACACCAACCATCGGCGGGCGGGCGGGCGCGAGCGTCGCGCCCCCCGCGTCATGGCGCGCTTGCCCCGGATTCCCTCTCGCGTTCGCCGCGCAGGGCATCGTCCAGCGGCAATGCCTGAAGGGGAAGCTCATGCTTGCGTGCCGGCAGAAGGGCGAGCAGAGCTGGAAGCTCGCCGCGATGGGATCGCGCGCCGACGTGCTCTTCGACTGCGGCTCGGGCACCGACTGCGCGCACCTCGCGAACGGCGTCGGCTGGTACTACAGCCCCACGTTCTCCTGGGGCTTCGCCGGCGCCGGTGAAGCGGTGAGCCGCAACCAGTGCGACACGAATGCCGGCCCGCTGCGCCTCTGCTGGCACACGGTCTCGATGGCCGGCGGCTACCGCTGCGGCGACGCGACGGGCTTGAACAGCGACGCGGGCTGGGAGCGCGCCGTGTTCCAGGCCGACTGACCGCTACTGGTCGCGGAAGCCCTCCGCGGGCCGGAGGCGCGCGGCGTACAGGCTCGGGATGATCGTCGCGGTCAGGCAGATGAGGATCGCGATGACGCCCGTGACCAGGAACTCCTGCGGGCGCACCTGCACGGGCAATCGCGAGATGAAGTAGACCTTGGGGTCGAGCGGGAAGCCGTAGACGAGCAGGCCCTTGCAGAACACGACGCCGAGGAGCAAGCCCGCCAGGGTGCCCGCGAGGCCGATGATTCCCCCCTGGTAGAGGAAGATCCGCAGGATCGCGCTGTCGCTGGCGCCCATGGCCTTCAGGACGGCGATCTCCTTCTTCTTGTCGAGGACGACCATGATCAGCGTCGCGACGACGGTGAACGCCGCGACGACGATGATCAGCGCGAGCACGGCGCTCATGCCGACCTGCTGGATGCGCAGCGCTGTGAAGAGCCCGTGGTTCAGCTCCTCCCAGTCCATCGTGTGGTACATCCCGCTCGACAGGAGGCCCTGGATCTCGCCCGCGATGGCGCGTGCGCGGTCGATGTCGTCGACCTTCATCTCGACGCCCGTCACGGTGTCGCCCTGGTCGTAGAAGGCCTGGGCCTCGTAGAGATCGGTGTAGACGAGCTTCGAGTCGTACTGATCGAAGCCGGCCTCGAAGACCGCGACGACGCGGAAGCGCTTTGCGACGGGCGGCTTGATGGCGCCGCCGGCATACGCATAGCCGATCGTCGGCGACGTCACCGTCACGCACTGCCCGATCTCGAGGGCGAGCGTCTTGGCGAGCGTCACGCCGATCACGATGCCTGGCATCTTCGCGACCGCGACCGGGTCCGAGCACGCGTCCGGATCGACGCTGGCCGGCAGCGTGTCGTCGTCCGGCAGCACGCTGCGGTAGCCTCCGCTCGGCTCCGCCGCCCCCTCGGGCGCGCCCTTCGCCAGGGGCGCGGGAGCGTCGTCGTCCTCCTCGGCCGCGCGCGCGACCGGCTTCGCCGCGGGCGTCGCCGTGGCGGCGCGCCGTTCGCGACCGTCGAGGTCCTTCTTCAGCTTGCCGAGCAGCGAGACGTTGCGACCCGCGTCGTCGTACACGGGCGCGTCCTCGCCGGCGCCCGCGTCGGGCGGCTCGACCGGATCGGGGAAGAACGCCGAGGTGTGCATCGGCAGGCGGTCGGGCGGCTTCGCGCCCGGCAAGCGCAGGCCGTCGAGCTTGCCCTCGACGACGTGCGTGGGGAGGTCCAGCACCGGGACCATGCCCGGCCGCAGCGGCGCCCCGCCGGGAACGGGCGGCGTGCCCAGGCTCGCCGTGGGGTCGACGCCCTTGAGCAGCACGCCGGTGGCGGTCGCGTCGCCGTGCGTGAGCATCATCGGGTTGATGCTGAACGGTGCGACGCCCACGACGCCGCGCACCTTGGCGACCTGATCCATCACGGTGCGGTATTCACGGAAGTCCGTGGAGTACTTCAGCACCAGGACGTGCGCGTTGACGCCGAGCACCTTTTCGCGAAACTGGGCCTGAAACCCGCCCGTCACGCTCATCACGGTGGCGAGCGCGGCGACGCCCAGCGCCACCCCGAGGATGGCGAACATGGTGCCGACCGAAATGGAGTCGCGCTTCTTCGAGCGCAGGTAGCGCAGCGCAACCTCGACCGGATAGCCCATCGCGCGTCTGACTAGCACGAACCCCTCCTCGGGGGCTTGGGTTCCTTCTCGAACCGCCGTCCTGCTGCTACCCTGAGACCAGACCGTTCCCTATCCACCTTCCGCCTCCGGCTACGGCGGCCCTGGGATGAGCAACAAGTTTCCCCCCGACTCCGAGCAGACGCGGCAGATGCCGGTGCCCGCCGATCCGGCGAGCAGCAGCGCCGTCGCGCCTGAACTAGCGCTCGCGCCTCCGCGCCCGCCTCCGCGGCCAGGCGAGGCTCGCCCCGCCGGCTTCGGCGGCGCGGCCGGGCGCACGCTCGGCTCGCCGCCGATGCAGGTGCGCCCCGCGCCGCCCGCCCAAGCGTTGCCCGCCGAGCTCCCGTACGAGGCCACGTCACGGGCGATGCCCGGGTTCGGCGTCCCGGGGCGCTCACCGCTCGAGTCCGCGCCCAACCTGGAGCCCATCGCGCATACGCCGCAACCGCCGGATCGCATGCGGTCCCAGCCCCGCATCGACCAGCTCGGGTCGACGCTGGTGATGGAGTCGCACGTCGACCCGACCACGGGACGCCACTCCGCGTCCGTGGCGGATCAGGGGCCGCCGCTCCCGCGCGCGCTTCCCAGCGTCATGGTGTCGCAAGCGCTCCCGCCGCCCCAGGCGCCCGCGCGGACGAGCCCGCCGGCCTACGGCCACCCGGGCGCGCCGCACGCCGCCGCATTCGGCCAGGCGATGCCGCTGCAGGCGGCCGCGCTCGCTCCTCCAGGCTCCCTCGGCGGTGGGCTGGTGCTCAGCCGTCCGCTCGCGGGCGCGCCCTCTGGCGTCGCGGTCGATCCGGAGCTCGCCAGAATCACCGACGGCCTGCGTCGCCACGCGGCCAACCTCGACCCGGAGCACTCCGTGGAGATCCCCCCGCCGGAGAGCATCGAGCCCGCCGGCAGCAGCACGCCGCCTGGCGCCGCCGATCCGTACATCGGCACGACGTTCGACCACCGCTACAAGATCGAGTCGCTGCTCGGCGAGGGCGGCATGGGGTTCGTCTACCTCGCGCGGCACAAGGTCATCGGCAAGAAGGTCGCGGTGAAGGTCCTGCGCTCCGACCTCGCCCGCGACCGCGAGATCCTCGACCGCTTCATGCAGGAGGCGCAGGCCGCCTCGAGCATCGGCAACCCGCACATCGTCGACATCTCCGACTTCGGTCAGCTACCGGACGGATCGACGTACTTCGTGATGGAGTTCCTCGACGGCAACTCGCTGTCGCAGGTGATCACGGACGCCGTGCACATGCCCGTCGACCGCATCTGCCACCTCGCGCTGCAGATGACGGACGGGCTCGCCGCCGCGCACGCGGGAGGCATCGTCCACCGCGACCTGAAGCCGGACAACGTCTTCGTCATCGAGCGCGGCCAGGACCACGACTTCGTCAAGATCCTCGACTTCGGCATCGCGAAGGTCTCGACCGGCGGCGCGGGGAGCAAGCTGACCCGCGCCGGCGCGGTGTTCGGGACGCCACACTACATGTCGCCGGAGCAGGCGGCGGGCGCGGCCATCGACCACCGCACGGACATCTACTCGATCGGCGTGATGCTCTACGAGATGGCGGCGGGCAAGCTCCCGTTCGACGCCGACAACTTCATGGGGATCCTCACCCAGCACATGTACAAGGCGCCGGTCCCGATCCGCGCGCTCGTACCTGCGCCGGACTGCCCGCCCGGGCTCGAGGCCGTCATCATGAAGTGCCTCTCGAAGAAGCCGGAGGGGCGCTACCAGTCGATGGCCGAGCTCGGCGCCGACCTCACCCGCCTGATGCGCAGCGAGGTGCCGGCGGCCGTGACCGAAATGATGGCGCGATCGGGCGGCTTCAACGTGCCCCACGACTACTTCGCGTCGCACCAGCAGAAGGCGATCGTCCCCGCGACGCCCGTCGCGCCGCGCCGCAGCTGGCCGCGCTACGTGTGGGTCGCCGGCGCAGCGACGGCGGTCGGCCTCGTGACGGCGATCGTCATCAAGGGGAGCGTGACGGACGCGAGCCCGCCGCCGCCGGTGACGGCCACGGCGATCGTGGCCGCCCCCCCCGCGCCGGCCACCGCGCCGACGGCCGTCGCCTCGGCCGCTCCGTCGGGGGCCCCCGCTGCGCCGAAGAAGCTCACAGTGAGCATCACGGCCGTGCCGGAGTCGGCGTCGGTGATCAAGGAGGGCGAGACGAAGCCCACCCAGCTGCCCGTCGTGATCGAGCTCGAAGAAGGCAAGCCGATCACCATCGACGTCCGCGCGTTCGGCTTCGAGGGCAAGAAGGTCCTGCTCGACGCGACCGACGCGGCCCTAATCAAGGACCCGAAGCTCGTGATCAAGCTCGACCCGCTGAAGGGCCTCCGCGGCGGCGGGCCCAAGGGCACCAAGCGAAAAGGCGGCGACGTCGTCGACCCTTGGGGCGGCAACTAGTCTCGATGGGGCCGCGAGCGGCCCCAAACCCCGCGAGAGATCGGAAGAGCACACGTCTGAACTCCAGTCACT
>CAIVJW010000239.1 GCA_903906315.1 uncultured delta proteobacterium | reverse complement strand
GGGCTGGCGGGCTGCCGCGGGGCGGCGACCGCGCGGCCGGCGGAGGTCGCCGGCTCGACCGTGGAGGCCGCGTCGGGCGCATCGCTAGCGGGTGCGACAGCGATGCTCGCCGTCGGGGCCACCGATTCCGTCGCGGGGGGAGCGGGCGCGAAGGCGCTCGCGACGGGAGCCGCGCCGCTGCCCGTGGCGTCGCTCCCCGTGTTGGCGCGGTGGACGGCCCACGCGGCGACGGCGAGGGTCGCGAGCCCGACCAGGGCGAGGCCGCGGACCGACCGGTCGGACCGACGCGGCGAGTCAGGGCTCGTCTGCGCCGGCTGCCCGGCGACCGACGAGGACGGTTCCGCCTGCGCGACCTCGAGCGTCGCCTTCGCCGGGAGGTTCGACACGGGGCGGGTCGCGGCGAAGGCCAGGTGAGCCTCGGGCAGCGCAGAATGGACGACGCCACCGCGCTCTGCCTCGGCCCCGGAGCCCCCCCGAGACGACGCCGGCCCGCCCGGGGCGCGGTCGGCGCTCGCCGACTCGCCGAGTCCGCCGCCCGCGTGCCGAGCGAGAACGTCCCGAACGGTGCGCAGATCGGACAGTCGCTCGATCCGGTCGCGCACGAGCATGCGTTCGACGACCTCGAGGATCTCGGCTGGCAACCACGGCGCGACCTCGGAGAGCGACGGCGTCGGCCCGACCATGATGCGCCTGAGGATCTGGCCGAGCGTCGCGCCGGCCGTGGGCAAGCTGCCCGAGAGGCACTGGTAGACGATGATGCCGAGCGACCAGATATCCGAGCGATAGTCGAGGTCCTTGTTCCCCTCGACCTGCTCGGGTGACATGTAATACGGAGAGCCGAGCATCGCCCCCGTGCCCGTGACGCCGCCCTCGGCGTCACCGTCGAAGGTCACCTTCGCGATGCCGAAGTCGAGCACCTTGGAGGTGGCGCCGCTGGGGCCCTCGGCGAGGAAGATGTTGTCCGGCTTGAGGTCGCGGTGGACGATGCCTGCGGCGTGCGCCGTGGTGACGGCGGAGAGCACCGGCAGGATCAGCTCCGCGAGCTCGGCGAGGTCGATGCTGCCCTCGCGCTTGAGCTTCTGCTGGAGTGACTCGCCGACGAGCATCTCCATCACCATCACGGGCATCCCGTCGTCGAGCTCGATGACGTCGTGCACTTGCACGATGTTCGGGTGCTCGACGGCGCAGGCCGCGCGCGCCTCGCGGAGGAAGCGCCGGGTGAGCTCCGCGCGATTCTGCTCGGGCGCCTTCAGGAACTTGAGGGCGAGGGTCTTGTGCGTGATCAAGTGGGTCGCGGCCCAAACCGCGCCCATCCCGCCCTCGCCGATCAGTCGATCGAGCCGGTAGCGGTTTGCGACGAGGAACCCAGGCGCGAGCTCGAGCGGCATGGAATATCTAAGCGACGCTACCAGGTCCAGCTGCGAAGGACTAGCGGTCGAGCTTACCGTACAGGACAAGCCCCATCGACCGCGAGCTGTCGTCCCGGCTATGTGACCCCACGACAGGTGGGTGAACAGGCGGCGGACCGGTCGATTGGCCCGAATGCGCAAACCATGGATGTATACGTGTCTGGCGCACGTATCGAGTCCGATTCGGCCTGGCGGTGAGCCACGAAAGCGGCCTCCCTCACCAGAGGATGAACGGACGTAGTCGCGCTCGGGGACCACGACGAAGGACCGTCCGCAATGCGGACAGTACGATTTCAATCATCCTGAGCAAGGTTGAACCAGCGGTCGGAGACGGCTCCCCTGCGGCAATGTCCCGCCTCCATGCCATGGCGATCAGGGAGCCATGCAACTCTCCTACCGCGCTCTCTACGCCTAGCGGTGCTCACAACGCGGAGATCCTCCTGCAATCGTCCCATGAAATGCAGATGTAGATTCAGAGCCACGGAATGCCGATAGGGTCGGCACATGGCTTCTTCCGTGAATGTGGTTGTTGGTGAATGTCCCCATCGATGATTGCGCCTGCAGGTGACCTCGACGCCGGCCGAGCTTCAGGCCGTATCCGCCGAGTAGGTCTTCCCGCCGGCCTGCCGAAAAGCTCGCGGAGCACGAGGCCGTCGCGCCGCGAGCTGCCGTTCACGACGAGGCGCGGGTCGACGTCGACCGCCACGGCCGGCACGGCGAGCCGCTTGGCGGCGAGCGGGTCGACGACGGGCGCGGCGCCCGCGCGGGCCTCTACGTCGGCGTGGTGCCGATCGCGCGCGCGGCGTCGTCCGCGGTGCCCGTGCCGATGGCGAGCAGCCGCCGGCGCAGGACGGCCGGGTCGCGCGTCGCGTCGACGCGGGCCCACAGGTCCACCACCACCGCGCCGAAGCGCGCCTCGTAGAGATCGATCACAGACTGCGCGAGCGCCTCCTCGCGCCCCTGCGCGAGCACGGCCTCGAGGCCCGCGTACCCCTTCCTTTGCTGGAGGTTGGTCAACGGCGCGCGCTCGGCCGCGCGCTCGCAAAGCGCCTCGACCTGCACGGGGTTTCTGAGCACGCCCGGCGCCGTCAGCGGATCGCCCGGGAAGGCCGTCTCGACGGGCGTGCCGGGCCGATGGGCCTCGACGCGCCGACCGCTCGCGCGGCGGATCGCGGCCTACCCCCCGAGCAGCTCGAGCTTCGCGAGCGCCCCGCAGGAGCCCGAGATCGCCCGCATCAGCCGCAGGCGCTCGTCGCGCACCGCGAGGTCGTCCGTCATCACGAAGACGTCGACGAAGTACCGGGACAGCAGCGGGGCGAACGCGCCGATCGCCGCGAACGACCCGGCGTAGTCGCCGGCCTTCGCGAGCGCGCCGAGCTCAGCGGCGAGCGCGACGTAGCCGTCGAAGAGCGCCGTCTCGCTCGCGTGCACGCCCTCGCCGGCCGGCCGCGCCGGCGCGCCCGCGGGGGCCGTCTCGGCGATGTTGGTCGCGCGCTTGAAGACCTCGCCGACCTTGGCGCGCGTCTCGGCGTCGAGCTTGGCGATGGCGGAGGCGCGGGCCTTCGTGTCGAGCGGACGGTCCGCCGCGATCGCGAGGGCCGCCGCGCAGGCGTCCGCGGGGAGGTCTGCCGCGAGCAGGTTCTTCAGCCGCTCGGCCGCGAAATCTCCGAGCTTTTGCAGCAGGTCGGCCCGGCCGAGCTCGAGCGCGGTGCCCTCGTAGCCGTCGTACGCCGCCGCGAACGCCGCCGAGAGGCGCAGGTCGAAGCCGCGGTCGAGCAGCGTGCGCAGGACGCCGAGGGTCGCGCGCCGCAGGCCGTACGGGTCCGCCGCGCCGGTGGGCACGAGGCCGACCGCGAAGCAGCCGACGAGCGTGTCGAGGCGGTCGGCCACCGCGACGATCGCGCCCGCGTCGGACGGCGCCGTCGAGTCGCCCGCGCCGCGCGGCTGGTAGTGCTCGCGGATCACGGTGGCGACCTCGGGCGCGACGCCCTGTGCGGCCGCGTAGGCCGTGCCCATCTCGCCCTCGAGCTCGGGGAACTCGCCGACCATGAGCGACACGAGGTCGCACTTGGCGAGATGCGCGCCGGACGCGGCCGCGCCGATCGTCGCCTCGGGCAGCTGGAGGAGCAGGCCGAGCTCGCGCGCGAGGCGCTCGATGCGCACGGCCTTGGCGAGCACGGTGCCGAGCTTCTTCTGGAAGACGATGCCGCCGAGCTTCGTGCGCCGGTCGGCCAGCGGCACGGCCCGGTCGGTGTTCCAGAAGAAGCGCGCGTCGGCGAGGCGCGCGCGCATGACGCGGTCGTTGCCGAGGCGGATGACGGCGGGGCTCTCGGCCGTGTTCACGACCGCGAGGTAGCGGGGCATCAGCTTGCCGTCGGCGCCGCGGATGCCGAAGTAGCGCTGGTGGCCCTTGGCGACCGCGAGGATCACCTGCTCCGGTAGCTCGAGGAACTCGTGCTCGAAGCCGCCGCAGACGACGTGCGGCTCCTCGACCAGCGAGAGGTTCTCGCCGACGAGGAAGTCGTCCTCGATGAGCGCGCCGCCGGCCTCGTGCGCGGCCTGCGCGAGGCGCTCGCGCATCACGCGACCGCGCTCCTCGGGGTCGGCGAGCACGTGCGCGGCGCGCAGCGTCTCGACGTAGCCGGACGCGGACGCGAGCGCGATCGGCGTGGGCGCGAGGAAGCGGTGGCCGCGCGAGTGGCGGCCGCTCTCGACGCCGGCGAACGACAGGCCGACGACCTCGTCGCCGAGCAGGGCCACGATCCACTGGATCGGCCGGCCGAACGCCGTCTCGCCGGCGCCCCAGCGCATCGACTTGCGGAACGGGATGGCGCCCGCGATCGCGGCGAGCGCGTCGGGCAGCAGCGCGGTCGCGGCGCGGCCGGCCTCGCGGCGCGTGCCGACGAGGTACTCGCCCTTGGGCGTCTCGACGCGGCGCAGATCCGCGACGCCGCAGCCGAGCTTCACCGCGAACGCCTCGGCGGCCTTCGTGGGCACGCCGTCCTTGAACGCGGCCTTCGTCGGCGGGCCCGTGACCTCTTCCTCGAGGTCGGGCTGCTGCAGGGCGAGGCCCTTCACCTCGAGCGTCAGGCGCCGCGGCGTGCCGAGCGCGCGCACGCCCTCGGCCGTGAGCCGCAGCTCCGCGAGCTTCTTCTGCGCGAGCTCGGGCAGCGCAGCGAGGGCGCGTTCGACGAAGGAGGCCGGCAGCTCTTCGCAGCCGATCTCGAAGAGGAGGTCGCTCGTGGTGGCGCTTTGCATGGGGTCGGGGTGCCCGCGGTGGGCGCGGGCGGCGCGAAGCTAGCCCAAAATCGCCCCTGGCGCGCCCCCGTCGCGCGGCGGCCGCCTCCTTTCGCCGGGCCGCGATCGGCGCTACACCGACGGTAGGCCAGCCCCGCGGCGTCGGTCCGAGGGCCCGGCTCGCGAGAGGAGTGGTCTCATGCGCACCCGTCAGGTCGTCGCCGCGATCGTGTCGTCCCTGGGCCTCGGCCTCGCCGCCCTCGCGCTCTCCGCCGGCGACGCATCGGCCGACGGGGCCTGCAAGCCGGGCGAGATTGCCGCGTGCGCGGCCCAGTGCGACGCGAAGGTCGCGGCCGCCTGCGAGGCGCTCGGCGCCTCCTACGACGCGGGGCGCGGGGTCGCGGCCGACGCCGAGAAGGCAGCGGGCCTCTACCGCAGGGCGTGCGAGGGAGGGGTCGCGGTCGCGTGCGCGCGCCTCGGGCGCCTCGTCGAGCGCGGCGACGGGGCGGCGAAGGACGAGGCGGCCGCCGCGGCGCTCTACCGCAAGGCCTGCGACCGGAAGAGCGGCCTCGGCTGCGCGCTGCTCGGCGCGCTCCACGCGGAGGGCAGGGGCGGCCTCGCGAAGGACGAGGTGCGCGCCGCGAAGCTCGTCAAGGACGCCTGCGACGCGAAGGACGCGTTCGCGTGCGTGGCGCTCGGGCGCATGCTCGCCGAGGGCAGGGGCGCGCTCGCGAAGGACGAGGCGAGGGCCGTCGCGCTGTTCCGCGAGGCGTGCGATCGCAAGGAAATGGCAGGCTGCAACGCGCTCGGCACGATGCACGACGAGGGCCGCGGCGGCCTCGCGAAGGACCCGGTCGCGGCCGTCGCGCTCCACCGCCTGGCCTGCGACGACCAGGACGCGCGCGGCTGCGCCGAGCTCGGCTGGCACCTCTTCAACGGCACGGGCGTCGACAAGAACCAGCTCGAGGGCGTCGACCGGCTGGCGAAGGCTTGCGCGCGCAAGGATGCCTGGGCCTGCGAGCGCTACAAGGACTGCTCGAAGATGCCCAAGTGCTACAAGTGAGCCCGGCGCGCGCACGCTGAGCGCGCACCTCGAGCCGCGCGGCGTTACCATGGTGGGCATGGACGAGAGCTGGCTCCACCGCACCCCGACCGCGTTCCCGGGCAAGCGCCTCTTCCGCCTCGGCCTCGCCGCCAACTACGGCGTCGGGGAGGACGGCGTGCGCGCCGCGATGGACCGCGGCGTGAACCTGTTTCTCTGGACGATGCGGTCGAAGGGCCTCAAAAACCCGCTGAAAGAGGCGATCGCGAGCCGTCGCGACGAGGTCGCCGTGGTCGGCTTCGCCAGCGTCGGTTTCTTCGGCTGGGGCGTGCGGCGCGGCGCCGAGGCGCTCCTGCGCGACCTCGGCACGGACTACCTCGACGTGCTCATGCTCGGCTGGGTCGGCATCGGATCGGCCCTGACGGCCGCCACCGAGCGAGAGCTCGTCGCCCTGCGCGAGAGCGGCAAGGTGCGCGCGATCGGCGTGAGCATCCACGACCGCCCGCGCGCCGGCCGGCTGGCGGAGTCGTCGCCGCTCGACCTCCTGATGCTGCGCTACAACGCCGCGCATCCCGGCGCCGAGCGCGACGTCTTCCCGCACCGGCAGGAGGCCAAGCCCACGGTGCTCGCGTACACCGCGACCGCGTGGCGGCGCCTGTTGAAGCGCCCCAAGGGCTGGGACGGCGAGCTGATGACGGCCGGCGACTGCTACCGCTTCCAGCTCTCGAGCCCGCACGTCGACGTCGCGCTCACCGCGCCGGCGAGCCGCGCCGAGGTCGATCAGAACCTCGACGCGATCGCGAAGGGCCCGCTCAGCGCGGACGAGGCGACGTGGATG
This sequence comes from uncultured delta proteobacterium, assembly GCA_903906315.1. Classification (GTDB taxonomy): domain Bacteria; phylum Myxococcota_A; class Polyangia; order Polyangiales; family Polyangiaceae; genus CAIVJW01. The sequence continues at coordinate 1,772 of CAIVJW010000239.1, read as the reverse complement.
CGCGCCTTCGGCAAGGCCGTCCACGGCTGACCGGCGCTCGCCGCGCCGGCGTCACCACGTCACCAGGTGATGGTGAACTTCAGCGTGATCGACGGGCCGCCAGCGCCGCGCGCCCCGTTCTCCGGCGCCGACGTCCACCCCGGCACGAGCGTGAACCGGGCCGGCGCCCCGCGCACGTCGAGCTCGAGCATCCTCAGCCCGCCGTTCTCGAAGTCGATGTAGCGGCCGAGCTTGGCCTTCAGGTCGCTGACGAGCTGGCTCGATCCGGGCTCGCCCGAGTGGCCGTCGATGACGAGCGTGCGGCCGTGGCTGAGAGCGAAGCGCCCGAGCGTCATCTCGCGGTCGATGTGCTTCGTGAGCGCCTGCTCCAGGTGAAGATCGTCGAGGCGGAGGGTTTCCGGCATCCGCCGAGCGTACACCCGGCCGGCCGGCGGCGCTCGTCAGCCGTGTCACCTGTTCACCCGAGCAGGAAGCTCCGCCTCTCCCCGTCAGCCCACCACGTCCGCCATCGTGTAGCGGCCCGCGGGCTTGCCCGCGAGGAAGCGCGCCGCCCGCAGCGCGCCGCGCGCGAAGAGGTCGCGGCTCGTCGCGCGGTGCGTGAGCTCGAGCCGCTCGCTCGGGCCGAGCAGGTGGATCGTGTGGTCGCCGATCACGTCGCCGCCGCGGACCGCGTGCACCCCGATCTCGTCGTCGCGTCGCGGCCCGACCTCGCCGTCGCGGCCCGCGACCACGCGCCCGTCGCCGCGCGCCTCGCGCACGGCGGCCGCGAGCATCGTCGCCGTGCCGCTCGGCGCGTCGACCTTCGCTCGGTGGTGCGTCTCGACGATCTCGACGTCGAACGAGGGCCCCAGCTGTCGCACGGCCTCGGCCGCGAGCTTGGCGAGCACGTGCACCGCGAGGCTGGTGTTCGGCGCCCAGAGCACGGGGATGACGCGCGCGGCCTCCACGAGCAGGCGCTCGCCGGTCGCGTCGAGGCGGGTCGTGCCGCTCACGACGGCGACCCTCGCGCGCATCGCGAGCTGCAGCAGGTGCGGCACCGCCTCCGGCCGCGAGAAATCGATGACCACCTCGGCGCCGAGCAGCCCCGACGCCGCGTCTTCGCTCATCGCGACGCCGAGCGGTCCGACCCCCGCGGCCTCGCCAACGTCGCGCCCGAGGAGCGCCGATCGGTGCGAGACGACAGCCCCGACCACCGTGGCGCCCTCCGACGCGGCCAGGCGGGCGACCGCCTGCCCCATGCGCCCGCTCGCCCCATGGATCGCGAGCTTCACGGCGCGTCCTTCGCGAGCTCGGCGTCGACGCGCCCGAGCACGTCCGCGATCCGCGCGCGCAGCGCCTCGGTCGCCGCGACGAGCGGCAGCCGGACGGCGGGGCTCATCGCGCCCGCCAGCGCGAGCGCGGCCTTGGCGGGCGCCGGGTTGGGCTCGACGAACAGGGCGCCATGCAGCTCGAGCAGCGCGAAGTGCGCCCCTCGCGCGCGGTCCCAGGCCCCCGCGGTCGCGTGCCGCGTGACGTCGCTCGTCGCCTTCGGGCGCACGTTCGAGGTCACGCTGATGACGCCCTTCGCGCCGACCGCCATCATCGGCAGCGTGAGGCCGTCGTCTCCGCTGAGCACGGTCAGGCGGTCGCCGAGCCGGCGCACCGTCTCCTGGCAGCGCAGCACGTTGCCCGTCGCGTCCTGCAGGCCGACGACGTTCGGCGCGGCGTCGCAGATCCGCGCGATCGTCTCGGTCGCGAGGTCGACGACCGATCGCCCCGGGATGTTGTAGAGC
>CAIVJW010000238.1 GCA_903906315.1 uncultured delta proteobacterium | reverse complement strand
TCGGCGCGGGCGCGGCGGGCCTCGCGTGGGGCACCCGGCACGGCCCGGCGCGCCCGTGGACCGCGGCTGGCGGCCTCGTGGGGGCCGCGGCGGGCCTCGCGATCGCGCGGCGGCGCCGCTTCAGCGACGAGGACGTCGCGCTCTACCTCGACGCGCGGCTCGGGTCGGCGGAGACGATCGCCACGGCGCTCGAGCTCTCGGGCGACGGCGCCGAGGCGCGGCCGGCGACGGCGCACGTGGCGCAGCAGGCCTCGCTCGCGCTCACGAAGGCGACGCCGAAGGTCGTGCGCCCGCGCCTGCTGCGCGCGGCGCACCTCGGCCTGCCGCTCGGCGCGGCCGCGATCGCGTGGGTCAGCGTGCTGCCGCTGCCGCCCTCGCCGCCGACGCCGCCGCCTCCGCCGGGCATCGAGAAGGTCGCGCTCGCGAGCATCCTGGGCCTCGAGAAGGTCATCGGACTCGAGCAGCTCGACGCGCGCGACGAGAAGCAGCGCGAGCGGCTGAAGAAGCTCTCCGAGGACGCGAAGAAGCTCCGCGACAAGCTGCAGAAGGGCGTCGAGAAGCGCGAGGCGGTCGACGACATGACCAAGCTCCGCGACGCCCTCACCGCCGAGCGGCTGTCGCTCGGCGAGGGCGAGCGGGCGGGCCTCGAGTCCGCGCTCGGCAAGCTCGGCGATCACGCGGAGACGCGCGACGCGGCGAGGGAGCTCGGCGACCGGGACCTCGCGGCGTTCGACGAGGAGATGGAAAAGCTCGCGAACTCGCTCGAAAAGGCCGATCGCGAACGCGCCAAGAAGACGCTCGAGGAGGCCGCCGAGGCCGCGCGCAAGGGTGGCGCGCCCGGCGTCGCGAAGGAGCTCGAGGAGCAGCGAAAGCTCTTCGCCCAGCGCGAGAAGCGCGCCGAGGCGCTGCGCGAGCTGTCGAAGGCGCTCGGCGACTCGCTCGGCAAGGAGGGCAAGGAGGCGCTCGGGGACTTCAACCGAGATCGGTCGCCGAAGGCGGAGCAGAAGCTCGCCGAGAAGCTCGAGGAGGCGCTGAAGAAGCTCACCCCGGAGCAGCGAAAGCAGCTCGCCGAGAACCTCAAGCGGCAAGCGGGCCAGATGCCCGAAGGCGACGAGGACGGCCCGGAGCCGCCGACGAAGAAGCAGCTGCAGGACCTGGCCAAGCAGCTCGACACGCCCGAGGGGCAGAAGGCGCTCGAGGACGCGCTGAAGAAGCAGGCGGAGAAGCCCGGCGAGGCGAGCGGCGAGGCCGAGCGGCAGAAGCAGCTCGGCGAGGCGCAAAAGGGGCTCGGCGAGCTCGGCGGTCAGATGGGCATGCCGATGCCCATGCCGGGCCCGGGCCAGAGCGGCGGCAAGCAGCGCGGCGGCCAGGACGGCAAGGATGCTTCGGGCAAGCCGGGTCACTCCGAGGGCGGCGGGCCCGGCAAGCACGACGGCAAGACGGAGGTCGTCGACGGCAAGGGCGTCATCGCGCGCGCCGACGCGCGCCTCGACGGCAAGGGCAAGCCGGTGCCCGGCACCGCGCTCGGCCGCACCACCGGCCGAGCCGGCGAGACGGCCAACGTGCAGGGCACGGGCGCCCTCGGGGCCGCGGCCCCGAGCGAGGTCGGCGGCATCGAGCGGAGCGACGTGCCCGAGGAGTACCGCGAGCAGGTGGGGCGCTACTTCCAGCCGAAGTAGCGGCCCGCGCCCGCCCCCCGCGCCGTCAGCCGGCGACGGGCGCGAACTGGGCGGTGAAGTGGCGCAGCACCTTCGGCGCGGAGGTGATCCTCCAGCCGCGGAGCTCCGCGCGGCGCGCGGCGACCGCGAGGACCGCCTCGGCGACGTAGTCGATGTGCGACTGCGTGTAGACGCGCCGCGGGATGGCGAGGCGGACGAGATCCATCGCGCCGGGCGCCTCGGTGCCGTCCGGGCGGAGGCCGAACATGACGGTGCCAATCTCGCACGCGCGCACGCCGGCCTCGAGGTAGAGCGCGTTCGCGAGGGCGATCCCGGGGTACTCGAGCGGCGGGATGTGCGGCAGGAGCGCGCGCGCGTCGATGTAGATGGCGTGACCGCCGGGGGGCCGGATGATCGGGACGTCGCCCTCGATGAGCTTGTCGGCGAGGTACGCGGTCGATCGGATGCGGTACCGCAGGTAGGGCTCCTCGGTGACCTCCTCGAGGCCGCGCGCGATGGCCTCGAGGTCGTAGCCGGCGAGGCCGCCGTACGTCGGGAAGCCCTCGGTCAGGATGAGGAGGTTGCGCGCCCCCTCCGTCCACGCGTCGTCGTTCATCGCGAGGAAGCCGCCGATGTTGGCGAGGCCGTCCTTCTTCGCGCTCATCGTGCAACCGTCGGCCAAAGAGAACATCTCCTGGGCGATCTCCTTCGGAGTGCGCTCCGACTGGCCGGGCTCGCGCGTCTTGATGAAGTAGGCGTTCTCCGCGAACCGGCACGCGTCGAGGAAGAACGGCTTGCCGTACTTGTGCGCGAGGTCGCGGACGCCGCGGAGGTTCTCGAGCGACACCGGCTGGCCGCCGCCGGAGTTGTTGGTGACCGTCACCATCACGAGCGGCACGCGCGCGCCCTCCTCCGCGAGGAGGCGATCGAGCGCGCCGAGGTCCACGTTGCCCTTGAAGGGGTGGATGAGCGACGGGATGCGCCCCTCGGGGATGACGAGATCGCGCGCCTCGCACCCCTCGACCTCGATGTTCGCGCGCGTCGTGTCGAAATGGTTGTTCGAGGGGATGACCATCCCCTTGGACAGGATCGTGTGAAACAGGATGCGCTCGGCGGCGCGGCCCTGGTGCGTCGGGATGACGTGCTTGTAGCCGGTGATGTCCTTGACCACCTTCTCGAAGCGGTAAAACGAGCGGCTGCCGGCGTAGGTCTCGTCGCCCTGCATGAGCGCGCCCCACTGCGCCGACGACATCGCGCCGGTGCCCGAGTCGGTGAGCAGGTCGATGAGCACGTCGTCGCCGTGCAGCGAGAAGACGTTGTTGCCGGCGGCGGCGAGCGCGGCCTCGCGCTCCTCGCGCGTGGTGAAGCGCGCGGCTTCGACGGACTTGATGCGGAACGGCTCGATGATGGTGCGGAAGGGCATGCGGATGGCGCGCTAGGTGCACCCTTCGTGCCCCGGTGCGCGCCGGCGGAGCCTACACCGGGCCCCGGGCCGACCGCGAGGCCCGAGGGCGCTCGGCCCTCGACATTTGGCCCCAAACGTCGAAAGCTCCGGGGGTCGATGACAGACCCCCTCGAGAGACCCGGATTCCAGGCAGAGCTCGACCTCGCGCGCACGGCGAGCCAGAAGCTCCGGGACGCGATCGGCCACACCATCGTGGGCCAAGGCGACGTCGTCGATCAGGTGCTCTTCGGCCTGCTCGGTGGCGGTCACGTGCTGCTCGAGGGCGCGCCGGGGCTCGGCAAGACGCTCCTCGTGCGCACGCTCGCCCAGTGCCTCGAGCTCAAGTTCTCGCGCATCCAGTTCACGCCGGATCTGATGCCGAGCGACGTCCTGGGCACGAACGTGCTCGTCACGGCCGAGGGCGGCGCGCGCCATTTCGCCCTGCACAAGGGGCCGATCTTCGGGCAGGTCATCCTGGCCGACGAGATCAACCGGGCCACGCCCAAGACGCAGAGCGCGCTGCTCGAGGCGATGCAGGAGCACGCCTGCACGATCGCCGGCCAGCGGCACGCGATGGAGGAGCCCTTCTTCGTGCTCGCGACGGAGAACCCGATCGAGATGGAGGGCACTTATCCCCTCCCCGAGGCCCAGCTCGATCGGTTCCTGCTCAAGGTGATCGTGCCGAGCCCGACCGAGGACGAGATGACCGAGATCCTCGCGCGCACCACCGGCCGCGACGGCGGCGCTCCCCCGCGCGTGATCGCCCGCGACGAGCTGCTCGCGCTGCGCGCCCTGTGCCGCGACGTCGCCGTGGCCGAGCCCGTCATGCGCTACGCATCGCGGCTCGTGCGCGCGAGCGATCCGACGACCGAGGGCGCGCCCGAGCTCGTCAAGCGCGCGGTGCGCTACGGCGCGGGCGTGCGCGGGGCGCAGTCGCTCGTGCTCGCGGCCAAGGCGGTCGCGCTGCTCGACGGGCGGGCGCACGTCGCGTTCGCGGACGTGCAGCGCGTCGCGAAGCCGGTGCTGCGCCACCGCATCATCCGGTCCTTCGAGGGCGAGGCCGACGGCATCGCCACCGACCCGATCGTCGCGGCCCTGATCGAGGCGATCCCGACGCGGCCCGGCCCCGTCGATCAGGCCCTCGCGCGATGAGGCGCCTCGGCCCGGCCGCGCTCGGCCTCGCCGCGGCGATCGCCTCCGGCGCCGCGATCGCGGGCCCCCCCCGGATCGCTGCCTCGGCCCCGCCCCCTCCGGAGTCGGCGCGCGCATCCGACGTCGCCGTCGAGGTGACGCCCGTGTTCGGCGCGGGCACGCCGCTCGCGCCGGGCTGGAACGAGATCGTCGTCCGCCTGCAGAACGGCGGCGCGAAGCCCGCGCGCGGGCACATCGAGGTGACGGTCGCCGGCTGGGGCGACGCCGCACCGTTCGCCACCACCGCGCCGTACACGGTCGCGGCCGGCGCGTCGGTCGTCGTGCGCATGCCGGCGCACTTGACGATGGCGTCGGACGTCCGCGTCCGCGTCGACGACGACGCCGGCGGCGAGGTCGCGAACCTCAGCCTGCCGAGCCACGGGCGCGGCGGCGTGACGAGCCCGCTGCTGGTGGACGTGAGCGAGCCGTCGCGCCTGCGCGTGACGGTGCACGAGGCCCTGATCGCCGCGGGCCCCGCGGCGGGGTCTCCCTCGGCCGGCTACGGGCCGCCGCCGCAGCTCGTCGTCGGATCCCCGCGCTTCGATCCGGCGACGGGCGATCCCGTCCTGCCGGATCGCGCGCCGCTCTGGTCGGGCGCGACGGCCGTCGTGATGCGCAGCGACAAGCTCGCGCACCTGGTCGGCCCCGAGCTCGACGCGCTCGCCGGGTACGTGATCGGGGGCGGGACGCTCGCGGTCATCGTCGCGCGCCCCGAGGATCTGCGGCACCCGACGGTCGTCTCGCTGTGCGGCGGCGAGCCCACGGCGGGCGCCGTCGCGCCCGCTACGATGCGCGAGCTGGTGCTGCCGGCCCCTCCTCCGGGATCGCCCGGTGGGGTCAAGACGATCGAGCCCGCGCGCGTGCCGTCGATCGCGCTCGGCAAGGCGCTCGCGGGCTACGCGGGGGGGAACCTGAAGCCGAGCTTGTACGGCGCCTCGGCGGCGTACGGGCTCGGCGAGGTCCACCTGCTCGCGTTCGATCCGACGGCCGCCCCGGGCGTCGACGATCCGTGGGCCCAGGCGCGCGTCGTCGACCTCGTGCGGCGCGCCGAGGACCGGCGCAGCACGCTCGTCTACCGCGGCAGCGACAACACCGAGCCCGACGCCGCGCGCGTCCGCAAGCAGCTCGATCCGAACGAGAGCTCGCGCTGGGCGATCGGCGCGGCCGCGCTCCTGCTCTGCGGCTACGCGGTCATCGCGGGGCCGGTGAGCTTCTCGGTCGCGTCCCGTCGCGGCAAGCCGCTCGCCGCGCTGCGGTGGCTGCCGATCTTCGCGGCGATCGCCTTCGCGCTGATCGTGGCGATCGGCGTCGGCGCGAGGGGCGTCCGCGGTCGTGCCCGCCACCTCACGCTCATCGAGGCGGGCGCGGGCGTGACCCAGGGCGCGGCGCGACGGTGGCGCGGGTTCTTCACGCCCCGCGGCAAGGGCCTCACGGTGCGCACGACCGACGCCTCGAGCGTGCTCGGCACCGCGAACGTCGACGACCCGGGCGACCGCCGCGACCACCTCGTCGTCGATCGCGACGGCGCGCGCCTCGTCGGCGTCGTCGCCTTGCCCTGGCAGACGGTCGTCGTGCGCGAGGACGGCGTCGGCGACCTCGGCGCGGGCATCACGATCGCCCCCGGAGCGGCCTCCGGCGAGGCCGTGGTCGTCAACCGCAGCGGCAAGAGCCTGCGCGCGGGCTTGCTCGTGCTGCCGGGCGCAGGCGCCACGTACTTCGCGCGGATCCGCGACGGCGAGCGCGTGAGCTCGACCGCGGGGCGCGCCGTCTCGTCGACGCCGGCCGGGCGATCGTGGGAGGCCGCGATCGCCGCACCTTCGTACGCGGGCGCGGTCGCCGTCCACCACCTCGGCGCGCAGATGCTCCTCGGCGTCGTCGGCGACGACGCGCCCGGGCTCGCGGACTCCTGGTGGGCGATCGAGTCGAGCGCGGGCGAGGTCGTCGACTGGTTCCCCGACGACGTCCCGGTGCTGCTCGCCCAGCTCGACGGCGGCGAGGGGCGGCTCTCCGACGCCGGCCTCAAGCTCGAGAGCGATCGGCTCCTCGTGCGCGTCGTCGGCTGGGGAGGCAAGCCGTGATCAACGCGACGCCCGACCTCGCGACGCCCCTCGACGCCGCCCCGGCGGCCGATCTCGCGCCCGCTCCGACGATCCGCGTCCGCCACCTCTGGCACCGCTTCGGCGCGGTCGACGTCGTGCGCGACGTCTCGTTCGACGTGGGCCCGGGCGAGATCTTCGGCTTCATCGGCCCGAACGGCGCCGGCAAGACCACCACGATCCGCGCGATGGCGACGCTGCTCGAGCCCATGGCCGGCCGCATCGAGATCGACGGCATCGACGTCACGATCGACCCCGAGGAGGTGCGCCGCCGCATCGGCTACATGCCCGACCACGCGGGCGTGTACGACCGCATCACGGTGCGCGAGTACCTCGAGTTCTTCGCCGACGCGTTCCACGTCGAGTCGCTCTCCGTCGTCGACGCGGTGCTCGAGCTGACGGACCTGACCCGGCTCGAAGGCAAGCTCGTCGCGACGATGTCCAAGGGGATGAAGCAGCGCCTGCAGCTCGCGCGCATCCTCCTGCACGACCCGAAGGTGCTCATCCTCGACGAGCCCGCGAGCGACCTCGACCCGCGCGCGCGCATCGAGATCCGCGATCTGTTGCTCGAGCTGAAGGGGCTCGGCAAGACCATCTTCCTCTCCTCGCACATCCTCACGGAGCTCTCGGACGTCTGCTCCTCGGTCGGCATCCTCGAGCGCGGACGCCTGCTCGTCGCCGGGCCGATCGGCGAGATCGCCGCCCGCCTCGAGGCCGTGCGCGCCGCTGAGGCCATCGGCCACACGACCCGGGCGCGCCCCGTCCACGCGCCCGCGCAGCCGATCGCGCCGCCGCCGCCCGCGATCGGCTTCGCCGGCGCCCCGGCCGCGGACGCGCCC
>CAIVJW010000237.1 GCA_903906315.1 uncultured delta proteobacterium | reverse complement strand
GGTACGCGCCGCGCGGCGGCGGCGGCGGCCCCAGCGGTGGCGGACGCCCGGCCGGCGGTCCGGCGCCCAAGCCCGAGCCGGCCGCGCCGGTCGACGACTTCGACAGCGGCGGCGGCTACGGCGGCGGCAGCGACGACGACATCCCGTTCTGATCGGGCACGCCCTTGCCCCCCGATCGGGGGATGGGAGCCACGGTAGTGAGGCTGCGACCTTGACCCTCCCGCGCGTGCAGCTGTTCGAGTTCAACGACCAGGCCTGGGTGCCCGCGGCGCTGCGCGACGCGATCATCGAGGCGCTGTCGCGCACGCTCGCGTGGGGCGGCATCCTGCACGGGCTGGTCGGGCCGTTCCGGGAGTTCCTCGAGGCGTCGGGCGCGACGGAGGTGCTCGACCTCTGCGCGGGCGCGGGCGGCCCGGCCGAGATCCTGGCCGAGGAGATGAAGCGCGCCGGGCAGCATCCGCCGCGCTTCATCCTGAGCGACCTCTACCCGCGGATCGAGCTGTGGGAGGTCGCGCGCGCCGCGCATCCGGACGTGATCGCGTTCGAGCCGGGCCCGGTCGACGCGACGCGGATCGCGCCCGAGCTCGGCCGCGGGCGCGCGCGCGCCATCATCAACGCATTTCACCATTTTCCGCCCGAGATCGCGCGCGCCATCCTCGCCGACGCGGTGGAGGGGTCGGAGGGCGTGTTCCTCTCCGAGGGCTTCGAGCGCAACCCGCTCCAGTTCCTGAACTTCGCGCCCTACGGCCTACCGGCGCTCGCGCTCGGGCCGATCCTCTCGCCGCGCGATCGCGTGGCGAAGGCGATCTTCACCTGGGCGAGCCCCATCGCGGTGGCCGCGTCGGCCTGGGACGGCTTCGTGAGCACGCTGCGCGTCTACAGCGAGGACGAGCTCTTCGCGATGGTCGCTCCGCTCGGGGACCGCTTCCGCTGGGAGTACCGGACGTACGACTACCCGCCGGCGGGCAAGGGCACCTGCTTCTTCGGCGTGCCGCGGCGCTGACCGCGGCGCGACGTCGCTCCCCTCACCAGGGGAACACGAAGTGGAAGAGCTCCGCGCGGCTCGCCACCCCGCATTTGGCGTAGATCTGGGTGACGTGCTGGCGGACGGTCTTCTCGCTGTTGCCCTCGAGCTCGGCGATCTCGACGCTGGTCAGGCCCTTCAGGATCAGGCGCGCGACGGCCTGCTCCTTGTCCGTGAGGCCGGCCTTCGCGAGCGCGCTGTCGACGAGGTAGCCGATGTCGCGCGGCTCGCCGAGGACGCGGCGGATCACCTCGAGGAGCTCGTGGGCGCGAAAGGGCTTCTCGAGCAGGAACGAGGCGCCCTCGTTGAGGGCCTGCTTCACGCCGTCGAGGTCGGCGAACGCCGTGATGAGCACGACGGGCGCGCGCACTCCGGAGGCGCGGAGCGCGGGCACGAGCCGCACGCCGCCTCGGTCGTCGTCGCCGAGCACGATGTCGCTCACGACGACGTCGAGGAACGGGACGCCGGCGGCGCGCGCGAGCGCCTCGGCGACGCTCGCGGCCGTCAGGCACTCGTAGCCCGCGCGCACGAGGGCGCGCTCGAGCGAGGCGCGGGCGTCGGGGTCGTCCTCGACGAGCAGCAGGCGGCGGGGCGCGGTCATCGGGGCTCGGCCTCGAGCTCGAGGCGGAAGGTCGTGCCGGGGCCGTCCTCGAGGACGAGATCGCCCTTCATGGCGCGGGAGAGGGCGCGCGCGATGGAGAGGCCGATGCCGAGGCCGCGCGACTTGGTGGTCCGGAGCGGCTCGAAGACGGCGGCGCCGACCGACGCCTCGATGCCGGGGCCGTCGTCGCGAACGCGGACGAGGGCGCGTCCGGGCGCGCGGCCCACCTCGACCTCGATGCGACCGGGACCGCCGCGATCGCGCAGCGCCTCGAGCGCGTTGCCGACGACGTTCTCGAGGATGATCTCGACGTAGGCCGGGTTGCCGCGCGCGCGGACCTCGCCCTCGACGCCGCGCACCTCGATCGCGATGCCGGACTCGCGCGCGACCGGGCCGAGCGCGCTCGCGAAGCGCGCGACGACCTGGGCGAGGTCGACGCCGGGCAGGTCGGGCTTGGCCGCGCCGGGGAGCTGCTTGAGGGCGCCGACGTGGTCGAGCAGCCGGTCGATCTGCGCGCGCGCGCGTTCGCCGAGCAGGGCCCGATCGGCCTCGGCCTCGGGAGGCAAGGCGGCGATCTCGTCGATCAGCAGGCCGAGCGCGTGGAGCGGCGTGCGCACCTCGTGCAGCATGGAGGCGGCGACGACCCACACGGCCTGGTCGCGCTCCACCTTGCCGAGCCGCACGCGGAGCTCGTCGGCGCGGCGCGCCTCGGCCGAGGCGAGCTCGCCCCGGATGTCGAGGTAATGACTGGCGAGGCCGAGCAAGGCGCCGGCGGCGACCGGCAGCACGAGGTCGACGACCTGGTGCAGGGCCACGACCACGAGGAGCGTGGCCGACCGCGAGTGCGTGGCGTCGAGCAGCTGGTCGAGGCCGGCGTAGCCGATCCCGGCGAGCACGCCGATCGCGACGCGGCCGCGAAGGCGGAGGCGGCTCGCCGACAGGTCGCCGGCACGGGCAGGGGGCGGCATGGAGGTCGGTCCCAGGGTACCGGCGCGGCCCCGGCAGCCACTCCGACATTTGTCGGACTGCGCCCGGGGCGGTCTGCCCCTATAAGCACGCCGATGCGCGAGATCCGCCCTCCGGGGCCTGCGAGACGTCCCTTCGCCCACGCGGCGCTCGCCACGGGCCTCTGCCTCGTCGGGCTCGGCGCGGCCCCGGCGCGCGCGGACGGGCAGCCGGCGGCCCCCTCGCCTCCCCCGTCGACGATCCCCGAGGCGCACCGCGTCGCGGACGAGCACGCGCATGCCCCGCAGCGCCTCACCCGGCGCGACGCCGCGGCCCTCGGCGCGGAGCGGGGCACGGCCGTCCTCGTCGCCCGCGCCCCGCGCGCCGGAGTGGCCGAGACCAAGATCGCGGCCGACGCGATCTTCACCCTGCTGCCGCGCGCGACCGTGACGGCCGGCGCCCGCCACGCGGCGGTCGGAAGCGGGGTCGAGATCGGCGCGGCCGTGATGCAGGACATCCACGTCGCGTCCGTGCGCGGTGCGCGCAAGGACGTCGCCCGCGCGCTCGGTCGCCTCGTCGACGTCGACGTGGGCCGCGCACGCCTCGACGCCGCGGCGCGGGCCGCCCTGGCGTGGATCACGATGGCCGAGGCCGAGGAGCTCGTGCGCATCCGCGCCGCGGGCATCGAGCAGGTCGAGGGCATCCTCGGCGCCGTCCGGGCGCGCGTGAAGTCCGGCGTCGGCGAGCCGAGCGAGCTCGCGATGGCGCTCGGCGAGCTCGGGGCCGCGCGCGCGGGCGTGCTCGACGCCGAAGGGATGCTCTTCGAGGCGCGGCTCGAGCTGCGCTTCGCGGCGGGGCTGCCGCCCGGCGAGCCGATCGAGGCGGCGGGGGACCTCTACGCCTCCGACGATCGCGCGCCCGACGAGGCCGCCGCGCTGCGCGCCGCCGAGCGCGGGCACCCGGCGGTCGAGGCCGCGCGCGCGCGGGCCGACCTCGCGCGCGACGAGACCCGCCTCACGGCCGCGACGCTCGCGCCGGTCGTCGGCGTCGGCGTCGCCTACGTGCGCGAGGGCACGGGCGATCAGGTCATCACCGGCCTGGTCGGCGTGCCGCTGCCGTTCTCGAGCCCGGGGCGCTTCGACACGGCCCGGCACCGCGCCAGCGCCGACGTGGCGCGCGCCGAGCTCGAGGTCGCCAAGGCCGAGCTCGCGCGCGACGTCCGCGCGGCGCTGCACGAGCGCGAGCACGCCCGCGAGGTCCGCGACGCGATCCGCACGGGCGCGATCGAGCCGATGAAGGAGGCGCTGCGCATCGCCCGCGCGCAGCTCGACGCCGGGACGCGCGAGGCGACGACGGTGCTCTACGCAAGGCAGCGGCTGCTCACCACGCAGGAGCAGCTCGCGCGCGCGGCGTCGGACGTGCAGCGCGCCGACGTTCGGCTCGAGCGCGCGACAGGGGTTCTGGCTGGAGGTACGCCGTGAAGCTCGCAGGTCACCACGTCGCGCTGCTCATCGCAGCGTTCCCCCTGTCCGCGTGCGATCAGGCCTCGGCCGCGAAGGCCGAGGCGGCGGTCGCGCCCGCCGCATCCGCGTCCGCGGCGCCCCCGGGCCCGCGCGCGCTCGTGAAGGTCGAGCCGGCGCTCGTCGAGCAAGGCCGCATCCAGCTCGGCACGGCCGAGCGGCGAAGCCCCGGCACCGAGCTCGTGTTGCCCGGCGACGTCGCGCCCGCCGAGGACGGCGAGGCCGAGGTCGGCGCGCTCGTGTCGGGCCGCGTCGCGACGCTCGAAATCACCGAGGGCGCCCGCGTGAAGAAGGGCCAGGTGCTCGCGCGCATCGACGCGCCCGAGGTCGGCCGCGCCACGGCCGATCTGCTGCGCAGCCGCGGGCGCGCGCTCGTCGCCGCGCGCAAGCTGGGCCGCCAGGTCGAGCTGCAGGCGCAAGCCGCGACGAGCCAGAACGCGGTCGACGAGGCGCGCGCCGAGGAGCAGGCCGCGCGCGCGGACCTGGTCGCGGCGCGCACGCTGCTCGCGAACATGGGCGGCGGGGAGCCCGGCGACGCATCCGGCCCCGACGCGGGCACCTCGCCGGTGACCGTGCGCATCGCGGTGCGATCGCCGATCGACGGCGTGGTCGTGCGGCGGATCGCGGTGCTCGGCGGCGCGGTGTCGCCCGACCTCGCGCTCTTCCGCGTGGTCGCACCCGATCGGCTCCTCGTGCGCGCGCGCCTGCCCGAGACGGCCGGCGCCGCCGTGAAGGAGGGCGCCGCCGTGGTCGTACGCCCGCGCGCCGCGCGCGGCGACGCCGTGAAGGATCGGTGCGAGGCCACCGTGGAGGCCACGTTCGGGGTGGTCGACGAGGCCACGCGCACGACGCCGCTGCGCGTCCGCCCCGCCGCGGGCTGCGGCTGGCTCGTGCCGGGCGGCTACGTCGACGTGGTCGTGACCGTCGGCCCCGGCGCGCGCCCCGGCGTGGAGCAGGGGCCGGTCGTGCTGGTCCCCGCCGAGGCGCTCGTCGACCTCAAGGGCGTCCCCACGGTGTTCGTCGCCGGCAAACAGCCGGGATCCTTCGAGCCGCGCGCGGTGCGCCCCGGCCCGACCGCGGGGGCGTCGGTGATCGTCGAGGCCGGGGTCGAGCCCGGCGAGCGCGTCGCGACCTCGGGCGCGCTCCTGCTCAAGGGCGAGCTGCTCCGCTCCGAGCTCGAGTAGCCCGATGATCGGCAAGATCGTCACCTGGGCGCTCGACAACCGCCTGCTCGTGTTCCTCGCGTCGCTGCTGCTCGTCGGCCTCGGCGTCCGCGGCCTGCGCAACCTGCCGGTCGACGCCGTCCCCGACATCACGAACGTGCAGGTCCAGGTGCTCACGAGCGCCCCGGGCCTGTCGCCGCTCGAGGTCGAGTCGCTCGTCACGCGCCCGGTCGAGCTCGCCTTGATGGGCATGCCCGGCACCGAGATCGTGCGATCGGTCTCGCGCACCGCCGTCTCGGCCGTGACGATCGTGTTCCGCGACGACGTCGACCTCGCCTCCGCGCGCGAGCTCGTCGCCCAGCGCCTGCCGGCCGCGCGCGAGGCCGTGCCCGCGTCGGCCCAGCGGCCCGAGATGGGCCCGATGTCGACCGGCCTGGGCGAGGTCTATCACTTCACGATGCGCTGGCCGGGCCACTCCCCGCGCGAGCTGCGCACGCTGCTCGACTGGGAGATCGCCTACACGCTGCGATCGGTGCCCGGCGTCGTCGAGGTGAACGCGTGGGGCGGCGAGGAGCGGCAGGTCGAGGTGCGGCTGCGCCTCGCGGACCTCCGCGCGACCGGCGTCGGCCAGCTCGAGGTCGAGCAGGCGCTGCTCGGCGCCGGCCAGAACGCAGGCGGAGGCGCGATCGAGCGCGGCGACGAGCAGGTGCTCCTGCGGGTCGACGGCCGCTTCCGCGCGGTCGACGAGATCGCGAACCAGGTCGTCGGCACCCGCCCCGGCGGCGTGCCCGTGCTGCTGAAGGACGTCGCCACCGTGCGCGAGGGCGCGGCGCTGCGCGTGGCCGCGGCCACCGCCGACGGCAAGGGCGAGACGCTCTACGCGATGGTGCAGATGATCGCCGGCGGCAACGCCCACGACGTCGTCAGCCGCGTGAAGGTGCGCATCGACGAGATCCAGAAGCGCCTCCCCGAGGGCGTCGCCATCGAGCCGTTCTACGACCGCACGGCGTTCGTCGACCGGGTGCTCGGCACCGTGACCCGATCGCTCGTCGAAGGCGGCATCGTGGTCGTCCTCGTCTTGCTCGTCTTCCTCGGGGACTTCGGCGCGGGCCTCGTCGTCGCGACGGTCATCCCGCTCTCGATGCTCGGCGCCTTCGCGCTCATGTACGCGACCGGACAGACCGGCAACCTGATGAGCCTCGGCGCGATCGACTTCGGCCTCGTCGTCGACGGCGCGGTCGTGGTCGTCGAGGGCGCGCTCGCCGCGATGGCGATGAACAAGATCAAATCGAAGGAGGCGCTCGCCATCGAGGCCGTCGCCTACGGTAAGCCGATCGCGTTCGGCGTGTTCATCATCGGCGTCGTCTACGTGCCCGTGCTTTTGCTCGAGGGCGTCGAGGGCAAGATGTTCCGGCCGATGGCGTGGACCGTCCTCTTCGCGCTCGGCACCGCGCTCGTCCTCTCGTTCACGTTCGTGCCCGCGTTCGCGAGCGTCGTGCTGCGCACGATCCACGAGCAAGACCCGTGGATCATCCGCATGACCCGCAAGGTCTACGAGCCCTCGCTCGATCTCTTCCTGCGCCGACCGCGCCTCGCCGTCGGCCTCGCGCTCGTGCTCGTGGCCGCGGGCGTCGGGGCGGCGACCACGCGCGGCGCCGACTTCATCCCGCGCCTCGAGGAGGGCGACATCGTCGTGCAGGTCACGCGCCCGCCGAGCGTCTCGCTGACCGAGGCGATCCGCGGCACGCTGGAGATCGAGCGCACGCTCGGCGCCTTCCCCGAGGTCACGCGCGTCGTCTCGCGGACGGGCAGCCCCGACGTCGCGACCGACGTCATGGGCATCGAGCAGAGCGACGTCTTCGTGCTGCTCAAGCCGCGCAAGGAGTGGAAGACCGCGCACGACCGCGAGGCGCTCGTGGGCTTCTTCGAGGAGGCGCTGCGCAAATCCCTCCCCGGCACCGTCTTCGCGTTCACGCAGCCGATCGAGATGAGGCAGCAGGAGCTTCTCGGCGGCATGCGCAGCGACGTCGGCATCAAGGTCTTCGGCGACGACCACGCGACCCTCAAGCGCCTCGCGTCCGAGGTCGCGCAGACGCTCGGATCCACCAAGGGCGCGGCCGACGTGCGCATCGAGCCGAGCGAGGGCCTCCCGCTCGCGACGATCCGCCCGATCGCCTCCGAGATGGGCCGCCTCGGGGTGCGCACCGAGGACTTCCGCGCCGCCATCGAGGCGCTCCGCGCGGGCCGCAAGGCCGGCCAGCTCGTCGAGGGCGAGCGCCGCTTCGACATCGCCGTCCGCTTCGACGTGCCGCCGGCGTCCGACGCCGAGGCGCTCGCGCGCACCGAGCTCGTCTTCCCCGGCGGCAAGACCGTGCGGCTCGGCGAGATCGCGCGCATCTCGCACGAGGACGCGCCCGCGCAGCTCAGCCGCGAGCAGGGCCGGCGCCGCATCATGGTCGAGGGCAACGTGCGCGGCCGCGATCTCGGGTCCTTCGTGGGCGAGCTCGAGGGCAAGCTCGCGAAGATCGCGATGCCCAAGGGCTATTTCGTGAAGATAACCGGCCAGTACGAGAACCTCGTCCGCGCCGCGACGCGGCTCGCGATCATCGTCCCGGTGACGTTGCTCGTGATCTTCGTGCTGCTCTACCTCACCTTCGGCAGCATTCGCCCCGCGCTGCTCATCCTCCTCAACGTGCCCGTCGCCGCGAGCGGCGGGGTCATCGGGCTCGCGATGCGGGGCCTCACCTTCTCCATCTCGGCCGCCGTCGGCTTCATCGCGCTCTTCGGCGTCGCCACGCTGAACGGCGTCGTGCTCCTCTCGGCCATCCGACGGCTCGAGGACCGCGGCCTCGCCGGCCCCGAGGCCGCGCGCGACGGCGCCCACGAGCGGCTCCGCCCCGTGCTCACGACGGCCGTGGTCGCCTCGCTCGGCTTCCTGCCGATGGCCGTCGCGACCGGCACGGGCGCCGAGGTGCAGCGCCCGCTCGCGACCGTCGTGATGGGCGGGCTCGCCACCGCGACGCTGCTCACGCTGCTCATCCTGCCGACGATCTACCTGCGGCGCCGCGATCGGATCGGCGCGCAGGTGGCCGACGACGCGCCCGCTTCGCCCCCGGCAGCTCCCTGACCGACCGGCCCCGCGCTATCGCGGCGGGGCGAGGTCCCCCACACTCGGATCACCATGATCCGCGGCGGGGGCGGGGGCGGGGCCGCGGGTCCCGGCGCGAAGGGCGCGGGCGACGGGGGCGCCTCCAACCACGCGATCGGCGGGGCGGGCGGGCCCGCAATCGCCTCGGACCTGACGGGCGTGATCGAGACGCGCGCCGGGGGCGGCGGCGGCCGCGGCGAGACGGACGACGGCCAGGGCGGCCTCGGGGGCGGCGGGGCCGTGGGCGTCGGCGGGGCCGATGCGCCCGGCGGGTCCGGGGTCGTGATCGTCCGCTACCGAATCGCCCCGTAGCGGGCCGATCCCGCGCGGACCGTGGGTCGCGAGCGGCGTCCCCCCGAGCGCCCCGTGGGCGCCGCGCGAGGCGACGACGTCAGCGCAGCAACGCCAGCGCGTTCTGAGGAAGCTGCGCCTGCGAGAGCATCTGCGCGCCGACCGACACCCCGGCGCCCGAGTCCTGCCGGAGCTTCCGGGTGACGTCGTGCACGAGCGACAGCGCGTCGTCGCCGCCCCGGATCGACCCGCTCTGCAAGCGCGCCGCCCTCGTCGCGTCGGCCTTCGCGGCCACCGTGTCACGGAACTGGGACAGCTTGCCCCGGTCGTCGCCCAGCCTCGTGAGGACGTCGTCGATGCGCAGCACGGCCGCCCTGGCGTCCTCGGGCGAAACGAGGCTCGCGGAGAAGCCGAGCGCCTTGCTCGTGGTGGCCGTGAGCGGGGCCGACGCCGACGTCGTCGCGTCGAGCGCGACCTCGAGCCGCTTCTGGGTGCCGTCGAGGAGGCTCTGCCCGCCGAACCGGGTCTGCTGGGCGGTGTCGTCGAGCTTGCGCGCGAGCGCCGCGAACCGCAACCCGAGGTCCTTCGGCTGGGGGAACAGCGGCCGGAAGTCGGCCGTATGCGCCTCCGCGGCCACGGTGCGCATCTGGATCAGCGCCTGCCGTTGCTCGGCGAGCCCCTGCGCGGCGACGTCGGCCGCCGCGACGGCGGCCCCCTGCTGCCCGAGCCGCCGCAGGTCGTCGCGCTGCGCCCGGTTGCGGAGGGGGACGCGCACCTCGACATCGGCCGACTCCGCGGCGGCCTCACGCGCCCGCGGGGGGACCACCGCCTTCGAGCCCGCCGGCTCGACCGCTTTTGTTGCCTTGCCGTCCGCGAGACCAGCAACCGCGCTGTCGACTCGGATCATGGCGTATCCCTCCGCGAACCCCACCCACCGCACGGCGCATTGCCGGACTACCGGTCAGGACGGACCGCTCGCCGAGAACTTGAGGCTCCCCGCCCCGGCGCGATCCGCGGTGTGGCCCTGCACAATGTGCCAGTGAACGCTCGATCAGGGCTGCGGACGCGGCCTCCGCGCGAGGATCCGCGCGATGAGCCCGATCGCGAGCGCCGCGGCGGCGAGTCCGGCGCCGCGCGGGTGGTCGGCCGCGAGCAGCGCCGCGCGCACGACGAGGCTCGGCGGCGGTGGGGCGACGAAGCCCTCGACGACGGCGCCGCCGACGATCGCGTCGCAGCGCGCGGCCCCCTCGGGCTCGGCGCACACGAGCGAGCACGCCACCGCGTCGCGCGCCTCACCGACGAAGCCGAAGACGTGCCGCGCGCGCGCCGCGACGACCCCCGTCGGCCCGACGACGCGCCCCTCGATCCGCTGCTCGTACGCGTCGCCCACCCACGCGGCCGGCCGATCGTCCCAGCGGTCGAGCCCGGGCACCGCGGCCTTCGCCAGCACCGACGCGCGCCCGATCACGAGGTCCTCCACGCCCGGCGCGTAGCCGCGCGACGGGGCCTGCGCGCACGCGACGCGCAGCGTGACCGGGCCGTCCGAGAGCCCACGCCGGGCGACGACGAGCGCGCCGGGCACCGTCGACACGTCGAACGCGGGCAGCGCGTCGATCGCCTCCTCGCGCGCGCCGTCGGGGACGGCGAAGCGGAGCGCCGCGCCCCCGCCGAGATCGATGCGCGCTTCGGCCATGCGAACGGCGCGGTGGACGCGGCGTCGCGCGCCTAGCGGAGCTCGTCGAGGAAGGCGACGATCTCGCCGCGGATCTGCAGGAGCTCCTCGCGCGCGACGCGCACGTCGCCGCGGTCCTCCTGCGCGGGCGCGGCCTCGACCGGCTCGACCCCGCCCTCGCGCAGGCGCTTGCGCGCGCCCTCGATCGTGAACCGGTGCGCGTAGAGCAGGTCGCGCACCTTGAGCAGCGTCTCGATGTCCTTGCGCGAGTAGACGCGCTGGCCCTTGCTCGACTTCTTGGGCCGGATCGACCGGAACTCGGTCTCCCAGTAGCGGAGCACGTGCGGCTCCACGTCGACGATGCGCGCGACCTCGCCGATGCGGAAGAACAGCTTGTGCGGCAGCTGACTGGAGCTCAACCGCGTGATCTCACTCGCGGACGAGCGCGCCCTCGGCCGAAGCCTCGGCGTCGCGCGGGTTGAGCGCGTGCTTCAGGATCTGGCTCGCCTTGAAGTTGAGCACGCGGCGCTCGGTGATCACGATCGGGTCGCCGGTCTGCGGGTTTCGGCCCTGGCGCTGGCGCTTGTCGCGCAGCACGAAGTTGCCGAAGCCCGAGATCTTGATCTTCTCCCCGCGACCGAGCGTCTCCTTCATCGTCTCGAAGACGAGATCGACCAGATCGGCGCTCTCCTTCTTCGAGAAGCCGCCGAGCTGCGAGTAGACCGCCTGAACGATTTCCGCCTTCGTCATACGTCCTTCCCCGCGACCGTCCGCGGAGGATGCCAGCGTCGCCCGAGACAGTCCAGGGGGTCGGGAGAAACCGTCGGCGCAGGGGCCGCGGGGCGCCTCCAGGCGCGGCGAATTGCGCGCCGTCGACGGCGTCGGGAGGCGGGCCAGGCACGGTGGGGCTCGCCCGGCGAGCCGTCGGGACGCCGATCGGCGCCGTCCCCGCGACGCGAGCCGCCCCGGCCATGCCGATCGGCCGAGGATCCAGCCCCGGTCGCCGAGCGAGGGCCTCGCCCCCCCCGCACGCACGGCTGCGGCGCGGCGGCACCCGGCCCACAAAACACGAACCCCCCGCGCCGGCGTGGCGCGAGGGGTTCGGGAGCCGCGAGGGACCGGGCTTACTCGGCGGCGATGACGTCGTCGGCGGGCGAGAGCGCGGCCGGCGGCTCGCTCGCCTTGCTCGGCGGCAGCGACGACAGGCTCTGGTCGCGGCGGCGGTTGGCCTGCTCGTGCGCGACGAGGAGGGCGACGTAGCCGTAGCCGATGGTGAAGAGCGCGGCGAACGGCGTGGCGAACCAGTGGCCCGTCTGGATCGACGCGACGAACGAGCCGAACGAGATGACCGCGAGGCCCGTCTCGAGCAGCGGCAGCGAGGTCTTGGCGCGGTAGCGGTCCGCGTTCACGCCCTGCTTCGGGGTGCGAACGAACTCGCCGGCCATGCCGTTCATGCCGTCCCACACGGCGCGGGTGAGGTGCGGGGCGAGGCCGGTGCCGAGCGCGATCAGCATCGGCAGGCGGGCGAGGGCGCCGCGGCGCGGGCGGCCCTGGGCGGACTCGGCGAGCATGTAGAAGGCCGCGAGCGAGCCGGTGGTCGCCACGCAAAGCGGCAGGTCGACGATGAGCATCATGAACGCGTTGGTCGCGGGCATGAGCACGAGCGCCGGCAGGAGCAGCACGCTGAGCGAGACGAGCAGCGGGTACGCGAAGTGCGGCGTCATGTGGAAGAACGCCTCGGCGCGCTGGCTGAACGTGAGGTCCGCCGAGAGCACGCGCCCGAGGAGCTTGCGCGCCGTCTGCACGGTGCCCTTGGCCCAGCGGTACTGCTGGGCGCGCACGGCCGAGACGAACTCCGGCAGCTCCGACGGCGAGACGACGTCCTCGCGGTAGACGAACTTCCAGCCCTTGAGCTGCGCGCGGTAGGAGAGATCGAGGTCCTCCGTCAGCGTGTCGTGCTCCCAGCCGCCGGCGTCGGCGATCGCCGCGACGCGCCACATGCCGCCGGTGCCGGAGAAGTTGAAGAGGAAGCCGGCGCCGTAGCGGGCGCGGTTTTCGACGAGGTGGTGGCCGTCGAGCATGAGGGCCTGGACCTGCGTGAGCAGCGAGTGGTCGCGGTTCAGGTGGCCCCAGCGCGTCTGCACGACGGCGACCTTCGGGTCCCCGAAGTGCGCGACGATGCTGCGGAGGAAGTCGGGCTGCGGGATGAAGTCCGCGTCGAAGATCGCGACGAGCGCGCCCTTGGCCGTCTTCAGGCCGTTGTCGAGGGCGCCGGCCTTGTAGCCGGTGCGGTCGACGCGGTGGATGTAGACAGCGTCGATGCCCCGCTCGCGGAGGCCCTCGACGCAGGCGCGCGCGATGGCCTGGGTCTCGTCCGTCGAGTCGTCGAGGACCTGGATCTCGAGCTTGTCGGCCGGGTAGTCCATCTTCGCGACCGCCTCGATGAGGCGCGGCGTGACGGTCGCCTCGTTGAAGAGCGGCAGCTGAATGGTGACGACCGGCAGCTCGTCCTCGGTCATCGGCCGCACGTCGCGCACGGCGGCGATCTTCTGCCGGTGGCGCCAGCAGAGGACGACGAGGTGCAGGCGGTGCAGGCCGAACATCGACAGGCCGGCGAGGACGGTGAAGTACGAGATGACGAGGGCGAGGTGGAGCATCGATGCGCGCCTCCGTGAGCGCGAGTCCCCTGTGCTCCCGGTGGCGTAACACCCGCCTCCCCCCGAGTTGTCACCGACTTGTAAATCGTTGCACTGATGTGTAACGACGCGCGAAAGCAGGACTTTTTCGTCAGCGCAGGCGTCGCGAGGCGGCCGATCGACGCCCCGCTGGACGCCGGGGCCGGCTCAGTCGCGACAGCAGAGGACGCCGCCCTCGGCCTGGCCGGTCTTGGTCACGATCGCGGCCTCGCGCTGGTCGTCCTCGGCGCCGTTGCCGCAGTACCAGGCGGCCGACGGGACGCAGTCGGCGACCGAGAGGACGCGCAGCAGCGGCGTGCACGACGCGACCGGGGCCTGGCCGAAGTTGCCGCAGCCCGTGAGGTTGTTCGTGACGACGGGCGGCGCGCACTCGCCCGCCGGGTCCTCGGCCTGACGGGTGAGCCAGAAGGCCGTCGAGGCCGGGTCCGGGCTCTCGCAGCCGCCGGTGGTCGAGCGGGCGCCGACCTCGCCGGCCGTCTTGCAGACGTGCCAGCCGGCCGAGCAGAGGTCCTCGACCGAGCAGCCGGTGCCGGACCGATTCAGGCCGTCGTCGCCGGCCTCGCGGCCGCACGCGGGCGCCAGCGACTCGGCCGTCGTGACGCCAGGCACGTTGAAGGCGCCCGCGCAGCCGGCGAGGTTCGGCTGCGCGGCGCGGTCGAGGAAGGCCTCGCGAAAGCCGTCGGCGCAGCCGCAGGTCGGATCGGGCGTGGGGCCCGATCCGCCCGACCCACCCGTACCGCCGCCGCCGCCGCCGCCGCCGCCGCCCGCGCCGGCGTCGCCTGTCGCGCCGCCGTCCGATCCCGCGTCGACCGTGGTCGCGCCGCCGCGCGCGCCGAAGGTGTCTTCGCCCGCGACCGAGCAGCCGGCGCTCGCGAGCGCGGCCGCGAGCGCGAGGACACGGAGGGTTCTCATGGCGGCGCATGCTACCCCTTCTTTGCGCGATCGGCGCGCGCCGCGTGGGAACGCGAGGCCCGGCCACGGCGGCTCTTCCTGGCCGGCAGCACCCGAGCCGTTCGCGAGCGCGCCGCGCCCGCCGATCGAACCCTTCCCGCCGCTGCTGGCTCTTCGGTCGCGAGCCCCCTCGATGCAGCCCACGACACCGGCCCAGGCGAGCCCCCTCGCGACGCGCGCCCCGACGCGCCCGCCTGTCCGCGGGCGCTTCGGCGCCCTCGCGCGATCGATCGGCGAGCGCCTCGGCGCGTGGGTGACCGACCTCGAGTACCGCCTGCGCGTCTCGCGCCCGTTCACCTTCGGCCGCGGATCGGGGCGCGTCTTCTACCCCGGCTGCTCGCTGACCGCCGCCGACCCGGAGCTCGTGATGCGGGCGTTCGAGTGGCTGCGCGCGCGCGACCCGAGCGTGAGCCTCTGGTCGGACTGCTGCGGCATGCCGCTCGAGAAGTTCGCCTCGCCGGGGGCCGCCGAGCGCGGGCGCGAGCGCACGCGGCGCCTGCTCGCCGATCACGGCACCCGCGAGATCATCACGGCGTGCGGCAACTGCACGGTGCAGCTCGACTCGCTCGAGGTGCCCGGCCTCCGCCTCACCTCGCTCTACGGCCTGCTCGCCGAGGAGGACTGGGGCGCGCGCCCGATCGGCGATCCGGCGGTCGTCCACCACCCCTGCTCGGCCCGCATCGACCGGAGCCAGCAGGCGCATTTTCGAGCGCTCGCGGGGCGCCTTCACCTGCAAATCGTCAACGTCGACGACCCGAAGCACCCGCTCGCCTGCTGCCTCGTGACGAGCCCGGCCGCGAAGGCGAAGCGCGCCGCCCTCGCGGGCAGCCGCCTCGTGACCTACTGCGCCCACTGCACGATGGCGTTCCAGGGCGACCTCCCGACTCGGCACGTCCTTCAGGAGACGTTCGGCGCGCCGGGGGATCGCTGGCGGCCGCGGGGCAAGGTCGGCCGCTTCGCGCAGTACCTCCGGTTCGCGCGGATCGCGCTGCGCGACCTCGCGGCGCGCGCCGCCTCACCATTGCAGGACCGCGCCCTGCCCCCGCCGACCACCGCCCCACGGGCCGTGACGATCGTGCGTTCGAGAGGAGACACGCCTTGACCGCGCGAGCTCGGACTCTGCTGCTCGTGATCGCCTCCGTGGCGGCGGGCGTCCTTCTCTACCTCGCCGCGCGGGAGCTCGATCTCGCCTCGAGGACGCGCGACCTCGCCGCGTGGAGCCGAGACGCGGGCCTCGTGGGGGCGATCGTCTACGGGGTCGGGTACGTCGTCTCGACCGTGATCCTGCTGCCCGGATCGGCGCTCACGCTCGGCGCGGGCTTCGCGTGGGGCCCGATCTGGGGCGTCGCGATCGTGTCGCCCGTGAGCGTCCTCGCGTCGACGGCGGCCTTCGTGCTCGGTCGGACGCTCTTGCGCGCCTGGGCGCAGAGCACGGTGGGCGACGACGCGCGCGTTCAAGCCATCGATCGCGCGGTCGCCAAGGGCGGCCTCAAGCTCGTCATTCTCCTCCGCCTGTCGCCCGTGCTGCCCTTCAATCTCCTCAATTACGCGCTCTCGCTGTCGCGCGTCCGCCTGCGCGACTACGTGATCGGGTCGGCGATTGGCATGTTCCCGGCGACGGTGCTCTATGTCTATCTGGGATCGCTGGTCACGACCGGGTCCGAGCTCAGGGCAAAGTCATCATCCCACATGTCGCTCACGCGGTGGTCGGGGCGGACGTTCCCACACTCTGCAAGACTCGCAGGAGATATGCGGTATCCCATCCGGCCAGTTTGCGCTTCCCCGCGAGGCTGAGCTTCTTCGTCTTC
>CAIVJW010000236.1 GCA_903906315.1 uncultured delta proteobacterium | reverse complement strand
GACGGCCGACGACGACGCGGAGGACGAGGCGCCGGCGGGCGGCGCCACGTTGTGGACCGCGATCGACGAGGCGTGCGCGAGGCTGCGTCCGCTGCACTGGGAGGTGGCGTTCCCGGAGGTTTTTGTTGAGCGGGGCGGGTTTGATCTGGTGGTGGGGAACCCGCCGTGGATTCAGCTCGTGTGGAACGAGCAGCAGCTCCTCGCGGAGTTCGAGCGTCGGCTCGCCCTGGACCGAGCCAGCGCAACTGACGCGGCTCGAAGTCGCAGCGGGCTCGCCGCTCGATCCGGGTTCACGCGTGAGTACGTGCGCGAGGCCGGGCAAAACCAGGGGCTGCAGGCGTTCTTCGCCTCTCCGTCGAACTATCCGTCGCTGGTTGGGCTAAAGGTCAACCTCTACAAGTGCTTCCTCGTTCGCGCACTCGAGAAGAGCAGTCACGCTGGCGTCATCGGAATGCTGCACCAGGATGGGATGTTCGACGAGCCGCGCGGAGGACCGCTGCGCGAGATCGTCTACCCGCGCCTTCGATGGATCTTCAGGTTCAAGAACGAGTTTCAGCTCTTCGCGGACGTGCACAACCTCTGCCCCTACGTCGTGACGATCCACGGCGCGAGGCGTGCGCCGGTCCGCTTCGGATGCATCGCGAACCTCTACCACCCGGAGACCATCGACCAGAGCCTGGCCCACGACGGCGCCGGCGCGGTGCCCGGGATCAAGTCGGATGCCGGCCGATTTGAGACACGCGGGCACAGGGCGCGCACCATCTACGTCGGGGACAGGGAGCTGTCGCTGTTCGCAACGCTCTTCGATCGTCCCGGCACGACCGCGCTTCGCACGAGACTGCCTGGCATCCACAGCGTCGAGGCGCTCACGGCGCTCGGCAAGATTGGTGCGCACCCGACCCGCCTGAGCGACCTTGGCGACGCGGTTTACGGCACCGACATGTGGAAGGAGACTGATGCACAAAAGGACGGCACGATCGCGCGGCGAACGGCGACGCCGAGGCTTCCCGGTGACTTGGTGCTGGCTGGACCGCACTTTTTCGTCGCGAACCCGCTCAGCAAGAGCCCGCGGAATCCGTGCCGGCACAACAAGGACTACGACACGGTCGACCTTGAGGCCTGTGCCAATGACTATCTTCCCGCGAGCAACTACGTTCCAGCGTGCGACAGGCAAACATACATTCGCCGCATGCCCGTGTTCGGCTCGCGCCCAGTCGCCGAGTACTTCCGGCATGTGCACCGCGAGATGCTTGCGACGACGAACGAGCGCACGCTCATCCCCGCACTGATCCCGCCGGGGGTTGCGCACGTCCACTCCGTGGCATCGCTGGCGTTTTCCAGCCGTGTCGAACTTGCGACCTGGTCTGCGTTCGTCTCATCGATCGTGATCGACTTCGTCGTCCGGTCACGAGGCTCCGGTCATCTGCACCCACCGGAGATGCGGCAGCTTCCAAGAGCGACTGGCACGGGTTCGGGCGCGCTCGCCGCCCGCGCCCTCCGCCTCAACTGCCTCACCACCCACTACGCCGACCTCTGGCACGAAGTCTGGCCCCAGGTCGCCTCCGCGCCCGGCTGGTCCCTCTCGGACCCACGCCTCTCTCCCTGGCCCGCCCCCGACACCCGCTGGCACCGCCACGCGCCGCTGCGCAACGCGTTCGAGCGCCGCATGGCCCTCGTCGAGATCGACGCGCTCGCCGCCCTCGAGCTCGGCCTCACCATCGACGAGCTCTGCACCATCTACCGCACGCAGTTCCCCGTCCTGCGCGAGTACGAGAAGACGACCCACTTCGACAAGAACGGCCGCATCGCCTTCACCACCAACCGCGGCCTCTCGGGCGTCGGGCTCGATCGCAAGGACTTCGAGCTCTGGCAAGCGTGCCTGTCCGCGGGGAAGAAGCCGCCGAAGGACCTCGACACGATGGGGCTCGAGCCGCCGTTCGAGGTGCGGGACCGGGAGGAGGACATGCGCGCGGCGTATGCGTTCTTCGCGGGGCGGCTGGGGTAGGTAGGAAGACGCCGACGGCGGGCGCGCAGGTGCACGGCGGGGAGGCGGAGACGAGAGCGGCGTAGGCGTTCTTCACGCAGCGGCCGGCCGCGCGGGTCGGGGAGGGGCTCGATCCTGCGTGGTAGGGTCGCGATCGCCATGCAGCCCGCCACCTTCCACCGCGTGACCGAGGCCGAGTACGTCGAAGCGGAGCGCCGCGCCGATCGCAAGAGCGAGCTCATCAACGGCGAAGCGCACGCGACGGCCGGGGCGAGGCCGCGGCACAACCGGCTCGCCGTGCGCTTCAGTTCCGCGATCGAGCGGCAGATCGAGGCCCGCGGCGGGCCGTGCATGACGTTCAACTCCGACCAGCGCGTGCGCGTCGAGGCGACCGGCATGAACGCGTACCCGGACGTTTCGGTCGCCTGCCCGCCCGCCTTCCACGAGACGTGGCGCGAGGCGCGCGTCAACCCGACGGTCCTCGTGGAGGTGCTGTCGTCGTCGACGGAGGCCTACGACCGCGGCGCGAAGTTCGGGCACCACCAGCGCCTCGAGAGCCTCACGGACTACGTGCTCGTGTCGCAGGGCGACCACCGCGTCGATCACTTCCATCGCGTCGGCCCGGGGCAGTGGCTCCTCACAGCGCTCGCGGGGGACGACGCCGTGATCGACCTCGCGTCGATCGGCTGATCGATCCCCCTCGCCGACCTCCATGCGGGAGTCGACGCGCTGCCGGGGGACGACGCGGACGGGGCGCCGGGCGCGCGAGAGGGCTAGCGCGGCGGACGGGGGCGCCGGCGTCGGGGCCCCGGCGATCCCCGCGGCGCCCGGCAAGGAGGCGTCGAGGGGCGCCCTCCATGGTGCGGCAGGGTCCTCGCGGGGTGACGGCCCTTCCCTGCACGGTGCCGCAGGCCCTTCGCGGGGTGACGGCCCTTCCCTGCACGGTGCGGCAGGGGCCCTGGCGGGGTGACGGACCTTCCCTGCACGGAGCGGCAGGGGCGCTCGCGGGGTGACGGACCTTCCCTGCACGGAGCGGCAGGGGTCCTCGCGGGGTGACGGACCTTCCCCGCGGCGTCCGGGGGCCGTGCTGCACGCCGGACGGTGCTTGCCGCGGCGTCGGGAAGACGCGGCAGGCGCGCGGGCGGC
This sequence comes from uncultured delta proteobacterium, assembly GCA_903906315.1. Taxonomy (GTDB): domain Bacteria; phylum Myxococcota_A; class Polyangia; order Polyangiales; family Polyangiaceae; genus CAIVJW01. The sequence goes on along the minus strand of CAIVJW010000236.1, from coordinate 25,110 downwards.
GGGCGCGGCAGCGTCGGCGAGGCGCCCCGGGCGGCGGTCGGCCTTCCGAGCGCCCCCCCGGTCGGGTAGCGTGGCCGGCCCGACGCGCGACCATCGCCACCCGGTGGCGCGGCCTCCTCCCCGCGCGTCGCGCAGCGTGAGCCCCTGAATGATCCCTCTCCCCGTCGCCCGCGAGATCCGCGAGACGATCCTCGACTATCTGCGCAGCACCTGGCAGCTCGCCGACAAGCCGCTCGAGCGCGCGCTCCTCGCGTTCCTCACCGGCGATCGCGGCATGTTCAAGGGGCCGTGGGTGCGCCTGGCGCTGCCCTTCGCGCTCGCGCCCGAGGGGTCGCCCGCGCCGATCGACGTCGCGCCGCCGTACCGGCCCTACCTCCACCAGCTGCTCGCCTGGCAGCGGCTCACGTCGCGCGGCGGCCACGAGCCGGAGGCCACGCTCGTCACGACCGGGACCGGATCGGGCAAGACGGAGTGCTTCCTCTATCCCATTCTCGACCATGCCCATCGCGCTCTCGGCCGGGGCGAGCGGGGCATCAAGGCGATCCTCCTCTATCCCATGAACGCGCTCGCCGCCGACCAGGCGCGGCGGATGGCGGCCATCGTGCACGGCGACGACCGGCTGCGGGGTCGTCTGCGGATTGGCCTCTTCGTCGGTGGCAGTGGCCGTGATCGGGAGATGGGGCCGAGCCACGTCATCGACGACAACGACGCGCTGCGCCGCCACCCGCCCGACATCCTCCTGACGAACTACCGCATGCTCGACCTGCTCTTGCAGCGCCCGCGCGACGCGAGCCTGTGGGCGCACAACGAAGCACGAGGGGCTCGTGACCGTGGCCGATCTCGCGAGGCGGTCCAAGGCCACGCTGACGTCGGCGAAGAACCTCGGTCGCGGCTCCGTGGGCTCGCTCGTCGCGGCGATCGCGGGGCATCGCGTCCGGGTGGAGGCCGCCCGCGCGCGCGCAGGGATTGGCTTTCTGGAGGGCTGGAAGGCGCTGCTCCAGGACCACGAGGCGGTGCCGCGCATGGTGCTCACCCTGCGCGCCGGCCTTGGGGGACGCGCGGAGAAGCTCCAGGCGATTGGCGAGCTCCTCGGGGTGACGCGCGAGCGAATCCGGCAGATCGAGGCGCGCACGATCGAGGATCTCCGCCAGGAGCGCCTCTTCCTCGAGGAGGCGCGAGGGCGCTTCGACGCCGCGCTCGTGCGGGGCGCGGTCGCGGTCGACGATCTCGTCGCCGAGGCGTGGTGGGCGGGCGTCGACGCCGTGCCCGACGCGCTCGACTTCTTCGGCGAGCGGCTGCTCGACGGGGCCGCGCGCGTGATCGAGGTGGACGACCGGGTGCTGCTCGCGCGCTGCACGCGCGAGGCGTTCGACGAGGCGTGGGCGTCGCTCAAGCGTGAAGCTTTCGCGGTGCCCCTCCCGGCGCCGTTCGCGCGGTTCGAGGAGCTGGTCGGTCCGACCGCGACGCGAGTGGGCGAGGCGCTCGCCGCGGTGCTCTTCGATCGCTTGCAAGGGAGTCTCCACGTGGATCGGATCGGCGACGAGCGGTCGGTGGTCGTCGTGGGCGACTCCAGCGCGGCCGCCATCCTCGGGCTCTTGCGCGCTTCGCCGACGCCGCTGCCCGTCGACCAGGTCCGCGCCGAGGCGGGCAGGGCCGTCCTACCCGACGAGGTCCTCTACTTCGCCGGTGGCCGCATCGGCCTCGCGAAGCACTTCCCCGACTTCGACCATTGGATGGAGGTGCTGGTGCCTCCCGCGGTCGAGCTCATGGCGCGCGAAGGCCCCGACCGGCAGTGGCTCGCGCGCGATCTCCTCGGCGAGATCCGCGAGGCGCACGACGTCCCGAGCTGGCTCGGGGACTGGCATATGAGCTCGCTGCTGCGTCGGAGCGGCAAGGTGCGGTATCTCGGGCGGATGCGCGTGGCGCTGCCGGACGCCGCCGGGAGCGAGGAGCGGCTGCAATTCCACGCGGGAATCGTGGCCATCCTGCGCGCCAGCGGCGCACCGATGCGCCACGACGACCTCGTCGCGCGCCTTCGCGCCAAGACGAGCACGACCGAGCTGTCGCTCGCGCACGCATTCCGAAGGCCCCCCGTCTTCCGGATTGACGAGGATCGCTTCGGCCTGCTCGACCGCGACCTCGAGGGCGGTCAGGCCGCCCTGGTCGAGGCGCTCGACCACGTCGCCGTGGTGCTCGAGCGCCGGCAGCGGGGCTTCGGCGCGGGCCCGCTGCGCGTCGAGATCGGGCGCCTCTCGGCCGCGCACGCGTCGTGGACGGCCGACACCTGTCTCAGCGTGTGCCGCACCGACGCGCGCTTTCGGCTCTCGCAGGCGGGCGCGGTCGGCCTCGCGGTGTGGGACGACGTCCGCGTGCCGACGCGCCTCGCGCTCGCCCGGCAGTGTCTCGAGGAGGCGGGCGGGCGGGTGAGCGTCGAGGCCATCGAGCAGCGCATCGAGGCGCACTACGGCGAGCGCCCTCCGCGCGCGTCGATCGCGGGGATGGCGAACCAGCTGGGCGCCGCGCTGCGCGGGGAGTGGGTGGAGGGCAGTGGGGGCGGCGAGGGTGGCGGGTGCGGGTGAATTGGCGCCGCGTCCGCGCAGCGCAGCGCAGCCTCCTCCTCGCGCCCGCAGGCCGCTCCCTCAATACCGGTACTCCTCCGCGAACGCCCGTGGCAGCGACGCCCGGATCGCCTCGTGGCGCGCCTCGACGCGCGCTACCTCGCCGGCGAGCTCTGGCACCTGCCGCGCCGCGTCGAGCTCGGGGGCGCCGTCCTCGCCGCGCTCGATCGCCGCGTCGAGCGCCATCAGCGCTTGGGTATCGGCTCCGACGTCCTTCGCGCGCAGCGCCGCCGCCCGGTCCGCGTGCCCGAGCGCCGCCTCGATGCGCGCGAGCCACCGGGTGCGCTGCTCGTTCGGGTCCTTCCCGGTCAGCGCCCAGTCGAGATCGTGGTCCTCGAGGAAGGTCGCGGCGTCCTCGAAGCGCCCTGCTTGCAAGAGCGATCGCGCCGCCGCGCAGCGGACGAAGCCGCGCGACGGGGCACTGGCGTCGACGTCCGGCCGGTCGAGCTCACGCGCGAGCTGCGCGCCGTCTTCCACCCGCGCGGCGGCGCCGGGCGCGCCGCGCCACGCCAGGACCCCGCGCACTCGAAGCAGCTCGGAGATCGAGAAGGACGCCTTCGCGAGCTCCGCGTGAGCGCGCCACTCGTCGACGCACGCCGCCAGGGCCGACTCCGCGTCCTCGAAGTCGCCGACGGCCGACAGCACGCGCGCGGCCGCGCCGCGTGCCTTGGTGATGGCCGGATCGGACTCCTCGGGTCCGGGGAGCCTCGCGTTTGCCCAGGCGTACGCACCGCGAGCGTCGCCGTCGGCGCAATCGGCCGCCGATTGCAGCACCTGTGCGATGAGCTGGTGGCGAATCGATCGCGACGGGATGGCCGCGAGCTCGTCGTCGGTCGGCCGCTCGAGCGCCGAGAGCCCGGGCTCGTTCGCGTGCCGGGCGAAAATTTGCCCGGCGATCTCCGCGCGCCGTCGCGGCGAGATCGCGTGTGCGCCCGGCGGAGGCGGTGCAAGCGCGGCCGCGACCGTGCGCGCCCAGCCCGCCGCGGCCGCCCACCGAGGCAGCTCGATGCGCGCGGTGACGGCGAGCTCGAACAGCCTGTCGCCGATGCGCGCCGCGCTCTCGGCCGTGAGGCTCCCACCGGGCGCAGCGAACACGTCCGGAAACGCAAGTCGCAGCGCCTGCTCGACCGTCCCCACCGGCACGACCTCGAGGCCACCCGCCGACCCGCCAGGCCGTCCGCCGGCCTCGGCGCCCCGCCGCGCTTCGCTCACGTTGTCAGGGTGGACCAGGAGTGTCGTCACCCCGAGCGCGCTCTCGGCGATCCGGCGCGCTTTCGCGTGGACGCCCTCCACGGCGACCAGGGCGTCGCTCGCCGTCACGACCTCCGCCGTCGCCATCAGGTGCGAGGGCACGGCACAGCCCATGAGCAGCGACGCGGTGGCGAGGCAGCCCGCGAGGCTCGCGGATCGCCCGTCGATCGCCCCCGGAATCCGCTCGTCATCGCAGCCGATGGGCGTCGCCATCCAGACCTTGTCGATGTCGAAGAGCGCGCCCAGCCCGATGATGGGCACCGTCCCCACCGCGGCGAACGTCGCGCGCGCCATGGACTGCTCGGCGTCCGCCGAAAACGACTTGGCGTCCGGGTGCGGCCTGCCTCGTGGGCGGGGCTCGAGCCGCCACAACAGCGCGCCTTCGTTCGCGCGAGAGGCGGTCACGATGAGCGTGACGCCGGGCTCGACCTGCCTCGACTGCGGGATCCACGGTGCGTCGAGCCGCGTCGCCGGCGGGCGGAACCACGGCCAGATCAGCCTCTGCTTGAACGCACCGCGCTGCGCGGCCGTCGCCTTGCCCGTCGTGATGAAGTCGCGCAGTTGGTCAACCATCGGAGACCGTCCCCCACCAGGCGTCCGGCTCGGCGCGGGCGACCGCTCGCCAGCGCGGATCCCGTGCCATCGATTCGTCCACGAGGAGGGATCCGAGCTCGCCGCGTGCGCGGTCGTCCACGTCGACGAGCCGCTTGGCGAGGGCCGCTCCGCGTCCCGCATTGGCCAGGATCAGGGCGACGGAGGCCAGCTCGTCGCGGGCGCAGAGGACGCTGGGCCAAAGCTCGCCCGCGGACGTCGGCGCCTCCGCGATGCGGGTCAAGTCGTCGAGCAGCCGGTCCGATGCGGCGACCGCCTCCGCCTCGAGCTGGTCAATCGCCTGGGCGTCGAGGGATCGCGCCCAGGCTCGGATGCGCATCGCCGGACTTCGCTCCGGCGTTTCGAACATCAGCCGCCGCGCCTCGCCCGCGGCGCGTGGGCTCCACAGTCGGCCGATCGTGCCCACCGCCCCGACGCGAGCGAGCGGGTCGGCGGAGGTGGCACTCTCGGTGACCATGATCCGCAGCCAGTCGGGCGCCTCGACCCCCTCGAGCAGAGCGTCCGGGGACGGCGTCGCGAGGTCGCGCGCGAGGGGCGCCGCGGGGCGGAAGTCGCTGAAGTCGACTGCGTTCGATCCGGTATCGAGGACGCTCGTGGTCAGCGTGCCGTGGTCGTTGTGCACGAGGAGGATGCCAGAGGACGTCTCGAGGGCCACGCCCGCGGCCCCGCTGCGCGCGTCGAGGCAGAGGATCGCGTCGTCGCGGGGAATGCCAGGCACGTCGACCTCGCGCGGAGCGGCGCCGCCCTCGTCGATCTCGAAGGCCGTCACCGCGCCCGTGATCTTCAGCACGCGCCCGGCGCTCCCGTCGATCACCACGACCGCCGGGTGCTCGGCGTGGCGTCGCGCGTCGAGCGCGCCCACGGCCTCGGACCCCGCAGTGGGGCCGCTCCAGACCGAGGCGGCGAACAGGGTCAAGTTGGCGACCAGCTGCTGGGCCGATCGGCGGACGGACGCTGCGTCCGCGACGTCGGAGACGGACGCCGTGGACGTCGCGAGGCGGCGGGCGCTCGTTTCCGGCGGCAAGCCGAGGGCGCGGATGAGGGCTTCTTCGGTGCTGTTCATGGGGCTCGCTCCGGCGGACGGCACGGCGTGGCGGGATCTGACAGGCCTCAAACCCGGCGACGGCGCAGGAGGCCGTCGATCGCCGAGCAGGCGTCCTCGGCTTCCTCCGGCGGGATCTCGCCGAGGTCGGCGAGCTTGCGTGCCGCCTCGTGCAGCTGCTTGCGAACGCGACAGAACCGTTGGTAGAGCCGCGCCGCCACGCGCTCGTGGAACGCCTCCTCCGTCTCGCCAGGGTTCGGGGTGTCGCCGGCTGCCTCGCGTCGCACGAGCTCGTCCATCTCCACGGACTCGTTCACCAGCCCGGCGCGGATTGCGCGGTCCGAAAGGCGACAGAGCTCGTCGCATCGGGCGCGGCGATCGCTCCGGGCGGCGTCGGTCCGACCGTCGCGCACGTACCTTTCGAGGACCCGCCGCAGGACCGTCGCGTCGAAGCGGTCCGACGTCGGGGGCGCGGGCTCGCGTGCCCGCGGCGGATCCCCGTCGTCGCCCGGGGGCGTGGCTGCCACTTGATCCGCGTCCTTGTCCTGCGCGTCGAGGGCGAAGTTGCCGAGCATGGTTCGGACGTACTTGACCAGGACGCGATCCGGGACCTCGAGCGCATCGGCCGCGATCGCTCGGTCCAGCACGAACGCGGTGGTCGCCAGCCGCTCGTCGCCGAAGCTCCGGTTCCGGGCCACGATGCTGTCGCGGATCATCGCGGCCTTGGCCCAGAGCCGATACGCGATCTCCATCGCCAGGTCTTCCTGGTCCTCCGAGGGGATGCGCACCGCGGATTCGGGCGCCGCCTCGCCCGGCTTCCACGTGGCGGTGCTGTGTCGAGCGCCTCCCCGGACGAGCTGCTTGCACAGATCGACCGCGAAGCGGGCGGCCTCGTTCTGCTCGGCCCGGTCACCACCCGCGAGCGCGATGATCATCTGCCACGGACTCACGCCCACACCCCTTGCTGGTCGGCCGGTGCCGGCGCGAGGCCGACGTCCACCTCGTGCGGCAGCGGGCGGTACGCCGCCCAGCCCGCGACGCGGAGCGCCACGTGCGGCGTGTCGACATTTCCGGACTCGTCGAGGAAGAGGTGCCGGGCGACGGGCATGGTCGAAGGCGAAGCTATCCGGTTCGTGGACGGTCGCGCGACGAGAAACGGCGGGTGTCGACCGTTCGGCCGCAGGGAGCCTGCTCGCGACGCGGGCGTGCGCGGATCGGTCGTTGGATTCCGGGGGGCACCCGTCTCGTCGGTCCTTCGTGGTCGACCGGGTCGTGCAGCCGCCGCGGACGGTGTGCTGACCGTCCGGCCGCACGGACCCCCGACGTCCCGGTCCCCGCCCCCTCGCCTCCGTCGCGACCGCGGGCAGGACCCGGCGCTTCGCTCCCGGGTCGTTTCGCGGTCAGCCGACTCGCTATCGGCCGTCCTGGTCCGCGGGGCGCCGCCGTCCAGCAAGGCGGCTCGCGCTCCACAGGGCGCGTCCCGAGCTGCGGCGACCTCGCTGCGCCGCCAGCTCGTCGACCAACGCCGCGTCCACCCTCCGCCGGAGCTCCGACCATGCCGACCCGCGCACTCCTCCTCGTCGACGACACCGCCCTCGCCGCGCCCGGCTTCGTCGAGCTCGCCCGCGCCGAGCTTCGGGACGCGGTCGGCGGCCGGTTCCTCGTGCTTCCGCACCTCGCGGTGGCGCGCTCCGCGCGGGGGCCCGTCGGGCGGCAAGCGCTCGACGAAGTGGCGCGCGCGCTCGTGGGCGCCGGCCGCGGCCGCGTGCTCGGGGGCAATGCGGCCACCGACGTGCGCGCGTCCCTCGACCGCGCAATCCGCGGCGCGGCGGCGCGCCACGTCGACCCCGCGGTCCTGACGCAGGACGACGGCTATGCGGAGGAGCTTCGGCAGAGGTTCCCCGCGATTGGCCTCGAGCGACTCGACGGCTCCACGGCCGTGCGCTGGTTCGCCGCGCCCGTCGCGGCCTCGCCGCCCCCCGCCGCCTCCCCGTTCGCCCCGGCGACCTCCGCGGAGCCGTTCGACGACGCGACCCTCGCCGAGCGTTCCCAGCCCGCGCCCGGGCTCGCGCTCGGTGGCATGCACTCCGGCAGTCGCCTCGGGCGCCTGATCGGGCAAGGGGGCGAGGGCTGGGTCTACGAGCTGCTGCTTCCCGGGATGAGCAAGCCCTTTGCCGACCTCGTGTGCAAGGTGCCGAAGCGCCCGAGCCCGGTGCGCCGGCGCAAGCTCGAGCGCATGTGCGTCGTGCACACGGTCGAGGGCGTGACCTGGCCCCGCGCGCTCCTGTTCGACGCGGGCGGCGAATGGCTCGGCTTCACCATGCCGAGGGCGTCGGGGAAGTCCGTGGCGCGCGTCCTGCGCGACGTGATGGATGGCGGTGACTCCCGCGCTCTCGATCGGCTCGCGCTCGCGACGCTCGCCGCGAGGATCGTCGACCGCGTCACGTCCGTTCACGCGCTCGGCGCGCTCGTGGGCGACGTCCAGCCGCGCAACCTGGTCGTCGGCCGCGGCCGCCAGGTGATGCTGCTCGACGCGGACAGCTTCCAGGTCGAGCGGTTCGCGTGCCCCGTCGGTGTCGTCGACTACCTGCACCCCGATCTGATTGACAGGAACCTGCGCACGACGCTCCGCACTGCGGCGCACGAGGCCTTCGCGGTCGCGGTGCTGACCTTCAACGTGCTCATGTGCGGCTTTCACCCGTACGCCCACAAGGGTGGCAGCACTCCGCTCGAGAACCAGCGCAAGCGCTCCTTTCCGTACCTCGCGCGCGGCGTGCGCCCTGAGGTGCCCGGCGGCGAACAAGGCGTGGTCGCCTGGCTGTGGAGCGAGCTCGAGCCGGAGCTGCGCGCGGCGTTCGTTGCCTCGTTCGAAGGCCTCGCGCCGCCGGCGGTGGCTGCCTGGAGGCCCATGATCGACCGGTACGCGAAGGGCATCCGCGGAGGTCAATTCGCGAAAGCGGTTCACCCGTAGGTCAGAAATCCGCCCTCCAAGCCGTCCCCGCTCATGAACATGTCGCAGCTCCCACGCCCCGCGCACCCCCACGCCCCGAAAGGAACGCCGATGGACACCGCTCTGCAGGCCTCGCTCATGGCCAAGCTCGTCGAGCTATCGCTCTCGGTCTCGCCGGGCACCCGACTGCCCGTCGTCGTGGTGATCGACACCAGCGGGTCGATGAGCGGCGCGCCCATTGCCGAGCTCGGCGAGGCGCTCGCGCAGTTCTTCACCGCCGTCGACGCCGACGACGACGCGCGGGACGCGTGCGAGATCGCGATCGTCGAGGTGGGCGGCGACGTGCGCGTCGCGCGGCCGTTCGCGCGGGCGTGCGACGGCGCGGTCACGAGCCTCGATGCCGATGGGCAGACGCCGATGGGCGAGGGCGTGATGGTGGCAGTCGACCTGATCGAGGAGCGCAAGCGCCAGTACAGCGCGAGCGGCACTCGGTACTTCCAGCCGTGGCTCGTGATCCTCACCGATGGGCAGCCGACCGACGAGACGGCCGCCGTGGAGAAGCGCGTCGCCGAGCTCGTGGGTGCGAAGAAGCTCACGGTGTTCCCCGTCGCCGTCGGCCCCGACGCCGACCTCGCGCGTCTCCGGAAGCTCGCGGGAGGCACGCCCCCCGCCCGCCTCGCGGGGTTGGACTTTCAGAGCTTTTTTCGTTGGCTCTCGGCGAGCGTGAGCGTCGTCGCGCAGTCCTCGCCGGGCGACCGCGTGCCCATGCCGAGCCCCTTCGAGTGGATCGAGTCGTGAGGCCGCCTCTCCGGCGAAGCGTGGCGATCGGCGCGGTCGCCGTCGGCCGATCGCACACCGCGCGAGGCACCGAGTGCGAGGACGCGGTGCACGTCGTCGAGGGGCCGGTCACGGTCGCGGCGGTCGCGGACGGCGCCGGCACCGCACGTCACGCGCGGCGTGGTGCGGACACGGTGGTGCGCGTGGTGGCCGCGCTGCTGCGCGCCGAGCTCGGCAGCCTCCTCCGCGGCGGACCGCTGCACGTGCGGGAGCACGTGCTCGGCGCGGTGGACGAGGCGATTGCGGCCGAGGCGGATCTCCTTCGGGCGACCGCGCGGGACCTCGCGAGCACGCTGATCTTCGTGGCGGTCGGGCACGGGCGCTTCCTCGCCGGGCACCTCGGCGACGGCATGATCGGCGCGCGGCGCGCCGGCCGTCTCGAGGTGTTGTCGCAGCCCGTGAATGGGGATCACGCCAACGAGACCGTCTTCGTGCCCACGCGCCGCGGAGCGGGGGACTTGCGCCTCTACACGGGGCCTTCGGCGAACGTCGACGGCTTCGTGCTGATGACCGATGGCGCGATGGACGGCCTGTGGGGCGTGTCGCGGGATCAGCCGAGCGTGCGCTCGCCTGCGCCGGTGATCGCGCGCTGGCTCGACGCGCTCGAGGTCGCCACCGTGGCGGACGTGGAGCAAGCGCTGGCGGAGAGCCTGCTCGGGCCCGTGCGCGCGGTGACGCGGGACGACTGCGGCGTCGCGCTGGTGCGGTCGGTCGGGCTCGGTCGGCTCGGGTCGGCGCGCGCGTACGACCTGCTCGGGGGCGGTGGCCGCAAGGCGATGCGCGTGCGCGGTCGAGTCGCGCGCGCGTGGGGCGGGGCGGAGGTCGACGCGCCGATGGCCGCGATCGCGCGCCGCGTCGGCCTCTCTCCGAGCACGGTTCGACGCCACGTCGACAAGCTGCGACGCCTGGGCTGGGGGTAGACAGGGCCGCTCCGGCTCCCATCGACCGTTCGTCTCTCAGCCGAGCGCCTCCGCGGCGCTCGCCGCGGTGACGGCGGCGTCGACCCACGCATCCAGCGCCGCGCGGTCGACGCAGGCCGCGAGGCGCGCCTCCTCTCCCGCGGTCGGCGTGAAGCCCCGGCGCGCGAGCACCCGGCGCAGCGCCGAGCGGGCCTCCTCCGCGCGGACGGCCTCGAGGCTGTCGTAGCCGTGGCGCTGGAGCAGGTTGCGGAGCGCGAGCTCGAGGCCGCCCTCGCGCACGGCGGGGGCGGCGTGGCCAGGCCTACGTCGACCCGCGCCGCGACCGGCGCCGAACCGCGGCGCGCTCGAAGCGATCGGCCGGTGTAGCGATGGTCTCGAGCTTCGCTTCGGCCAGCTCCCGCTCCATGTCCAGGGCGCGGGCGGCCTCGTTGAGGAGCCTCATCTCGTGATCGTAGGCATTGCGCCCGAGGCCTCGGTAGGGGTCCTCTTCGTCGGCCTCGTCATGGCTCTCGATGAGGCTGGGTGCCGCCGGTCGACCCTGGCAGTGCTCGCAGTCCTCGTCCGTGCAGGCGCTCTCGAGCCAGAGGTCGCACGCGCGACAGAACCTCGCGTCGAACCCGAACTCGATCCCATCGTTGATGTAGGTGGAGAGGTGCACCGGGCCGCCGCACTTCCTGCAGCGTTGGCCTTCGACCAGCGTGACTCCGTGCCTCATGGGGGCTCCGTCTCGTGGGGTTCCGCGAGTTGGCGTGGAAAAAAGCGATCAGGACTCCAGGGTCTTGCCGAGCATCTTCTCGCGAAACGTGTCGACGGCCGTCACGATCATGCTGATCAGGCGCCGAACGTAGGGGCCGTCGAAGGCGGCGCCGGGCGGCATGAGCACCTCGACTGCGGCCGAGGCGGCGTCGTCGCCCACGCGGACGTAGGCGCACTTGCACGTCCCGTGGACGTGGTTGCACACCTCGATCGCACGCTCGCGCTCCTCCTCGTCGTCGATGGACCAGAACCCGGGCAGCACGAGGCGCACGTAGCGCGGATCGCGCTCGTCGAAGAGGGCGAGATAGGTCAGGCCCTCGCACTTGAAGACGACGTCGCCGTCGTCGTCGAAGCGAACCTTGCCGTAGCCCTCGTCGACGAGGAGGGTGTGGAGCTGGTCGGCCAGTGTCGTGCTCTCGTCGTGCATGCGTCTGCCTCCGTGGTGGTCGTCGCGGTGCGACGTTCGGTCGCGCCCCCCTCGACGGCGGGGGGCGCGGTTGTCTGACGCGGCCGATGCGAATTCGCAAGCGTAGCGCCCGCGATCAGCTCAGTCGTCCTCGACCTCGACCACCTCGTCCAGCATCGGGCGCCGCGGCGCCTGCCCGCCCTCGAACGTCCTCATCGGGCCGGGCTCCGTGTCGGGGTTCGGCCACGGCAGCGTCGCCTTGCGGTCGAGGTCGTCGTCGCGCGTGCTCGGCCGCACGCGGATGCGCTGCCCGGCGCGCTCGACCAGCGCGACCTCCATCGGCGCGGGCTCGGCGCCGTCGTCGGTGCGATCGTCGATCCACAGGCGCGCGATGCGGCCGCGCGCGGCTTGCGCCTCGGCGTAGCGCAGGGCCGCGGTCCACGAGGGGAAGCGGCGGGCGCGCGCGCCGCTCGCGGCGGTGGAGACGCGGATGGCGGGGGTGGAGTGGGGGGCGGTTTCCATGGCTGCTCGGGATGACCGCGGGCGAGGGGGCGATCTGACCACGTGGCGACCGAAGCCCTGCCGAAACCGGTCCGTCGCGCGAGCGTGCCCGTGGTATGTCTCCGAGCCGTGTCCTCGATCGACGACGTGGTCATCCACCAGTTCCCGTTCCCCGTCGCGGAGCGGTGGAGCGCGTGGTCGCGCAGGCTCGAGCCGCGCGCGGACGAGACGTACCGGGTCGCCGAGGCCTTGGTTCGCCTCGTCGCGGTGTTTGGCCTCGCCGACTGGCTGCGCACGAGCGGCGCCGCGTCGTTCGACTGGATGCACCTGACGGATCCTGGCTTCGGGACGTATGCCCACCACGTCAACGACCTCGTGGGCGCGCTGCTCAGTGAATGCGATGCTGGGTTCCAGCCCTTCATCCCGGAGCTGCTCGAGTGGCGCGCCACGAAGAGGCGAGGGGAGTCGTCTCCCAAAGCCGTGGCCGATACCCTCGTACAGCTACGCAACCGGTGGAACCATGACTTCACTGCGTTCGATTCGGACAACGAACGGTCGGCCGTTCGTGTCGCCGCGGTCGAGCTGCGCGCGCTCGCCGGCAAGCTGATGTGGCTCGCAGACTATCGACTCGTCACGGTTCCGTCGGCCCGTCGCGACTTCAGCGGGCTCGTGACGGGGCAACTGAAGATGCTTGTCGGTCACGCCGCCCGACCGGCTCATGTTTCCCCGGTCGACGTCCGGTGGCGAGGCCACCTCGACCGTGACGATCACCGGGTGATGCTGCTCGATGCCAAGGGCGAGCAGGTGCTCGACCTGACGCCGCTCGTCGAGGTGCGCGCAACTGGCGCGCGTCCGCGTGTCTGGGTCTGGCGGAAGTTCGAGGGAGGCAAGGGCAAGCCGGTCGGCGCCGTGGAGCTCGAGGACGTCGAGAGCTCGGAGGCCCGCCGTTTCAAAAACGGCCCCGCCGAGGACGTCGTCATGTGGCCGGAGGTGATCGCAGCTCGGCCGGATCGCGCGCGCTTGCTTGCGCTCGACGTGCCGGACGGAGCCGCGGTGCCCGGCGTCGCCTTGCAGCGATCCGGCGGCCGGCTGGAGGAGCGGTACGAGCTCGGCCGCTTGCTGGGTCGTGGTGGGATGGGTGAGGTGTTCCTCGCGCGAGACAAGAAGGCGGGCCGAGACGTGGCGATCAAGCTGCTTCCGGCTCAGCTCGACGACGCCGAGCACCGCGAGCGGTTCGAGCGTGAGGTGCGCATCGCGGCGGGCCTCCTCGCGGCGCCGCACGTCGTGCCGTTCCTGGCTTTCGGGCGCGGTGCGGAAACGTACCTCGTCATGCCGTACTACGCGCGCGGCAGCCTCGAGCCCTTCACGCGGGACCGCGGCCAGCCGGCAGACGTCGCCCGCTGGGTTGCCGAGACCGCTACCGCGCTCGCCGCGATCCACGATCGTGGCGTCGTCCACCGCGACATCAAGCCTGCGAACTTGCTCCTCGACGACGACGGCTCCGTGCGCGTCACGGACTTCGGCCTCGCCATGGGGGCCGAGCTCACGCGCCTCACGCGAACGCAGGCGCGGCTGGGCACGCTGTTCTACATGGCGCCCGAGCAGTACTCGGATTCGTCCCGGGTCGATGGCAAGGCCGACGTCTTCTCGCTCGCCGTCGTCTGGTCCCACCTCCTGTCGCCCTTGCCACCAGGCCTCCCGTGCAAGGCCTGGTGGCAGCAACTGCGCACGCTCGCCAAGGCGCTCGACCCGTGGGGACCGCTGATGACGGAGATGCTCTCGATGTCGCCGTCGAAGCGCCCGACGGCGGGCGAAGTAGCGTCTGCGATCCATGGTGTGCAGAAGCCAGCCTCGGTGGGCGCGCGCCTCGCCGCCGTGGCCCCGGGTGCCGCGCTCGTCTGCGTGCCGGCAGGGACGTTCCAGATGGGGCAGGAGTCCAGCGCATGGGACGGCGAGCGCCCGGTACACCCGGTGACGATCACGCGACCGTTCGAGCTGTGGTCGACGCCGGTGACGCAGGCGCAGTGGAAGGAGCTGATGGGCAACAGTCCGCCGCGGTTCAGCGGCGACACGCGCCCGGTGGAGTGCGTGAGCTGGTACGATGCGGTGGCGTTCTGCAACGTGCTGTCGCGTGCGCTGGGCCTCGAGGAGGCGTACGCGCTGACGAGCGTGAAGGGCACGCCCGGCACCGAGGGCTACGAGGCGATCGTCGCGTGGAAGGGGCTCGGGTGCCCGGGGTTCCGCCTGCCGACGGAGGCGGAGTGGGAGTACGCGTGCCGGTCGGGGACGACGGGCGAGCGGTATGGCGAGCTCGACGCGGTCGCCTGGCACCGCGGGAACTCGGGCAGCGAGACGCACCCGGTCGGCAAGAAGCAGCCGAATGCGTGGGGGCTGTACGACACGATTGGCAACGTGTGGGAGTGGGTCTGGGACTGGAAGGGCTCGTATTCGCCTGGTGACCAATGCGACCCGGCGGGTCCCGCGACGGGCGCTCGCCGCGTCGGTCGCGGTGGGGGCTGGTACCGCGGCGCGGGCGACGCCCGGGCCGCGTGCCGCTTCGGCGACGACCCAGGCTACCGCTGCGACGTCCTCGGCTTCCGTCCCTCCAGGTCGCTGCCGTAGGCAGCGAGGCTTCCGCTCTCCACCTGCCGCCTTTCCACCTTTCGACCTTCCGACGCCCGCCTCGGCAGGAGCGAGCGGGCGCGGCCGGAGTCGGCGCGCTGCGAAGCCCGCGACGACGAACGGCCGCGCACGCGACGCGGGGCTCCGGCGAAGCGCAACCGGTGCGCCGGTCTGCGCGTCACCCCACCCACCGCACCCCGCCCTCCACCACCTCCGCGACCCCCCTGCGCACCAGCGCCGCCACCCCCGCGTCGAGCCGCTCCGCGACCTTCCTCCCGACGGCCTTCACCCCGAACAGCCGCGCCGTCGCTCGGTGCAGCGCCTCGGTCGGCATCGAAAGCCCCTCCATCAGCACCGCCGCGTGCGCCGCCGCGATCTCCTCCTCGCACACGAGGTCGAGGTCGCGCGCCGCGCCGCCCACGGGCACTCGCACCGTCCAGAGGTCCTCCGACTCCAGACGATCGGGCCACAGGTACTCGCCTCGCCGATCGACCTCGCCGACCGTCCCCTTCACGATCCGTTCGAGGTGAACCTGCCACTTCGTGGTGAGCTTCTCGCCGCCGACGGCCTTGACCAGGCAGCGTGCCACTTCGTCGCGGTGAAGCGGCCCACTCTGGTGCACGAGATCGTGGACGGCGTCGACGTCCTCGCCGCGCACCGCGAGCTCCGTGTACGACCGCGGATCGGCGCCGTCGATCGCGAGGGCAGGGGCCGTCCAGGCGACGATCTCGACGGTGACGGCGCCGTCGCGCACCGTGCGCGGCACGACGAGCGCGGACGCCGGCGTCGGCGTGATCGAGCTCCGCGGTAGCCGCACGGGCTCGCGGGTCTCCCGCGTCGCCACCGTCGCCGTCGCGAGGTCGGCCTCGTCCACGGGCTCGTTCGTCTTCGGCGCGAACGCCGCCGCGCGCCTCGCCTCCTCGATCGCGTCGCGCAGGCGCGCGATCTCGCGGTCTCGCCCGTACCACCAGTCCGTCGACCACACGCGGTGCATCCGCCAGCCGAGGCCCTCCAGCACCGACTGCCGCAGTCGGTCGCGGTCGCGGGCCGTCGCGCCCGAGTGGTACGCTTTGCCGTCGCACTCGACGGCGAGCACGTACTGGCCGGGCGTCGCCCGGTCCACGATGGCGAGGTCGATGCGGTAGCCGCCACTGCCGACCTGGGTGTGCGCCTGGTGGCCGAGCGCGCGGATCGCGTCGTAGACCTGCCGCTCGAAGTCGCTGTCGAACGCATCCGACATGGACTCTCCGCGCGGCCCGGACGGCCCTCGCTGCTCGGCGTAGCGCAGGAAGTCCCGCAGTAGCTTCGCCCCGGTCGCGGCCGTGGTGGGCAGATCCAGGTCGGCCGCCGTGAGCGTCGAGAACACGGTCATGCGGCAGCGCGCGCGCGTCGTCGCGACGTTCAGCCGGCGCTCGCCGCCCGTGCCGTTCAGGGGGCCGAAGCTCATGCGCAGCCCGCCGCGCGCGTCGCGGCCGTACGCGATCGAGAAGAGGATCTCGTCGCGCTCGTCGCCTTGCACGTTCTCGAGGTTCTTCACGAACACCGGCTCGACCCCGCTGGCGCAGTGCGCGTCGATGACGCGGTCTCGCGCCCGCTCGGCCTCGAGGAGCTCGCCGATCACGCCCTGCTGCGCCGCGCTGAACGTGACCACGCCGAACGACCGCGTCCCCGGCGCGTGGGCACGGAGTCGCGTGCAGAGGTGCGCGACGAGCGCCTGGGCCTCCTCGCGATTCACGCCGCCGCCCTCGTAGCCACCCGGTCGCACGCGCACGAGCTCGATGCCGAGCGAGTCACTCTCGCGGGTCGCGGAAGGGAACACCTCGAGCTTGTTCTCGTAGAGGTTCGCGTTGCTGAAGGCGATGAGGCTGTCGTGCCGACTGCGGTAGTGCCAGCCGAGCCGCACCTCGGGCAGGCCCGCGGCGAGGGCCTCGTCGAGCACGCTCTCGAGATCGCCGCTGTCCTGCGCGTCGTCGTTGTCGTCGGTCGGCGGCGCGTCGCCCTCCATCTGGGACCGAAAGAAGCGCGTCGGCGGCATCTGCCGACTGTCACCGACCACGACCACCTGCTTTGCGCGGGCGATGGCGCCGATCGCGTCCGGCACGGGGATCTGCGAGGCCTCGTCGAAGACGAGCAGGTCGAAGAGGCCGGGTTCGGGCGGCAGGTACTGCGCGACCGAGAGCGGGCTCATCATCAGGCACGGCTTCAAGCGGTCCACGAGCGTGGGCACCTTCTGAAGCAGCTTGCGAACCGGCATGTGGCGCTTGATCTTGCGCAGCTCGTTCTCCAGCACGGCGGTCTCGCCTGCGTTGGTCTGCGCGGTCGCGCGTCGCGGCGGGATGCGGGCGCGCAGCTGCGCCGCGATGCGGGCGCGGGCGGCGGCCTGGGTGCCGAGGTCCCGGGCGCGGAAGTCGGCGACCCGGGCGTGGTGGGCGCCTCCCTGGAACTTGCGGAGCACCGGGCGCGCGTCCTCGGCCGCCGCGCGTGCGTGGTCGAGAACCGCGCGCTCGATGGCACGGTGAACGTCTCCCGGAGCGATGGCTCCGATCGCGTGCGAGGCGACGACGTGCCCGCAGCCGCTCGCCTCGAGCTCCGCGGCGCGCTCGCGGACGAGGGCCAGATCGCGGAAGGCGTCCGTTCGCCCCGCCCACGCCTCGACCAGGCTCGCCGCGCGCGCGAGGGCGTCGCGATCCGACGGCGACCACCGCGCCGCCCGAGCGATCGAGGACGCCTCGAGCACCTCGTGGGTCGTGGCGTGCAGTCGAGCGATCGCCGCGATCATCCGCTGCGCCGCGCGTCGCGCCTGGTCTCGGGCGGGGTCGGAGGCGGACGTCGCGAAGATCGCGCGGGCCGCGGCCGTGGCTCGCGCGCCGAACGGCGAACCCGTCGTGAGCAGCGCGTCCGTTCGGTCGACGACGGCGCCAATCGTCGGGAGGTCGGCGCCGTCCCAGGTCCCCTCGAAGCTCCGCGCGAGGTCCGCGCGCGCGCCGCGGACGCGCGCCTGCTGGTCGCGCGTCGCCGTCGACCTCGCGAGGTCGTCGGCGATGGCGCCGTGCGACGCCAGGCGACCGCGCGCGACCTTCTCCAGCGCGGCCCGAACGCCGAAGAGGGCGAACCACGCAAAGAGCCAGAAGCGCCCGATCCACGCGCGAATCCGGGGCTCGAGGTGCGCGTAGGGCGCGAGGTCGGCCTTCCAGCGACTGCTGATCTCCGCGCAAGCCGCGTCGTTGGCGTCGCTCGCGCGCCGCACCTCGGCGACGCATCGCTTCGCGCCCTCCCACGTGGCCGGGCTGGCGACCGACGACGGCGCGCGGTGGTCGGCGACCGCGGCGATCCACGTCGCGATCGCGGCGGCCGTCTCGATCGACCCGGCGTCGGCCACCTCGGCGCGCGCCTCGATCTCCCCCTTCGCGCCGGTGATCTCGTCAATCGCGTCGCGCAGCTGGCTCACCCCGGTGGCGAGCCGGTTCACCGCAGCCGCCGACGCGGACGTCGGCTCGCAGTCGCGGAACGGGTGGGCCTGTAGCGGGCCGAGCTTGTCCGCCGCGGCCGCGAAGTCGTCGCCTTGGCGCAGCAGCCGCGCGAGCCCCGCGTCCGTCATGGCGCGGAGCACCGACGGATCGAGGTTCACGCGCGGCGCCGTCGCGAGCGTCGGCGACAGCAGCCGCGCGGCGGCCAGCCGGTACGACTCGCCGGTCGGGATCGGCCCGTGGAGCGCCTGGGCGTACTCGTTGAGGCCGTGCCGCGCGACGTCGACCTCCGCCGCCTTCGCTTCCCACGCGCCCCCGGTGCCGTCGGCGGCGCTCGGATCGGCCTGGTCCCAGGCCCGCCGCAGCGACGCCATGACTTGGGCCTTCGTCTCGCGCGAGTGCAGTGCCAGGCAGAACGGGCCGAGCCCGGCGCGCTCGAGGCGCTCGTGCACGACCGTGAGCGCCGCCATCTTCTCCGACACGAAGAGCACGCGCTTGCCCGCCCCCATGGCCGCGCCGATGAGGTTCGCGATCGTCTGCGACTTGCCCGTCCCGGGCGGGCCCTGCACGACGAAGCTCTCTCCGCGCAGCCCCGTGACCACGGCGCTGAGCTGCGTCGAGTCCGCGTCGAGGATGAGCGGGACGTCGGCCGTCGGCGACGACTGGTCGAGCGTGCGCCGGTTGACGGGGTCCACCTTGGCCGTGTACCGGGCGCGCGGCTTCTCGGCGATCACCCGGGCCACCCCGGAGGCGAGGAGGCGCGCGCCGTTGGCCCGCAGATCGCGCCACATGATGAGCTTCTGGAACGCGAAGAGCCCGAGGTGCGTCGAGGCATCGACCGACCAGCGCGGGTGTCGCGCGATGGCCTCGCGCACCCCCTGAAGCGTGGCGGCGACGTCGACGCCGGGACCAGCCTCCTTGAGAGAGGCCAGCGCGTCGAGCTGGATCCCGAAGTTCCCTCGGAGGTACTCGACCAGCGTGGGATTGCCGAGCGTGTCGTCGTCGTGCGGGGCGACCTTCACCGTGCGCCGCGGGCGGTCGATCGCGAGCCGCACGGGCACGAGGAGGAGCGGCGCCGTGCGGAGCTGGCCGCTCGAGTCCGCCTCGTACCAGCGCAGCAGGCCGATCGCCGCGTAGAGCGTCCACGCCCCGCCTTCCTCGAGGTCGTGACGGGCCTCCGTGTCGATGGCGATCGCGCGGCGCAGCAGCTCCTCCTCGTTCAAGGCCGAGCTCATGGCGGTGGCCGGAGCGCGCCCGGTCGCGTTGGCGGCTCGGATGGTGACCTCCTTGCCGCTCGCGAGCGCGTTCTCGAGGCCGGCCGCGTCCAGGCCTGTCAGAGAGAGGACTCGTTTGCCCTCGAGCCTCAGGTTGAGGAGGCTATTCTTCAGCGTGAGGTCGAGGAGCTGGTCCGTCCACGCCTTCACGCGCGCCTCGACGTGCGGCGGCAGCGGGGCGCCGGCGGACGGGGGGGCGGGGGTGCTCGGGTCGATAGGGTTCATCGGTCGCAGTCCTCGTCGGTCGTGTTCGATGTCCGTTCGCGCTGCCGGCATGCTCAAAGGCCTGTCCAGGAATGCGGGGGGAGAAACCACGGAGGCACTGAGACACGGAGGAAGTCATGGTGCTTCTCCCCGTGACGTCGTGTCTTCGTGGTGAGTTCTCTACACGTCTTCACTCCTCGGCGGCCTCCACCTCCGCGCCGACCCTCCCCGACGCGCCGTCGTGCTCGAGGCGCAGCCGCCCCATCGGCCCGTGCACGTTCCTCCGCACGGCGATCTCGACTTCCCCCTCGCCGACGGTCTCGACGTCCCAGACGGTCGCCGGGTGACAGGCGATCTTGCCCGCCTCCGGTCGCGTCGTGACGATCACCGCCCCGTCGCCGCTCGCCGCGCGCGCCACGATCTCCGCGACGCGATCGGTCGACGGATCGTCCTCCCCGACCAGGCGAGCCGATCGAGGGGCCTCCGCACTCCCGTCGGCCGCGCCCGCCACGCCCCCGATCCAGAGCGGCAGCCCCGCGATCGCGCTCGCCGCCCGCGTGACCCGCCGCCACTCGTCCTCTTGCATCATCCTCGCGATCCACCGGGCCTCCGCGACGCCTGCGCGCGCGCAGATCCTCCGCGTCGCGATCCGCCGATCCGTGGCCGCCCGCGACCGCACGACGACCTCGTCGCCCGCCATCGCGACCGACGCCGCGACGTGCAGCCCGAGATCGAACGCGAGGTCGCCGGCGCCGACGATCAGGTAGACGTCCCCGCGCCGCAGCCCGCCGGTCACGCCGTCGATCCCCTCGACCCCGGTCCGGACGACGTCGGACGGCGGTCCGCCCGCGACCTCGGCGTTGACCGCGTCGAGCAGCTCGCGAATCACCGCGGCTGCGGCGCGCTCGCGCAAAGGGGGAGTCGACGGGGGCGGGGAGTCGGGGGCCACGCGCGATAGACGGCCCGGGATCTCGCTGCTGACCCGGCGGCGGCCGAATTCGGCGCGTCGAATCTCGGCTTCGCCAATCGCGAAAATCGCTCCGGCTAATTCGTGCGACAGGGTGCTCCACCCGCCGGCTTGCCCCTCGCGGCCTGTCCGGAGCGCGCAAATCTTCGGAATCAATCCCGATTGGCCCCGCCGCGCGCGGCGACCCCGGGCCGTGCCAACGGGCGCGGGCCCGGGAACACCCGCTTCACGAACCATGCCACCGGCGCCGGCCGCTCTCGGCATTTGTGCGGCAGTACCAGCGCTCCGCGGGCGTGCGCACCGGCTCCGAAGAAATCCGCCCGCCCGAGGTCAGGAAC
This sequence comes from uncultured delta proteobacterium, assembly GCA_903906315.1. Lineage (GTDB taxonomy): Bacteria > Myxococcota_A > Polyangia > Polyangiales > Polyangiaceae > CAIVJW01. The sequence continues at coordinate 4,345 of CAIVJW010000236.1, read as the reverse complement.
GCGGCGCCGCCCCGTCGGGCACGTCCGCGCCCGTCGCTCGCGCCTCGCCCCGCCACCGCGAATCAACGAACCCCCGAAAGGAACCCTCGAATGACCGACTCCGACGACGTCACCTCGCTTCAGGACCGCAGGACCGCGCCCGCCTTCGTCGGGCTCTCTTTCGCGCTGCACGTGCTCCAGGGCCGCCGCCGGGGCCAGGGCGAGCAGTTCGCCGAGCAGTGGTGCACCCTGTACGACGCGCTCGCCGTCGCGCGCAGCTGGGTCGCCCGCGGGTCGCTCACCGAGGTCTCGGAGGCGGTCCGCAAGGAGGCGACCTCGAACGTCTCTTGGGACCTTTTCGACCACAAGCTCGCGCCCTACCGCGGCACGACCGACGGGTCGGCGCGCGCGTGGCTCATGCAGGTGGTGCGATCGCACGTCGTCGACCTGCTGCGCATCGCCGGCCCGAAGACCGTCTCGTACGACGCGCGCAAGCACGACGTCGTCGCGGCGCCGCTGTCTACGATGCCTGGCTACGACCGCGAGGACGACCCCGACTACGGGGCGGGGTCGCTCCAGGACGCGCGGCGCGCGCTCGGTCACCTCGACCTCGTCTCCGCGGAGATCGCCCGCGCCCACCGCGAAGGTGGCGACGGGCTCGTCCGCGGAATGCGCTTCTGGCTCGAGGGCCGCGGCGCGCGCACGCTCGACGAGCAGGTCGCCGAGCTGCTCGCGGACGAGGTCTTCGCGATCTCGGCCACGCGCCGCATGCAGCTGCGCACCAACGTCTACAAGCAGCGCAGCCGCGGGCGGAGCGAGGCCATCGCGGCCATCGCGCGCCTCGCGTCGGGCGGCCTCGTCGACGACCTCGTCGAGGCGAGCCTCTACCGCCTGTTCCGCGCCACGCTCGCCGAGCGCGCCGATCTCGGCGACGAGCGGTGTCGCGCGTGGGCGAAGCTCGCCGGCTGACGCGGCGTCACCGGATCAGATACTGCGCCGTGATGGCGTCGACGTCGCCCTCCGCGAGCGTGCGTTGGGCGACGTCGCCTCGGGACGTCGTCCCGTACATGGTCGCCGTCGCGTCGTCGAGGTCGTCCTCGAGCCCGAGCGCGTGGCCGAGCTCGTGCGCCAGGATGCTCGGGAGATCGTAGGCGCTCGGGTCGACCGTGGCGTCCCCGATCGACTCGAAGTATCGCGGGTTGATCGTGATGGTCGCGCGCGCGAGGCCCGTCGTCGAGGCGTACGCGAGGCCGCAGATCGCGAGCGCGTCGTCGCGCCCGGCGAGGTTGTCGCTCAGGGTGATGACCACGTCGCAGCGGTCTCTCCAGAGCTCGAAGGTCGGGATGCTCGGCACCGCCGCCCACGTCAGGAAGGCAGTCCGGAGGTGCTGCGGGAGGTCCTGGATGGCGTTCGCCGCGTCGTCGATGCACACTGCCACTTCGTCGCGTTGCCAGACGAGCCGCTCGCCGTTGTTCCCGACCTTCGGTAGCGCCTCGGCGTGCGCCGCGTTCGGCGAGAGGGCGAGCGGCAGGACCGCGGTCGCGATCGCCGCGACGCGGTGAGCCCACGGTGAAGGCCTCGTGATCATGGTGACTCCCGTGCGACCGAGGGCCCCGCTCACGGCAGCCCGTAGAGGCGCTTCATGGCCCTCACGTCCCCCGGCTTGGCGGTGCGCTTGTACAAAGTGCCGAGGAAGCACGTCTCGAACATCACGCTGTGCTTGTCCTCGTAGTCCTCCTCGAGCCCGAGCGCGTGCCCGAGCTCGTGCGCGAGCACGCTCGCGAGGTCGTAGGTATTGGTGTTGTTGCGCGCGTCGCCGAGGAGCGACTTGTAGACCGGATTGATGGTGATGTTCGCGCGTACGACGCTGCCGTCGTCGCGGTGTTCGAGGGTGTTGATGGCGAGCGGCGCCGGCTCGTGGTCCCACCCGAACGCGCGGTAGGCGACGAAGACATCGCAGTCGAGGGTGCCGATCTCGAAGCGGTGGAGGCCGGGCACGGTGGCCCAGACCTCGAACGCGACCTCGAACGCGCGATCGATCCCGGGCACCGACTGCGCGGGTGCGTCGAGGCAGACGTGGAGGACGCGCTTCGTCGCCGGCCAGCGCAGGACGGCGCCGTTCGCGGCGTGCTTGAGCCGCGGATCGGCGTGCGCGGGCCGGTGCCCCGCGGTCACGACGACGATGGACAGCAGGAACGAGAGGGCGTGTGCGAAGGCGTGGCGGCGCGATGCGGACATGCGGTCTCCTGGAAGGCGCGGCTCGATGGCCGCAGTCCCTGGACGCTGGCGCCGCGCCGAGCTGACCTTCGCTGCGATCGCCGCCGTTCAGGGCGCCCGGCGCACGCGCGTGCCATCGCCTCACGGATGCGGCTGGTGCGCGCTGACCGAATCTTTCGCGCTCGGCCGCGCGATGGGGTCAGTTTTGCCGCTCGGGCGCGTCACGGCGTCATGCCACCGGCTCCTCTCGTCCATAGCCTCGCGTCGCTCCTCGTTGCGGCGGCCGTCGGCACCTCCCGTGCGCCGGACCGCGACGCCGACGAGCCGCGTCGTTTCGCGCGCCGCGGGGCCGTCGACTTCCTCACCATCCTGGTCGCGAATGCGGGTGACTCCGATGCCGAGCCTGCGGGCGACCCGCCCGCCGTCATCGCCGACTTCCCCACCGAGCACGTCGCCGCCGGCTACTCGATCCGCGTCCCGCCGGGCTGGGGCCGCGCCACGCCGCCGGCGGACGCGATCGTCCTCTGGCTCGAGGAGCCCCAGCGCGGGCTCACGCTGAGCATCCTCGTCGATCGCGCGCCCTCCGTCGCGGAGCTCACGCGCAGGGGCGACGCGTTCGCGCGAGCGCACGACATCCGTTCACGCCCCGCAAGTCGGTTGTCGTCGACGGCCTCGTTCTCTCATCCATCCGGCGCCTCGGCCGCTACAAGGAGGTCGAGTGGGTCCACGGCACGCCCGACGGCGAGGTGCAGGTCTTCGCGTGCGGAGGCGTGACCGTCGGGGCGGCCGAGTGGGCGACGTGCGAGCGGATTCGGCGCACGATCCGGCGGGTACCGTGAGACCGGCCGAGCGGCCGTGGAGCGTGACGTTCGTGGACGCGCGGCGGTCGTCATCGGCGTGGGGGCTGGCGTCGCGGTACTCGTGGACTGGCAGTCCGACTGAACACTGCGCCGGCCGTGCCCGATGCTGCGCGCGCGTGGAGCACCTCGCAGTTCCGTCGGATTCAGGGTCGACTGGTGAGCACCTCGCGCACGTCCCCGAGCCGGCCGAGCTCGATCGGTACGCCGCGCTCTACTTCGAGGCCGCCCGGCACCGCGACGCGATTGCCGAGCTCGGGGCGCCGCTCATCCGGCGGACTGCGTTCGACGGCGACCTCTTCGACCTCGAGGCGGTGCGTCGTCCCCCGGCGCGCGTCGGCCCCTCGCGCCACTCCGGGACGGCGTCCGGGATGGCACCTCGCTCGTGGCCTCGCTGGAGCATCGGGCCGACCGCACGCCGACCGGCCTCGAGCGAGCGGTCCCGACCTTCGACCGGAGCGAGAGGAGCCACGCCCAACGCTTTCAGGAGGCCGCTGCGCTCTGCAAGGCGCGCTCGGAGGTGATGGCCGTGTCGGTTCTGGCGGTGCCCTCGACGAAGTGCGAACGCGCCGCCATGAGCTCCGTGGCCCTCGGACGTTCGCCGCCGATGCGCGGTCGCGTCGCGCGCAAGCGGGGAACGCCCGGCCGTCGTGCGCCGTCCCACCCGCGGCGTCGACTCGCAAATCGCTCGGCTTCGCCTTTGGGCACAACGACCCGCAGGGTCTGACGGAGGAGGCGACCGCGCGGGGTTCCTGAAGGCCGAGGCGAGCTCGGCAGGGCCGCGTGGTACGTTGCCCGCCATGGCCGCCGACGCCGCACGCCGCGTTTCCGACCCGAACGCGCCGAACGACCCTGCGGTCGAGGCCGCGTGGCAGGCCGCGCCGGACGACGTCGTCGCCGAGATCCTCGACGGGGAGCTCTATCTCCAGCCGCGCCCGGCGCGGCGGCACACCAACGCGGCGTCCATGCTCGGCGGCGAGCTGCACGGGCCGTTTCGGCGCGGGGCCGGCGGCCCCGGCGGCTGGGTGATCCTCGTCGAGCCCGAGCTGCACCTCGGCCCGCGGCCCGACAAGCTCGCGCCGGACCTCGCCGGCTGGCGTCGCGAGCGCATGCCTGACGCGCTCGGCCCGGAGGACGCGCCCGCGCACTATGACCTCGCGCCGGACTGGGCCTGCGAAGTGCTGTCGCCGCGCACCGAGGCGACCGACCGCGCCAAGAAGATGCGCATCTTCCGGCGCGAGGGCGTCGGCCACGTGTGGCTCGTGAACCCGATCGAGAGGACGCTCGAGGTC
>CAIVJW010000235.1 GCA_903906315.1 uncultured delta proteobacterium | reverse complement strand
GCGTTCGGGCTGTTCCTCGACCTCGTACGCGATCCGTACGCGCCGGCGCGCGCCAGGGGCGGCAGCGGCGGCGGGCGAGAACGGCGGGGGCATGGCCTCACCGTACCACGCGGCGTCCACGTCGCCCGGTCGCCCGGGAGCAGGCGCTCGATCGCGTCGCCGAACGCGCCGCGGCCGTCGCGACCTAACCCGTCGGCGGGCGGATCGGTCGAGGCAGCTCGGCTGCCCCGGCGGGCGAGCCGTACGTCCAGAGGTAGGCGCCTCCGATACCGTGCGAGAGGCCCGTCTCGGGATGCCCGAGCCCTCCCGCAGCGTCGGAGAGGCGCCGCCGGGCCGACGCGCGCCCTGCCCGCCGGGCTTGCTCTGCCGAGGCGTCGCGCGGCGATCGACCCGAGGGCCAGGACTCCCGAGGGATGCTCCTTGGCGTCCTCTCGCTCCGGCTCACCCCGCGGGCGAGGAGGCCACGCGATCGGCGACCGGCGTCGCCCGCGCGCCCCACCCGATCGCCACGGCGCAGGCGACGATCGCGACGGCGGACGCGACGCCGAAGGTCGCAGCGCCGCCGCCGCGCCGGTAGAGCGGGCCCCAGACGAGCATGCCGACGACGGATCCGGCGGCGGCGCTCGCGGTGAAGAGGCCCTGGACGGTGCCGATCAGGTGCGCGGGCGCGCGCCTCCGGGTCCACGAGAGGAAGCCGAGCCACACGACCGCGAAGGAGAGGGCGTGCAGCGGCTGGAGCGCGAGGAGCGCGGCCGGGCTCGCGACGCGCGCGATCAGGGTCCAGCGCACCGACGCGCCGGCGAGGCCGAACGCGACGAGGCGCGGGGCGCGGAAGCGGTCGAAGAGGGGCGCGGCGACGGCCATGAGCAGGATTTCGGCGCCGACGCCGATCGCCCAGGCGGCGCCGACCACGCCGCCGGAGGCGCCGAGGTCGTAGAGCCGCAGCGAGAAGCAGAGGTCGTAGCTCGAGTGCGCACACTGCGAGAGGAACGCGGTCGCGAGGAAGAGGCGCACGTCGGCGGTGGCGAGCAGCTCGCCGACGCCACCGCCGACCGCGGGCGCGACCGCGGCCGCGGAGCGGCCAGCGGGCAGCAGCCAGGCCGATCCGAACGCCACCAGGAGCAGCGCCGCCACGGCCAGCGGGAACGCGGCGGGCGCGCGCGGGTCGACGACGCGCCCGGCCACCGCGGCGGCCGCGAGGAAGCCGATCGATCCGAACAGCCGCATGCGGCCGTAGGCGAAGCCGCGCTCGCGCTCGAGCTCGAGGGCGAGGACGTCGGCGAGCGGCACCATCGGCGACCGGAAGAACGCGAACGCCGTGAAGGCGACGATCAGGCCGGCAAAGCCCAGGGGACGGCCGAGGAGCGTCGCGGCCGCGACGGCGCCGATGGAAAGGCACGCGCCCGCGCAGGCGACCCGCAAGAGCGACCCGCGGAGGCCGAGCGCGTCGGCGACCGCGCCGAACGCGGGCGGGCCGATGATCCCCATCGCCGGCAGCGTGGCCGCGACCGCGCCCATCGCGAGCCCGTGAACGCCGCGCGCCTCGAGCCACGGCGGGAAGAGGGGCAGGTAGACGCCGAGCGCGGCGAAGCTCGTGGCGTAGTAGAGCCGGAGCGTCGCGGGCGAGGGCTGCACGGGGCGCGCAGTATGCCGGTCCGCGGCCTGCGCGCCAGGCGGCGCGGCGCGCGGCCGGGCGCTAGAGTCGACGGCGTGTCCCTCCACGATCTCGCGATCGGCGTCGTGCGCGCGGCGCACCTGATCGGCCTCGCGCTCGCCCCGCGCGGCCTCTCGCCCGAGCCGCCCCCTCCGGGCAACCTGCCGCTCGCCGCGGCCGCGAGCGCCGCGATCCTCGGCGCCATCGTCGTCGGCGCGATCGCGTTCCGGCGCTTCATGGCGACGAAGGACGCGACCGGCGCCGCCGTGCTCGCGGTCGCCGCGGTCGTGGCGGCCATCGGGAGCGCGTTCGTCTACCAGGGCCCGGCCGCGCCGCTCGCGCACGGCGCGACGATCGTGGCGGTGCCGACGTGGGGAGCGCTCGCCGCCGCCGCGTCGGCCGCGGGCGGGCGATGGCTCGGGTCGAGCTTCAAGCACAAGCGCATGACGGCGGCGACGGTGGTGCTCGCGGTCGGGGTGAAGCTCCTGCTCGACGCGGCGCCGCTGCTCGGGTCCGACGATCGCATGTGGCGGGCGGCCGCGAGGCGCGCGCCGGACCACGAGCGCGCCGTGACGGAGGCCGGGCGCGCGCTGCTCCGCGAGGACAAGATCGACGAGGCCCGCCGCCTGGCCGACCGCTGCCTCGCCGCGCGGCCGGGCGCGTGCGGGTGCGCCTCGCTGCGCGCCGAGGTCGCGGCCCGCGGCGCCGAGCCGGCCGATCGC
>CAIVJW010000234.1 GCA_903906315.1 uncultured delta proteobacterium | reverse complement strand
GACCTCGAGCGTCCTCTCGATCGGGTTCACGAGCCACACGTGGCCGACGCCCTCGCGCCGGAAGATGCGCATCTTCTTGGCGCGGTCGGTCGCCTCGGTGCGCGGCGACAGCACTTCGCAGGCCCAGTCCGGCGCGAGGTCGTAGTGCGCGGGCGCGTCCTCCGGGCCGAGCGCGTCAGGCATGCGCTCGCGACGCCAGCCGGCGAGGTCCGGCGCGAGCTTGTGCGGGCAACGTACCACGCGGCCCTGCCGAGCTCGCCTCGGCCTTCAGGCACCCCGCGCGGTCGCCTCCTCCGTCAGACCCTGCGGGTCGTTGCGCCCAGAGGCGAAGCCGAGCGACTTGCGAACCGACGCCGCTGGTGCGACGGGGAACGACGCTCACGCTCGTGCGTGCGGCGTGGGCCCTGTCGGGGCGCGAGCGCGCAGCTCGCGACTTCGCCCGGAGGGCGAGCGCTGCGTCCGCTCCCCTTCGAGGTACTCCGCGGGGCTCATGCGCAGGGTCGTCGCTGCGTTGCCCACCGTGGCGAGCGTGCCACGGCGAGGCCGCGCGAAGACCGTGCGCGTGGGCCACGTCGATGGCCGCGCGGCGTTCCCGAGCCGGCGCCCGGCGCCGTCAGATCCGTCGTCGACCGCCGTCATTTCTGCATGTTCATCCCGCTCTGGCCCACGCCGATGCCGTCGCAGCTGGCCGACCTCGCCCGCGTGCAGGCGCTCCCCCAGACGATCGCGGCGCTGCGCTCGATCGGGGCCGAGCCCGGGGTCTGGCGCGCGATCGCGCGGACGCTACCGCCCAAGCCTCTCGCGTGGGCGGCGCTTCCGTCGACGCTCGCGGCGATCCTCGTCGCGGGTACCAGAGACCCCCAGCTCGCCGCGTGGGCCCTCGCTCACCCCGAAGCCGCGCAACGCTACCTGGCGCCGCTCGCGATGCCAGGTTCTCCGCTCGTCACGGCCGTCTGACGGCGCTTGGCACCTCGACGCCCGGGGCACCGTGACCCGGCCGCGGCTCGAGGCGAGCGTGGCAAACCAACGCGCTCGTCGGCGCTGCGCGCGCAATTGGCTCGACGCCCGGACCGAGCGGCCTGATCGGCCAAAGGAGACCCCAGTGAACGTCCCGAACCGCTCTCCCTCGGAGCCCGGTACCACCTCGTGCCGCGCGGTCGCCGAGCACGTGGTGGACCGCACGCTGGAAGTTCCTTCGCTGCGCAATCGCCTCGCAACCGCGCCGGTGACGTTGCTGTGGCGCACACCGTCACTCGTCGTCCTCGACGCCGGCGGCCCCGACGCGTTCGTCGTCGGGCTCACGCGCAGCGTGATCGATATCTACCAGGGGCCCTGCGACAGAAGCGCTGCCGTCGCGGTCGTCGAGCGGCTCCACCTTCGACCGCTCGCCGCGCTGTCGGCGCTCTGGTACGCCGTCTTCTTCGCGCTTCCGTTCGTGGGGTCGCTGATCGCAGACGCGCTCGCCGCCCGATGGATCCGGCGCGTACGGCACGAGGTCATCGCGACGATGGAGGCGCAGCATGGTGCACGCGCCTACGCTCCAGCCGACGGTCGCGCCGAGCGGCTCGCCGGGTACCTGGCGCGGGGAGCCGGGCAGTAGCGGCAGCCGTACGCTGCGCCGCGATCTCGACGGCCACCGGACAGATCGCCGGGCACGGCGCGCCGGCGGGGCGCGCGCCCGCCGACGTCAGGGTGATACTGCGCCCGAACGCCGCGACACCCGGCGGTCGCCGGATCGCCGTCAGACCGTGCCGCCCGTCGACGTCACGCGGTCATGCCCCGCAAGCCCCGCCCCCGGTCCCCGCTCGCTCCAACCGCGACGACGATCTCCGACCCGCCCGCCGCGGCCGTCGCCGAGGCCATCCTCGCGCGCTGCTCCGATCGGCTCGCACCGCAGGCCGTCGCTCTGACGACGTCGGCGCCCGAGCGCGTCGCGTTCGCGGACCTCGACGTCTCCCCCGCCGTGCGCGACTTCGTGGTGCGCTACGAGCCGCGAGTCCGCGAGAGCGGCCTCTACCAGCACCAGGCAGCGGTGCTCACCGCCCTCGCCGGCGACGACCTGCCCGACGTCGTCCTCACGACCTCGACCAGCTCGGGAAAGAGCCTCGCGTTCCTCGCGTGGCTCGTCGAGGCCACGCAGCGCGACACCGACGCAACCGCCCTCGCCTGCTATCCGACCCAGGCGCTCCTGTGGGGCCAGGCCGAGCGCCTCCGGGCGATCTCGGAGCCTGAGTCGCTCGTCGAGTACGACGAGCAGACGTACGCCGGCGAGATCGTGCTCGGTGACGTGCGCATCCCGTGGACGGTCTGGCACGGGACGACGGGCTCGCCGCAGATGAAGGAGCACGAAGGCTCCCAGGTCTTCGCGTCCGCGCGCCTCCGCCTCACCACGCTCGACAAGGTGCACTGGAGCCTCATGCGCGGCGCGCACGGCGACTTCCTGGCGGCGCTGCGCGCGGTGGTCGTCGACGAGGCGCACATGTGGCACGGGCTCGCCGGCGCCAACGTCCGCGCGACCATCGACCGGATCCGCCTGTCGCTCGACCTCTGCGAGTCGCCGGCGCCGGCCTTCTTCCTCGCGTCGGCGACCCTCGCCGAGCCGCAGCGGTTCGCGGCCGAGCTCACGGGCTGCGACGCCGATCGCCTGCTCGTCATCGACGATCGGGGCGCGTCGTCGCTCGAGCTCGTCGAGGCGACGGACGTACCGGCGCTGCTGCGCGCGTCGGCCGCGAAGGGCGATGCGCCCCGGCGCTTCGTGTTGCTCGTCGGCGCCGGCGACGAGCCGCTGGGGCTCCGCGACCTGCTCGGTGACGCGGACGTCGTCGGCCCTCGCGCCAACGCGATCGGCTTCGTCCAGAGCAAGTTCATGGGCCACCGCCTGCGATCGACGCTCGCTCGCGCGCTCCCCGCGCGGACCGCGATCGCGTACGACGGCGACATGACGCCGAGGGACCGGCGTCGCGTCGAGCGCGAGCTGTTCCAGGGCGGCGGCGACGGCCTCACGGTCGTCGCGACGAGCGCGCTCGAGGTGGGCGTCGACCTCCCGGAGCTCGACGTCGTGGTGATGGACGAGCTGCCACCGCGCCGCGCCGACCTGCTGCAGCGCCTCGGGCGCGTCGGTCGCACGGCGGCACGTCCGGGTCTCGCGGTGCTCTGCCTCGGCCACGGACCGCTCGAGGCGCGCGCGCTCGAGGCCCCCGACGTCGCGCTCTCGGCCGCCGGTGTGCGCGCCCTGCCGCTGCCGCTGCACCTCGAGATCGTGCGCCTGCGCGCCATGGGCGCGGCGTTCACCGAGTGGATGCCGCGTCTCCGCGCGCGCGAGGCGACGTGGTCGGCGTTCAACGACGCCCTCGATCGCCACTTCGGCGCCGCACCGACGTACGCCGAGCTGAAGCAATGGATCGAGCTCGCCGTCGGCGACGACGTCGACCTCGACGGCGGGGCCTGGTTTTACAAGGGGTTTCGCGTCAGCGCGTCGCAGGGCAAGCGCAAGCTCGTCCTCCGCGGCACGAATGACGAAGTAGCCCAGATCGACGACATCGCCGTGTTCCGCGACGCGCACCCGGAGGGCGTCTATCTCGGTCACGACGGCGATCGATACCGGGTCGTCGGCTACCGCGGCTCCTTCCACATCGCACGGTGGGACGACCCCGAGAGCGAGGTCGTCCTCGGCAAGTGGATGAAGGGCCTCTCCGCCATCGAGGTCGTCCGCGAGCCCCGGGCCGTCGCGACCCGCGGCCGGTGGAAGGACCGCTTCGATCTGCACGAGGCGAAGGAGCTCCGCGACGACGTCCGCGTTCCCGGTGTCGGCTCGCTCGACTACGGGGTCTGGAGCTTCGTGCGCCGCTTCGACGGCTACGTCGAGCTCGACCTCACCGGGCGCAGCCGCGCGCGGGAGGTCTCGCTCGGCGAGGTCTCCGGGCGCTTCCACGACGCCGTCGCCGCGGGCGAGTCGTTCCCGTTCTTGCACGCCTTCAGCTACCGCACGCTCGGATGGCGCTGGAACGTCGTGCGCGTCCTGCCCGACGTCGAGCGACGGACCGACCTCGCCGGCGCGCTCGAGGGGCTCGTGGGCGCCTACCTCCGCGACGCGGCGCAGTGCGCGGCGGGCGACCTCGCGGTCACGTTCGAGCCACGCGCCGGCGAGCTCCGCGTCATCGACGGCACGCCGGGCGGCAACGGCCTCGCGGAGGCGCTGCTCTCGGCGGGACTCGTCGAGGGCGCACTGCAGCAGGCTGCCGCCGCGGCCGCGGCGTACGCCGACCAGCCGCACGAGCTGTTCCGGCGCTACCTCGCCGAGGAGTGCCACGTCGAGGCGGACCTCACCGCCGAGGAGGTCGCCGATGGCATCACGAGCCTGGCGCGCGCTTGGTCGCGGTAGCGTCCTCGGCACGCTGCGCGCCGACGTGAAGCGCGCCACGCGCGAGGTGCTCCTCGTGGGGCCGTGGATCGACGACCACGTCGCCGCCGCGGTGGTCGAGGCGTGCGCTCCTGCCGTGGCGCTGCGCGTGCTCACGCGCCCGATCGAGTCGAGCTCGCCGGGGTTCGCGTCGCACGCCGCGGCGGCCGCGGCGCGATTCGCCGGGCGCGCGAACACCGAGGTCCGCACACTCGAGCGGCTGCACGCGAAGGTCGCCGTCATCGACGGCCGGATTGGCTACGTCGGGAGCGCGAACTGGTACCGCTTCAGCCTCGAGGAGAGCTTCGAGGTCGTCGTGCGCGCGGAGCTCGACGACCTCGGTGGGCTCGCCGACGAGCTCGCTTCGCTGTGGGACCAGGCCGAGCGGCTCGAGGCGCGCGCAGGGCGGCAGCCAGCGAGCCCGAGAGCGACGGGGATCGGCTACCGGGAGGAGGTCGTCGACCCGGTGGCCGCGGCGGTGCTGGCGCAGGTGCCGGGCGCGTTCGTGATCGGGCGACGGCGGGGGCGGTGAGGTGCCCCCCCGGGGACCCTTCGGGTGACGACGCGCGGCCGGCCACGTGGGGAGGCGGTGGAAGTGAGGGCAGAATGGGTTCGTCACGGCTCCGCCGGGCCGTGCAGATCGCCGCGCCCCACCGCAAGAACATGGCGCTTTGCGATTCAGTGCCGCCGCGGCGATGGCGCACGACGCTCGCCCGCCGCGCTCACCCCCACCCGAGCCGCCGCAGCTTGTCGAGGTGCCGGCGCACCGTGCTCGGGTGAAGCCGCGCGCGACGCGCGATCACGTCGATACCCGCGTCCACGTCCACGGCGCTCCAAGCCCGCGCGACGCGACCGCGCGTGCGCAGCGCGCGGCGCCCGCATTCGCCGAGCAGGTCGCGGCTGCGGGCAGTGCCGAGGCGACCGAGGCCGACCGTTCGCACGATCGCGACGCCGCAGTCGTCGCGCGTCGCCTCGCGCACCGGTCCCGCGAGGCTCTCCGCGAGCGCGAGCTCGACGTCGCCGGCAGGGAAGACGTCGAGCCCGTGCCACCAGCGCGCGAGCACCGACGAGGGCGACCGCACGGTCGGGTGCTCCGCCGTCGCCCCCCAGAGCCCGTCCGCTGCGCCGTCGGTCATCAGCACGAAGCCGTCGACGCCCTCCGACGCGCCCGTGTAGAGGCGCAGATCGCCCGGGCCGCGCCGGGTCGGAACGAAGACCGTCTCATTGGCGTGCTCGCCGTTCGCCGGCTGCGACAACACCTCGACGCGACCGCCTCGGCGAATGCCGACGAGCCCGTCCCCGAGGTGGCCCGCGAGGAACCGGCCCTGTCGGACGGCCACGAAGAGGAGCGTGCTCGCGAGGTCGCGAGGCGTGGCACCGAGCCGCGCCGCCTCCGCGGCGAGCGCGCCGTCGACGACCTCGAGCACGCGTTCGCGCGCGCACGACGGGCCCGCGCGCAAGAGGCCAGCGAGGTCGTCTCGCAGCAAGCGCACCGCCGCGCGCGCGGCCGTCTCGGCGCCTCGCTTGGCGTGCCGCGCGCTGCCCGCGCCGTCGGCCACCGCTGCCACGGTCACGGGCCCCTCGACCGTGCACACCGCGTCTTCGCACGGCGCGCCTCGAGCCTCGTGCGCGCGGCCCTGCGCGGTTGCGGCGATGGCCACCCCTCGACGGATGCGTGCCCTCACGTCCGGATCCACTCGAAGGGGCTCGGCAGCGCCAGGCCCGTGCCCGGCTGCGACCGCGAGACCACGTTCAGGCTCGCCGATAGCCACCGAAAGAACGCGCGAAACTCCAGCCCCGCGAGCCGCACGGGTTTCGTCCCACCGGCGAGGCGCCCGAGCCGCGCGAGGTCGGCGTCAGGCCCGGTCGCCACCGGGAACACCGTGAGCTTCTTCGCGGCCACGAGCTTCGCGACGCGATCCTCGGCCGCGCTCGTCGCGTCGGTGGGCTGCCCGTCGCTCAGGACCACGAGCCACGGCTGGAAGTACCGGATTCCCTTCGCGCTGTACTGCCGCTTGCGCTCCTCGATGAGGTCGAGCGCCATCGTCACCCCCTCGCCCATCGGCGTGGCGCCGTCCGCGTCGAGGCTGGCCTCTGCGCCCTCGCGAGCCCGCGCGAACGGGCGGGCCACGCGCGCCTCACCCCCGACTTCGACGACCGCGATCTCGCACATGTCGCGGGCGTCCTCGTCCGCGTCGACGTCGGCGAAGAACTGCGCGAGCGCCTCGCCGAGCTCGCGGATCGGCTGGCCGGCCATCGAGCCGCTGGTGTCGAGCACGACGACCACGGGGAGGCACGTCGACGGCATGAGCGTCAGCTCCGAGCTCCGGGCCGTGAGCGAAGACTTCGAGGTGCGAGGCATGGGCGGTCCTTTCGAGAGGGTTCGGCGAGGCGATCAGCGCGCGGGCGGGCGCTCGAGCCAGAGGTTGCGGCTCAGCTGCGGCCGCACCTGCTTCGACAGCTCGCGCGCGCGGAGGCTCTTCGCGTAGCGGTCCAGCATCGGCCTCCACTCGGGCACCGGGGGCGGCGCGAGCGCCTCGAACGAGGCCTCGAACGCGGCGCGCAGCTCGGGCGCGAGGTGGCTCCACAACCGCGCGACCACGCCGTGCTCGCCGCCGGGAACCTCGGCGCGGACGCGGTGAGCGCGGTAGGGAAAGAGGCGCTTGCGCTGGTTCTCGAGCGGGGTCGCCCCGCCCTTGTGCGCGTACGGGTGCCAGCCGCACATCACGAGGTTGAAAACGAGAACGGCGACCGCGAACGCCTCGTGCGCCGACGTCCGCAGGGTCGTCCGCAGGTTCCGGTCGAGGAGCTCGGGGTGCAGGTAGTCGACCACGCCCACCGGACAGGCGAAGCCCTCGACCTGGAAGCTATCGGCGTCGATGAGAGTCACCTGACGCTTGCGCACGACCAGCACGTTCTTCGGCTGCACGTCGCCGACCAAGGCGCCGACGGCGTGCACGGCGGCGACGCGGTCGACGACCTTCGCGGCGAGGACGGCGAGGTCGAGCCGATCGAACGCGGTCGCAGACGCAGCGGGGTCGTTCACGTCCGAAAGGACGCGCGCCACGGACCTCCCTGACGCCTTCGACATCATGAAGCCGAGCCACTCGCCCTGCGCGTCGACCACGAGCGCGCTCGGCCAGCTCACTCCCTCGATCGCCGGGACCGCGCACATCCGCGCGAGCTTCCTGAGCCGCACCTGGCTCGGGCGCCGCGGCACCTTGCACACGAGGTCGGCGAACGGCCGCGCCATGCCGGGGAGCAGCACCTCGAACACCCAGCCCTCACCACCCTGCCCGATGAGTCGCCCCAGCCGACTGCCCGAGTGCTCCTCCCCGAGGGCGAGCCGGGGGCTCGGCTGCGCGCGCTCCGGCGTGGTGGCGTCGTCGCTCGGCACCGCGCAGCTGGCGGGCGCAAACGCGGTCTCCAGCTCCCGCACCGTGACCGCCCCGAGCCCGTCGGAAAACCAAGGCGTCACGACCGAACCGTCCAGCCTCCCGACGCCGAGCGCGGGGAACGTGCGGTGAAGCTCCTGCGCCCACGCGGCGTCCTGCGTCAGCACGGTCGCGCCGACCTGCCGCGCGGCGGCGCCATGAACCGCGGCCTCGATGCCAGACCGCGCCTCCGGCCGCGTGGCAGCCACGAGGACCCTGCCGCGCCGCGCGTCGACGAGGCCACGAGCCAGATCGTCGAGCGCCTTCCGGCCCGCGGGGCCACGCGCCGCCCGCGCGAACGCCGGCGAAGGGAGCACGAGGAAGCGGCCGCTCGCCGTGTCGTCGTGCTCGCGACGCGCGAGATCGACGAACCCCGGTGCGGCGAGCGCCGTGTCGTCGACGAGGAGCAGATCGCGGGTCGGCATGCGTGGGCCTCGCGGAGGTGGGTGCAACGGAGACGCGCTCGACGGGCAGCCCTGACGGCGCGTCGGCGCGAGCTCACCGATCGGCGACCGGTCACGACCCCGGCGAGCGCGACGACGCCGCGGGAATGCTGGCGACTGCGGGCGCGCGCCAGCCACCCGTCAGAATGCGCGGCAGAGCTCGTCTGATCCGGCGATGGAACTCGCGCACCACGCTCCCCCCGGGCCGGCCGAGATGCTCCGTCGCATCGACGGCCTTCGATCCAGAGACGACTGGGGCGCGATCGTCGCGCTCGCGGACCGCCTCCCGAGCGAGCTCGACGCCGCCTGGGAGCCGGTCGCCGGCGAGATCGCGTTCGCGCTCGGGCAGCGCAAGCGCTTCGGCGAGGCCATCGCGATCCTGGAGCGGTGCTTCGCCATCGTGCCGGCGCCGCGTCGGGCCTCCGCGCTCGCCTACCTGCACTACGCGGCCCTGCTCGAGGCCGCGAGCCCCGAGCGCCGCCGTGGGGCCTGGGGCGACCGGGGCCGTGGCGAGCGCGACGCGCACGGCCGCGAAACCCTCGAGAAGGGGTTTCGTCGCTGGATCGGCGTCGCGCTCGATCTGTCCCCCGCGTCGATCAAGGACCTGTACCGCCTCGGCGTGTTCGAGGCGCAGATCGAGTCGGCGCACGACAAGGTCGCGCTGCGGGCGTTCCTCGCGGCGATCCGGGCGTTCGAGGCGCTGCCGGGCGATGAGCGCGAGGCCCGCGGCGACCTGCGCAAGGCCTACGTCCGCAGCCTGTACGCGGCGGCGCGATCGGCGCTGCGACTGGGTCAGGCTCCGCTCGCGCGGCGGCTGTCGTTCGCCTGCGTCCGGGAGGACCAGGATCGGGACTACCTCGAGCCGGTGCACAAGCTCGGACAGGCGGCCAAGGTCTGCCTCGCGACGGGCGAGATCGACCTCGCGGAGCGCGCCGCACGCAAGGCGATCGACGCGAAGGGGCCGCCGCGCCGGGACCACCTCTACGGCGTGCTGGCGGAGGTCGCGCGGCGGCGGGGACTCCACGACGACGGCGTCACCTGGATCGAGCGCAACGTGCCGGCGCACCGTCGCAGCGCCGCGCTCTTTCGACAGCTCGGGGACCTCCACCGGGACGCGGGGCGCGCCGACGCGGCGCTCGCCGCGTGGCGGAGCTCGCTCGATCGCGACCGCGCGGGCAAGCACCTCACGCTCGTCCGCATCGGTCGGCTCCTGCGCGCGCAGGGGCAGCTGAAGGAGGCCGAGCGCGCTCTGCGGGATGCCCTCGACTTCCGCCGCAGGAAGTACCTGTCCGACGACCCGGCCGCGCTCGGCGAGCTCGCGGCGCTGCTCGAGACCCGAGGCCGGATCGACGAAGCGCGGCAGGTCGGCCTGCGGCTGGCGCGCTGCGGAAAGCCTGCCGAGGCGCGCCGCGAAGGGGTCGCGTGACCGCCCTCGACGAGGCCGCGGGGTTCCTGGCGATGGGCGAGATCGCCCTCGCGCGCGAGCGACTTGGCGCCGAGATCGAAGCGATCCCGGCCAGTCCGCGCGCCGCGCTCATCCTCGCCGAGGCCGGGCTCGGCGAGCGAGCCGAGGCGATGGCGGCCGCCCTCGACGAGCCGGCGCGATCGGCCGTGCTCGCGCTGCTCCACCAGGACGAGACCCTCGAGGTCGACGACGACGACGAGCCCGTGGACCTGCGCGCCGGCGCGCCCGCGGTGGTCGACGCCTCGGTCAGCCTCTTCATCCGCTTCTTCGGCGGGCGGCGCGATCTCTACGCGCGGCAGTGGTTCGACGAGCGCCGGCGACGCGGCGGCTACCATCCGGTCGAAGCCCCGCTCACCGAAGCCGTCGTCGCGAGGCATCTGCGAGGCGTCGAGACGATCGGTCAGTATCTGCTGCGTCCGGACGGCCGCTGCGCGTTCGGAGTCATCGACCTCGACCTCTCGGCCTCCGCGATGGGCGAGCTCCGGGCGGCGCACGGCGACGACGTCGCGCCCGCGCGGCACGCCGCGCTCGCGGGCTTCGCGCGCAACCTCCTCGCCGCCGGTCGCCGGCTCGGCGTGCGCTTCTTCGCGGAGGACAGCGGTAATCGCGGCATCCATCTCTGGTGCTTCCTCGACCCGCCGCGGCCCGCGCGCGCGTTGCGAGCGGTGCTCCAGCAGGTGGTCGTGGCCACGGGATCGGCGCCACCCGACGTCGGCGTCGAGCTGTACCCGAAGCAGGACCACACGGGGCCTCGCGGGCTCTCGAGCCTCGTCAAGCTGCCGCTCGGCGTGCACCTCGGGTCGGGCCGGCGCTGCCCGCTGCTCGACGACGCGCTCGCGCCTATCGACGACGTGATCGCGGCGCTCCGCCGGCTCGAGCCCATCGACCCCGGGACGTTCGACGCCATCGCCGGGCGACAGATCGTCGCGCTGCCCGCGCCCGAGGCCGGCCCGCCGGCCGGTCCCGTGCCGCCCGCGCCGACGAGGGCGACGCCTCGGTCCCTCGGCGAGGTGCTGCGCGCCATCGAGCCCGGCGACGAGGAGAAGCGCGCGACCGACGCCGTGATCGGAGGCTGCTCGGTCCTCGGCGCCCTCGTCGCCCGCGCCTATCGCGAGCGGAAGCTCGACCCCGACGAGGCGCGAGCCGTCACGTACACGCTGGGCTTGCTCGGTCCGTCGGCGCGCACCGCGGAGGAGACGCTCGCCGCGGGCGGCGCGTCCGTGCACGAGCTCCAGCGGGCACGCCGGGGGCTGCCGTCGCCCACGGGCTGCGGCAAGCTCCGCAACCTCGCCCGCGACGGAGCCTCGTGCACCGGCTGCGCGATGGACGCGCGCGCGCTCCCCTACCCGACCCCCGTCCTGTTCGCGACGGGCTCCGTCGCGCCGGCCCGCCCCGCGCACGCCCCGCTCGCCGACGTGCTCGACGGCGACGGGCCCGTGGTGCAGTCGCCCGCCGACGCGGTATTCGACGCCCTGCGAAGGATCGAGGGCCGCCTCGAGCGCCTCGAGCGCGACGGATGAAGGTCGTCTACGTCACCTCGCGCGGCGGCGTGCTCCGGCGCACGGGCGAGCGGCTCGAGCTCGTCCTGCAGCGCGAGGTCCGCTCGACCGTGCCGCTCCACGACCTCGGCCAGCTCGTCGTCCAGGGTGGCGTGACGATCACCCCGGCGGCGATCGACGCGATGCTCGACCGCGGCGTGGACGTGGTGCTGCTCAGCGCGTCCGGCAACTACCGCGGCCGCATCGTCACGGGCGCGAGCGGCAACGCGCGCCTTCGGCTCGCGCAGTACGACCTCGCGCGCGACCCGGATCGCAGCCTCGGCCTCGCCAAGCGCATCGTCGCCGGCAAAGTCCTGGCGCAGCGTCGCGTGCTGCTGCGCCATCGCCGCCGTCACGGCGACACGCCCGAGCTCGCGACGGCGGACGTCGCGCTGCGTGCCGCCGCGGCGCGGGCGCAGCTGACGACGACGCTCGACGAGCTGCGCGGCTGCGAGGGAAGCGGTGCGGCGGCCTACTTCCGCGTCTTCGGCTCCCTCCTCCGCGCCGAGGGGTTCCACTTCGACGGGCGCAACCGCCGCCCTCCGCTCGACCCGGTCAACGCGCTCCTGTCGCTCGGCTACACGCTCCTCTCGAACGCGGTCGAGGCGGCCGTCGCCATCGTGGGCCTCGACCCGCACCTCGGCGTCCTGCACGCCGTCGAGGCGGGGCGACCGTCGCTCGTCTGCGACCTCATCGAGGAGCACCGCGCGCCGGTCGTCGACACGCTCGTGCTCGCCGCGGTGAACCAGGCCGCGGTCACGCCGGACGACTTCGAGGACATGGGCGAGGGCGAGCCGGTGTTCGTCAAGCGCGAGGCCCTGCGGTGGTTCGTGACCCTCTTCGAGCGCAAGCTCGCCCGGGCGACGCCGTACGCGCCGATCGCCAAGTCGCTCCCGTGGCGTCAGGTCTTCGAGCAGCAGGCCCGCCTCTACGCCCGCGAAGTGCTGGGAAAGGACCGGTACCAGTGTCACGAGGTTCGCTGATGCACCTCATCATCGCGTTCGACGTGTCGGAGGACCGGCGCCGCTACCGCGTCGTGCGTGCGCTCCAGGCGCTGGCCACGCGCGTGCAGAAATCGGTCTTCGAGGCCCTCGCGGTCGACGAGGCCGCGTACCTCCGCCTGCGCAGCCGCGCCGAGCGCGAAATCGACCCGGCGACCGACCAGCTTCGCTACTATCGCCTGTGTGCGAGTTGCGCCGCCAAGGTCGAGCACTTCGGCTCCGGGCCACCGCCGCCCGAGCCGGACGAGCCGTTCCGGATCCTGGGACCGTGAGCCCGGCCCCCACGGTCTCTGACAACCGAAGAGAACGAACGACGACGAACGCGTCGCGGGGTGCCGGGCCGTCCGCCTCGAGCCGGCCGCCCGGCACCCCGCTCGCGACGACGCCAGCGCGCTCGGAGTTGGGCGGAAGGCCACGAGAAAGTGCTCGGTCGCGCCCGCATCCCGGCCTCCGGGCCGCGAACAACGGCGCGACGGCAACCCGAGCGGAATCGTTGCGAGTTCCGGCGCGCAACGCCAGCAAGCGCCACCCGCGCGACCCCGGTCGAGGCAAGAACGGCGAAAGCCGGTTGGAAGCTCGCGGATTTCAAGGTAGTTTCGGAGGGTCCCTCCCGGGAGGGGCGGCCCCGATGAGGGGATTGAGACATGCCAGTGATGAGTTTCATCACTGGCTCACCGACAACTCCCGGGAGGGGCGGCCCCGATGAGGGGATTGAGACGTGATGAGTTTCATCACTGGCTCCCCAATAGCCTTAGCTCCCGGGAGGGGCGGCCCCGATGAGGGGATTGAGACGAAGAGCGCGCGGGTCCAATAGGACCGGGCGAGGTACCTCCCGGGAGGGGCGGCCCCGATGAGGGGATTGAGACTGCGCGAAGGCGCCCGTTGAGATATTCAATATCCTCACCCCTCCCGGGAGGGGCGGCCCCGATGAGGGGATTGAGACGCGTGCGCGGCGAGCGCCGGT
>CAIVJW010000233.1 GCA_903906315.1 uncultured delta proteobacterium | reverse complement strand
TACTCCTGCGGCGGCCAGGGCGGCGGCGCCGGCGGCGGCCTCATCGGCGCCGACGCGCTCGGCGGCGACTCCGGCCCCACCGGCGACGGCAAGGGCGGCACGCAGGTGTCGGGCGGCGCGGCGGGCACCAACGCGTCGGGCAGCGGCACGGCGGGCTCGCTCGGGCTCGGCGGCAGCGGCTCGGTCGCGGCCATCGGCCACTCGGGCGGCGGCGGCGGCGGCTTCTACGGCGGCGGCGGCGGCGGCGTCGACGGCAGCGCCGGCGGCGGGTCGTCGTGGCTCGGCGGCGTGACGGGCGTGACCGGCACGACGGGCGCCCAGCGCGCCGGCAACGGGCAGATCACCCTGACCTGGTAATCCCGCGCTGGAGCCGGCCCGGCCCGAAGGCGACTTCGGGCCGGGCCGCTCGCGCGCCTCTCGACCGACTCCCCTCCGCACAACCAATCCAATCGGCGCGGACCTCCCCCGGATCACGGGGCGGGGTCGCAGCGCCCCTCGCGGCGCGCGTGCCGCCTGTGGCGGCTCGCCTCCCGGGCGGGAGGCCGCCCGCGGGTCTGCGCGGCGCCCCTCGTCGGCGTGCGCCGGCTAGAACGTCCCGCCGACTTCGAACCGGCCGGCCCCGATCGCGGCGCGCACGGTCGGCGCGTCGGATCGCGGCTTGTCGATCTTCGCCCGCCCCGGCCGCGCGACGAGCAGGATGGTCACGCCCGTGACGACGCCGACGCCGCCGGCGATCGCGCCGATCGTCGCGACCGTGCCGAGGGTGCGCGCCGTGCCGACCGTCTGCTGCTCCTCGGGCGGGCACACGCCCGCGACGCACACCGATCGCAGCTCGTTGCTCTTGTCGAGCGCAAGCGCGCCCGTGACGGCGAACACGCCGAGGCCGAGCGCGCCGACGCCGAAGGCCGCGCCCGCCCAGGCGTTGCGGGCCGCGCGCCACTCGGGCGTGTCGCGGTCGCGGACGAGCTCGACCGGGATCACGACGCGCCTCCGCGGCTCGAGCTTCACGCGGCGCACGTCCGTCACGAAGCCGTCGGCGAGGACCTCGATCTTGTGCTCGCCGACGCGCAAGCGCCCCTCCCACGCGCCGCGGCCGACGACGACCGCGTCGATCGCGACGCTCGCGCCGCCGGGCATGGGCTCGACGCGGAGGGTGGTGTCGAGCTCCTCGGCGGTGAGCGAGAGCTTGGTCGTCTGGTGCAGCTGGATCGGCACGCTGACGGGCTGGGTGCCGAGATCGACGTCACCGCGCTTCGCGGCGCGCTTCGTCGCCGCGCCCAGGTCGTCCTGCGCGGCGCACTCGGCGTCGAGGTTCACGCTGCCGCGCAGGTTGACGAGGTGGTCGCCGACGGAGACCGGCCCCTCCCACGGCGTCTTGCCGACCACGACCCCGTCGACGAGCACGCCGACCGCGCGCCCGCGCTGCTCGGCGACCTTGAGCCGGCCGCCGGTCGCGAGCGACCGGAGCTCGGCGACCGCGGCCTGCTTCGGGCCGACCTCGACGGTCGCGGCGAACGGATCGCCGCCCTCGCGGAACGCGCCGATCTCGTGCGACCCGGCGGCCACGCGCAGCGGCGCGGGCAGCGGCAGCGTCCCGCGGTAGCGCCCATCGACGAGCAGCGACGCGCCGGGCTCGCCGCCGCGCACGGTGAGCGTGCCGAGCTTGCCGGCGATCTCCGCGATGCCTTCCTCGGCGAATTTCTGATCGGCCGCCGAGAGGTTCGGGTAGCCGAGCAGCTCCTCGAAGAGATCGATCGCCTCGTCGAAGCGGCGCAGCGCGCGCAGGCTGCTCGCGGCGTACTTGGTCGCGGCGCGGCTCGGCCACGCCTTGCGCGAACGCAGGAAGTCGCCGAGCGCGGCGTCCCACGCCTGCTTCTCGAAGCTCGCGAGGCCCTTCTCGAAGAGCTTCCGCGCGTCCACCTGGCGCGCCTCGCTCTCGACGTCGACCTGGGAGTAGACGCCCGTGGCCGGGGCAGAGGGCGGCGCGGCCGGCGCGGCCTTCGCGGGGGGCTTGTCCGCGCGCGCGGCGCCGGCGGCGAGGAGGATCAGCGCACCGATCGCGATCGAGGCCGTTCGGGGCCTCATTCGAACTTCCCGTTGAGCGCCTCGTCGCGCTTCGGCGCGGCGGCCTTGGGCTTCGGCGCGGCCGGCAGATCGGCCTTCACCTTCGGCGGGACGGGGCCTCGCGAGGTGATGGCGACCTCGGCCGAGGTCTCACGCTGGTCCTTGACGATCCGCAGATGGTGCGCGCTGCCCATCACCCCGCGCACCTCGACGCCGCCATCGACGACCGGGGCCGGGCGCCCGTCGACCTCGACGGTCGCGTCCGCGGGATCGATCGCGACGTGCACGATCTCCTCGGCAGGCGGCGCGACGACGACCACCGCAGGGGCCGGCGTCGCGGTGGCGATGGGCGCGGGCGCGGCGGTCGCGAGGACCGCCACCGACGCGGGCGAGGCCGCCGCGGCGGGCGGGCTCGCCTCGGGCCGGCCGCCGACGACGCGCCACCCGAGGGCGACGCCCACGACGGCGGCGACGCCGATCATGGGGAAAAGCAGCCTGCTGCGCGCGGTCGTGGCGGCTGGAGGAGGAAGGTCGACGACGTTGACGGAGGAGATCGCGCCCGTCGCGGTCGTGACCCCGCCGCTCGGGCTCGCGATCGGCGCCTCGGACGCGGCCGTGGCGGCCGGCACCGCGATCGACCGCGCGGTGACGCCGCCGGCGCCGGTGATCGCGCCGCCCTGCGGCGGCAGGAGCGAGGGACCGACGGCGAGCGCCTGCGACTCGGCCGACGGCCCGAAGATCCGCGACCGAGGCGCGACGACGCTCGCCTCCGCCTCGGAGAGCGGCACGAGCTCCACCGCATCCACGCCGAGCGGCGCAGGCGCGATCGCGCGGATCGCGTCGAGCACGGCCTGCATGCTCTGGAAGCGCGCGGCAGGGTCGTGCACGAGCATCGCGTGCACGAGCTCGGCGAGCTCGGGCGACACCCACGGCGCGAGGTCCTGGATCGGCCGCGGGTGCTCCGAGCAGATCGCCAGCAGCAGCGCGCCGAGCGACTGCTCGTGGTAGGGCAGCTTGCCGGTCAACCCCTGGTAGAGCAGCACGCCCATCGACCAGATGTCGGTGCGGTGGTCGATCGTCTTCCGGCCCGTCGCCTGCTCGGGCGACATGTACACCGGCGAGCCGAGCATGCCGCCCGTGCGCGTGAGCTGCGCCTCCTCGCCCTCGCCCGGCTCGACCATGATCTTCGCGATGCCGAAGTCGACGATCTTCACGATCACCGAGCCGGTGTCCTGGTGCGCGAGGAACAGGTTCGCGGGCTTGATGTCGCGGTGCACGACGCCCGTCGCGTGCGCCTTGGCGAGGCCGACGCACGCCTGGCCGACCAGGCGCAGGGCGAGGTTCTGCGGGAGGCGGCGGAGGCGGTCGAAGAGCGCCTTCAGGTCCTCGCCGCGGAGCAGCTCCATCACCATGTAGATGACGCCGGAGTCCACGTCGGTGCCCATGTCGAGCACCTGCACGATGTGCGAAGTCTCGATGGCGCCGGCCGCGCGGGCCTCGCGCTGGAAGCGCGCGACCATCTCGGACTTGGCGGCCATCTCGGCGTTGATGACCTTGACGGCCACGCGCCGTCCCGTGCCGGTGTGCTCGGCCTCGTAGACCGCGCCCATGCCGCCCGTGCCGAGCACGCGCAGGCAGCGATACTTCCCGCCGATCGTCTCGCCCTTCATTCTGCCTGGCAGGCCGCGGTGGCCGGATCGTAGGAGTACCCGGGCGGCGCGCCGGGCCACGGGGAGAGCGGACCGTCGGCGCCCTCCGCGATCCACTTGTAGACGAGCGCGATCTCCGCGGCGGACGGCGCCGGGTTCGGCGGGACCTTCGCCTCCGGCATGAAGTGCGGCACGTTGCCCGAGGGCAGCGGCTTGCCGCACTCGACGCAGCCCGGCACGCCGTTGCAGGACGGCGCGCACACGAGGTCCTGGTAGAGCCAGCTCTCCTCGGGCTGCTTCTTCTTCACGACGCCGTCGGCCACGATGAACGTGTACGAGACCGGCGACGCGAGGATGGGGTTGTATTTCTTCTGGCCGAGCGTGTGGCAGCCGGGCACGCAGCTCCGGTCGAAGATGGGCTGGATCTGGCAGTCGTAGTTGACGCGCGCGGTGACGGCGATCTCCTGCACGCCGACCGAGACGTTCGCAGCCTCGTCGCGGGCGCGAGCCACGAGGAAGGTCGTCTCGCCCGGCCGCACGAGCAGCTCGGCCCAGGTCTGCCCGGTGACGGTCGCCGCGGCGGGCCCGCCGAAGTCCTGGCCGCCGGCCTTCGAGGCGGTGAACACGTCGTAGACGATCTTCGCGGACGGCGTCTGGAGGTCCGTCGCGGGGGGCCACTCGACCCGCACGAGGTACGACTCGGGCGACGTCGCCTCGGCGCCCGTGGCGCCGACGAAGTCGGGCGGCGTGACGTCCTTGTCGGTCTTGCCCTTCACGTCGACCGGGTTGCCGCCGACGTTGCCGCTGAGATCCCTGGCCTGGCAGAGGAAGTAGTACGTCGAGTCGGCCGCGAGGTTGCCGACCGTGGCCTTCAGCGCGCCGCGGACCCAGGCGTGCCCGACCGCGGCCGCGAGGTCGGCGTGCGGGCCGGGGTCGGTGAACGCATAGACGTCGTAGTCGAGGTCCGTGGCGGGCGTCACGTCGTCGCTGCCCGCCGTGAAGCTCACCTCGACCTGGTTCGACGCGACGGCGACCGCCTTCGCGCAGCCGCCGAAGAGCGGCGGCGTGAGATCATGCGCGGCCTTCGAGACGGCCTCGCGCGTGTTGGCGTCGAGGTTGCCGGCCGCGTCCTTCGCGCGCACGACGAAGTGGTAGGGCGTCTCGGGCTTGGCGACCGTGACCTCGACCGAGGTCTGGCCGGTGACGGTCGCGACGGGCTCGCCCTCGTGGACCGGCGGCGCGAGGCCCGCGTACACGAGGTACGAGATCGCCGCCGCGCCCGAGAGGTCGTCGACCGCGGGGGCCCAGGAGACCTTGACCCTCCCGTCGCCGGTGCCCGGCGCGGCGCTCGTGACGCCGCCGAACTCGGGCGGGGCGTGGTCGGCCTGCGCCTTGGCCGAGAGCTCGTAGAGGTTGCCCTCCTCGTGACCGGCCGGGTCGGCCGATCGGACGACGACGTAGTAGGTGGCGTTCGCCTCGAGGCCCTCGAGCGTGTGCGTGGTCGCGCCGGTGACCACCGCGACGGGGGCGTGGAAGTCCTGCCCCTTGCTCCTGGTGGCGACGAAGACGCGGTAGCGGAGGTCCGCCTCCGCGACGGTCGGCGACACGCCCTGCGCCCAGTCGAGGCGCAGGCTCGTCGGGCCGACGACCGAGATCGACGCCAGCCCGGCGAACGCGGGCGCCTTCGGATCGGCCGCGGCGACGCGCTGACAGGTGCCGTCGACGAGCTCGGTCCCGTCGCCGCACTTCACGCCGACCGTGTAGTCGAGGCCGAGCACCGAGTTGCAGGCGGCAGCCCCGACCAGGGAGGTCACCAGGAGCAGCGAGAGCCCGCCCCCCCCGGAGACCTGCCGCGTTCTGTTGCTTGCGCGAGTGCTCACGATCCCGCGAATATTCTGCGCCTGGCTGGCCCCGTCAAGCGGCGCGGTCGGAAGGTAAGGCGGCCCCCCTGCGGCCTGGCGCCCGACGCGGGGAGGTCGAGCGCTCCGTTCGCGAGGAACGGCGACGGGCGCGGCACGCGAGCCCTTCCCTTCAGGAGCGAGCGGCGAGCAGCGCGCTGCCGAGCGCGCCGCCGAGGCTCGGGGTCGCGGCCAGGCGGGTGAGGCGCCGCGCGAGCTCGAGCCGGTGGGGATGATCGGCGTGCCAGGCGGGGCGCGGGCGCGCGCGGAGCGGGGAGCGCAGCACGACGCGCGCGGTCGGGCCGATCGCGGCGAGGGAGGCGGGGTCGTCGGCCGGCGCGGGGCTGCCCGCTGGAGAGGCGATCGGCGGGCCGGATCGCGCGCCCCACGGGAGCGTGCCCATCGCGAAGGCGAGCCACGGGGGCGCGGAGATCGCGACCACGCCGTACCGGAGGCGCGCGAGGGCGGCCTCGAGGAGCGCCTCGAGCTGCGGGTCCTCCTCGTGGCGCGGGGGCGCGACGATCGAGGCCGCGAGCGAGCCGTCGAGGCGCTCGTCGCAGAACCGCGCGGCCGCGTCGAGGAACGAGGCCGGGTCGTCGGCGCCGACCGCGACGACGCCGAGCGCCGGGCCGATCGCCTCGGCGGCGAAGAGCGGGCCCAAGGGCGCGTCGGGATCGAGATCGCGAGCGATGGCCCACCCGAGCGCGGCGGGAGGGGCGGGCGCGCCGGGGCGGACGACGTCGGCGCGCGCGGCGAGCTCCGCCTCGAAGCGCTCCACCATGCCGGGGCGCGGCGCCGGGCGCGCGGGGAGGGCCGCGAGCGCGGCGGCGACGAGGTCGACGAAGCGATCGCGCTGGGGCCACCCGCGGGCGACCACGAGCACGCGGGCCGCGACCGGATCGAGGCCGCCGCCCCACGCGAGCTGCGACGCGACGCCGTGGGCCTGGAACGCGAGCTCGTCGGCCGCGTAGAGCGTGGGCACGACGAGGATCGGCGTGACGCTCGCGAGGGCGGCCGCGACGGGCTTCGCGATCAGGGGCGCGCCGGCGGCGACGCGGGCGGCGCGATCGAGGCCCGGCGGCCCCCACACGAGGTCGTCTTTCGCGGCGCGGGAGCCGTGGAAGGTCACGGCCGCGACGCGGGCGTCGTGGGCGAGATCGAGGGCGCGAGCGGCGTCGACCGAGACGACGCGCAGCAGGCCCCGCGCGACGAGGGGGGCGAGCGCGCGTTCGATCGCGAGCGCGAGGTCGCCGCGATCGGGAGGCAGGCAGAGCAGCGCGGCGCGCCGATCGCCGGCGACGACGTGCAGCGCGTCGACCACCGCGCGCAGCGGGGCCGCCGCCGAGGCGACGACCAGCGCCACGGCAGGGTCGACCGCGGCGATCCAGCGACCGAGCGGACGATCGGCCACGTCGCGCGCGCGCACGCCGGGCGCGAGGCGCAGCTCCGCGACGAGCCCGCCGTGGAGGGCGCGACCGGCCCCGACGGGCGGATCGAACGCCACCACCGCGCGGCCGGCGCGGTCGGTGACCGTGCCGTGCGGGAGGCGCGGGCGCCGGCCGCGC
>CAIVJW010000232.1 GCA_903906315.1 uncultured delta proteobacterium | reverse complement strand
GGCGGGGCCGGCACGGGCGGGCAGGCGACGGGGACGGGCGGGGCCGGCACGGGAGGCCAGGCCACGGGCACCGGTGGGCAGCCGCAAGGCGGCCAGCACCAGGGCGGGAACGCCCAAGGCGGTCAGCACCAGGGAGGGGGCGCGCAAGGGGGCGCCGGCGGCGGCCCGGCGTGCGCGCACGACGTGTGCACGGCGGGCGACGCGCTCGACCCCTCGTGCGGCACCTGCGCGAAGGACGTCTGCGCGGCCGACCCGCTCTGCTGCGACCCGCAGAATGGCTGGGACGACGTCTGCGTCGTCGAGGACGTGCCGACGTACTGCGGCGACGTGTGCGGCGGCGCCCCAGACGCCGGCGCGCCAGGCTGCACGCACGACGTGTGCACCGCCGGCGTGAAGCTCGACGTCTCCTGCGACGCGTGCACGAAGCAGGTCTGCGCCGTCGGCGCCGATCCGTTCTGCTGCAACAACAAGTGGGATTCGAACTGCGTCAAGGAGGTCGCCAAGTTCTGCGGTGGCCTGTGCGGCGGCGCGCCGGACGCAGGCCCGCCGGACGCGGGCGCGCCGGACGCAGGCGCGCCGGACGCAGGCCCGCCGGACGCCGGCGCGGCGGACGCGGGCAACGACGCCGGCGCGGCGGACGCGGGCGGCAACGACGCTGGCGTGATCGTGCCCGACGGCGGCTGCGCCATCGGTCACCTCCTGATCAGCGAGGTCCGAACGCGCGGCCTTCTCAGCGCCAGCGACGAGTTCATCGAGCTCTTCAACCCGACGGGCGCGGCCGTCACGCTTGACAACACCTGGACGATCGAAGGTCGCAGCACGTCGAACGCCAGCTTCACGACGCGCTGGACGGGCAAGGGCGGGGCGATCCCTGCGTACGGCCACTTCCTCATCGTCGGCTCGGCGTACGCGCAGCAGCCGGCGAAGGACGACTCGTTCAACGGCATCGGCGACGCCGCGTCGATCATCCTCAAGCACTCCGCCGCCACGGTGGACTCGCTCTGCTTCGCGGGCGCCGCGGCCGACTTCGCGAAGCTCGACGCCACGTTCCTCTGCGAAGGGACGCCCGTGATGAACCCGCAGGCCGGGCAGGCGACCGACGCGAGCGTCGAGCGCAAGCCGGGCGGCGCGGCCGGCAATTGCACCGACACCGACGACAACTCGGTCGACTTCGCCGGGACCGCTCCCGCGACGCCGCTCGACTCGACGAGCCCCCCGACGCCGTAGCGATCGCCCTACTGCGCGGGGCCGCGCGCGCCGTCCTTGCCGGGCACGGGCGGCCTGCGCTCGAGCAGCTCCGTCGCCGCCGCGCGCACGATCGCCGGCACGTCCGCCGCGGCCGTCACCTGGAGCAGCTCCGGTCGGATCAGCAGGCGCACGAGCGGCACCGCGATCTCGGTGGGCGTCCCCGGGTTCTGCACGATGGCCATGCGCACGCGCGGGCGCGTCGTCCACCCCGGGTGGCGGGCGATCTCGGCGATGACGTCCGCGAACGCGGGGCGGCGCGCGGCGAGGCGCACGACGTCGTCCTCGGTCACGCGCGTGCTGTCGAGGACGTGCCGGATGACGACGGGGTGGGGGTCGCGCAGGAGCTTGTCGAGCGCTGCGCGCGACGGCCTCCGCGCGAGGGCCTTGCGCTCGCCGAGCGTCAGCACCCGCCCGGTGCTCGTGGGCAGGACGGGGCGGTCGTTCGGGGCCGTGACCGGCGCCGCCGCCCCGGTCGCGCGCGCCTTCTTGCGCAGCAGCCGCGCGAGCGGGAGGAGCGCGCGATCGGCGGCGAGCGCGCGCAGCTCGTCGACCCGCGCGACCGCGCCCGCGCCCGCGAGCACCGTGATGAACGGCGCGAGCACCTCGCGGGCGAGCGGATCGGCCTGCTCGGCGCGGGCGCAGAGATCGTTCAGCGCGGCGCTCACGTCCGCGACCGATCCGCGCCCGAGCTCGCTGCGCACGAAATCGGCGCGTAGGCTGGCCGCGCGCAGCGACGGGACGGATCGACACCAGCGTTCGGATAGCTCGTTCATGCGACGGCCGTCGGAGGCTCGAGGCTAGCAGACCGGCTCGCCACCGGCTCGCGCGCGTCGCTCGTGGTCACTCGATCGGCTCGTCGACGAAGCCGACCGCCGGCCGCGCGTCGCGAGCCGGCCACTCCGCGATCACCGCGAACATCTCGGGCACTCGCTGCGTCGCGTAGACGACCCGCCCCCGGTAGGTCGTGCCGCGCGCGACCTGGACGACGAAGCTCGCGACCTCCCCATCCATTTCGACGTGCTCCTCGTGGCCGTTCGGCGTCTTCGTCGCGACGGCCTTCGGCACGAGCCCGCCGTTCGCCGCGCAGCGCACGCGCAGCCACTCGCGCACCATCTTGGGATCGCACTTGAGCGGCGGCGATCCGAAGGTGCGGATGGCGCGCTGGACCTCGGCCCACTCCGCGTCCGTCGGCCGAGGCGAGCCCGGCGGCGGGATGACGGCGGGCAGCCCGTCGGCGCCCATCGCGACCGCGCGCTGGCCGGTCCGGACCCGCGATCGCGCGCCGAGCGTCGCGAGCCCGGCGATCGTGAGCCCGAGGACCGCCAAGGTCCCGAGCGACACGCGCCTGCGCGGCGCGCCTGTGGTCGGGGAAACCATGGGTCGGAGCTTAGAGCCCGCGCAGGAATTGGTGAAACATGAAGGCGAGAAGGCGGGGAGACCCGCGCGCCTTCCGGATGAACGCCTCACTTCGTTCCGCGCCGGTCCCTGGCTCGTCCCGTGGGCTGCGCGCCCGCCAAACCTCGCCCACCGCGCCGCCGCGCCCCGCCGACGGACGAGCGGTGGTGTATGCTCCCCCGAACCTCGCCCGCCCGCATGTTCTGCCCCCGCTGCCACCGTCGCTACGACCGCGACCACCGCTTCTGCCCGTACGATGGCGAGAGCCTCGTCGACGGCGCGCGCATGGACCTCATGCCGAGCCGCGCGACGCGGCTGGCGGGGACCCGCATCGGCGACCGCTACGAGGTGCGCGGCTTCATCGGCAAGGGTGCGATGGCGCGCGTCTACCTCGCCGAGGACACGCGCACGCGCAAGCCGGTCGCGGTGAAGATCCTCGCGCTGAGCCCGTCGCAGCGCAACGCCTCGAACGCGACCGAGCGCTTCTTCCGCGAGGCGCAGGCCGCCGCCAAGGTCGGCCACCCGAACATCGTCGAGATCTTCGACGTGGGTCAGCGCTCCGACGGGGCGCCGTACCTCGTCATGGAGTACCTCTTCGGCGAGTCGCTCGGCGAGCTGCTGCGCCGCGAGGGCAAGGTCGACGTCGACATCGGCTTGCCCATCCTGCAGCAGGCGACCGCGGGCCTCGCCGCCGCGCATGCGGTCGGCGTCGTGCACCGCGACCTCAAGCCCGACAACATCTTCCTCGTCGGCGCGCCCGGGGACCCGTACGCCGTGAAGATCCTCGATTTCGGCCTGGCGAAGCTCGAGGCGCTGTCCAGCATGACCGCGGCCGGGACCGCCGTCGGCACCCTCGAGTACATGGCGCCCGAGCAGGTGCTCAGCGACGCGCCCGACGCGCGCACCGACGTCTACGGCCTCGCCGTCGTCATGTACCGGATGTTCACCGGCGTGCTGCCATTCAACGCGCGCGACGACGCGGAGCTCCTCGCCGAGCAGGTGTTTCGCCAGCCCGATCCGCCTTCCTCGCGCGTTCCCCAGCTCGACGCCGCGCTCGACGCCGTCGTCCTTCGCGCGCTGCGCAAGGCCCCGTCGAACCGGTACCCCTCGATGGCGGCGCTGCGCGACGACCTCGATCGCCTCGCGGGCGAGCGGCCGGGGCCGATCGCCGCCATCGAGCGCGCGAGCGCGATCGACGTCTACGAGCCGCAGACCGACACGGCCCGCGCCGCGTTCGAGTTCTTCCGCATGCGCGCCAACGCCTGGAAGCCGCTCGGCACGCCCTGATCCCACGGAGCCGCCCTCGATGAGCTACGCCGCCGCCTTCCGCTGCTTCGCCGGCTGCCCCGGCACCCACCCGCTGACCCAGCCGGTCTACCGCTGCCCGAGCTGCGGGGGCCTGCTCGAGGTCGCGCACGATCTCGATGCGCTCCGCGATCGCAGCCCCGCGGCGTGGATGCGCCTCTTCGACCAGCGCTACCGGCGCACGGCGTGGCCCTACGGATCGGGCGTGTGGGGCAAGCGTGAGTGGGTCGCGCCTGCGGTGCCCGACGACGCGATCGTGTCGATGGACGAGGGAGGGTCCTCGCTCTTCTGGGCCGAGCGCTACGGCAAGTCGATCGGCCTCGACGACCTGTGGATCAAGCTGTGCGGCAACAGCCACACGGGCTCGTTCAAGGACCTCGGCATGACGGTCCTCGTCTCCGTCGTGCGCCAGGCCGTGCGCGAGGGCCTCTCTTTGCGCGCGGTCGCGTGCGCCTCGACCGGCGACACCTCCGCGGCCCTCGCCGCATACGGCGCCGCCGCGGGGCTGCCCGTCGTCGTGCTGCTGCCGCGCGGCAAGGTCTCGACGGCGCAGCTCGTACAGCCCATCGCGTCCGGCGCGCTGGTCCTCGCGCTCGACACCGACTTCGACGGCTGCATGAGCATCGTGCAGCGGCTCGCGGCCGATGGGGTCGTCTACCTCGCGAACTCGATGAACGCGCTGCGGATCGAGGGCCAGAAGACGGTCGCGTTCGAGATGGTGCAGCAGTTCGACTGGGCCGTGCCCGACTGGGTCGTCGTCCCCGGCGGCAACCTCGGCAACGCCTACGCGCTCTTCGCGGGCTTTCGCATGTTGAAGGACCTCGGCGTCACGACCCGCCTCCCGCGCCTGTGCGTCGCGCAGGCCGAGCACGCGAACCCGCTCTACCTCGCCTGGTCGGCCGGCAAGCGCGAGGTCGCGCCCGTCAAGGCGCGCGAGACGCTCGCGTCCGCCATCCAGATCGGCAACCCCGTCAGCGCTCCCCGCGCCATCCAGGCCCTCGAGGCGATGGACGGCGTGGTCGAGCAGGCGAGCGAGGAGGAGCTCTGCGACGCCGCCGCGCGCGCCGACCGCACGGGCCTCTACACGTGCCCGCACACCGCCGTCGCGCTGGTCGGCCTCGAGAAGATCGTCGCCAAGGGCCTCGTCGGCCCCAAGGACCGCGTCGTCGTCGTCTCGACCGCGAGCGGCCTGAAGTTCACCGAGTTCAAGGTCCGCTACCACGAGAAATCCCTCGCCGGCGTCGACGCGCGGCACGCGAACCCTCCCGTGATGGTGCCCGCCGACTACGACCACGTCCTCGCCGCGCTCGACGCGCACGCCGCCCGCGCGAGCTGACGGGGCCCGCGCTCGGCTCGCGCGCGCAATCGAGCGTTGCCCGCCGAACCGCCTTGGGCTAGCTTCCGCGCGCTGCGCGCATGCTCCGTATCGCCGCCTCGGCGCCCCTCCTCGGGCGTCCCGGGACGGCAGCGCGGGCCCGGGCGGCGATGACGACACCGCGCCGGCCTCGCCGGCACGAAAGCGAAGCCCGACCGAATGCCCCGAGCGATGCCCGCCGCGCAACCGAGCCCCTCCGACAACGAGCTCTCCGTGCTCGGCCCCGGCGCACGCGTGCGCGGGCGCGTCCACGGCGACGGCGCGCTCCGCGTCGAAGGGCAGATCGAGGGAGACGTCGCGGTGAGCGGCGAGCTCTTCATCGAGGACGGGGCGGCCGTCGTCGGCGACGTCGACGCCGCGGCCGTGTCGATCGGCGGCGAGCTCACCGGAGACGTCGCCGCGCGGGGCGCGGTGGTGATCCGCGCGACGGCAAAGGTGTCGGGCAACATGGGCGGCGCCGAGGTCAGCCTCGAAGAGGGCGCGCAGTTCTCGGGCCGCATCGAGGCCGAGTTCGACATGCCGGCCGAGCTGACCTCGCGGCAGGGTGGCGGGCGCTAGCTCGCCCCTCGTAAGGAGCACGAACGTGGCTGGAACGATCATCGGGCAGGGCATCACCATCGAGGGCGAGATCACCTCGGACGAAGAGGTCGTCGTCGCCGGTCGCGTGCGAGGCAGGATCGCGGCCGAGGGCCCCGTGACCATCGAAGCGGGCGCCGTGGTCGAGGCCGACGTGGCCGCCGGCTCGCTCTCGGTCGGCGGCACCGTCACGGGCAACGTCAGCGCGAGCGACCGCGTCGACCTGCTCGGCGGCGCGCGCCTCATCGGCGACGTCAAGGCGGCGCGCCTCACGATCGCCGACGGCGCCTCGTTCAAGGGCAACGTCGACATGGACGTCTGACCGATGACGACCCTCTCCCAGATTGGCCCGGGCACCATCGTCCGCGGCAGCATCACCGGCGACGGCGACCTCGAGATCGAGGGCCGCGTCGAGGGCAGCGTCGCGGTGAGCGGCGAGCTCGTCATCGGCGCGGGCGCCCTGATCAAGAGCGACGTCTCCGGCCGGCGGGTCGTCATTCGCGGCGCCGTCGCGGGCAACGTGAGCGCCGAAGAGGGCGTCCTCCTCGAGGCGGGGGCGCGCGTGGTCGGCGACCTGGCCGCCCCGCAGATCGGCATTCGCCCCGGCGCGCTCGTGCGCGGCAACGTCTCCACGCACGGCGCACCGCCGCCGCCCCCGCCGCCAGTGCGTGGGCGTGCGCAGGTCGCCGCTCCCGCGCCGGCTCGGGTCGCGGCTCCGGCCCCCGCTCGCGCCGTCCCCGTCGCTCGCCCTGCGCCGCCGCCGCGCGCGGCCGTGCCTCCGCCGATCGCGCGGCACCTCGCCG
>CAIVJW010000231.1 GCA_903906315.1 uncultured delta proteobacterium | reverse complement strand
CGGGGGAGGTCCTGCGCCCCTCGAAACCCCGCCCCCGACGCCGCGGGGGAGGTCCTGCGCCCCTCGAAACCCCGCCCCCGACGCCGCGGGGGAGGTCCTGCGCCCCTCGAAACCCCGCCCCCGACGCCGCGAGGAGCCCCTGCGCCCCGCGAAACGCGGTCGGGCCTCCAAGGACAGCGAGGTCAACGCGCTGCCCTACGCGCGCCTCGGCGTGCGCGAGTACTTCGTCCTCGACCTGCGCGAGACGCGCCTGCTCGGCTACCGGCCTCCTCGCGCGCCTACCAGCGCCTCATGCCGCAGCATGGGGTGATCCCGTCGGTCGTGCTCGGGCTCGGCCTCGCGCTCGAGGACGATCGCATCCGGTTTCACGTGGGGGACGCGATGCTGCCGGAGGCCGAGGAGCTCATCGCGCGGCTCGACCACCTGATCCGCGACGTCCTCGAGCGATGCGTCGCCGCGGCCGAGGCGCGCGCGGAGAAGGAGGCGAAGGCACGCCGCGCCGCCGATCGAGCCCGGCGAGCCGCCGAGGGGCGAGCCGCGAAAGCCGAGGCGGAAAGCGGAGGGGCGCAAGGCGGCTGAAGCCGAGCTCGCGACCGCGAGGGCGAGGATCGCCGAGCTCGAGCGCACGGGCTGACGGCGCAAGCGGGGACGTCACGGCGGACGCTGCCGCCCGCCGGTTTCGCCCGTTCCGGCGCTCACAGCTCGATCTGCACGCCGATCTCGACCACGCGCCCCGGCGGCAGCTTGAAGAACGCGGACGCCGGAATGGCGTTCTGGCTGAGCGCCTTGAAGAACATCTTGCGCGCGAGGCTCATCTTCGATCGGCCGGTGAACACCAGCGACTCGCGCCCGAGCTCGTGGAGCGTCTTGGGGTGCTTGAAGCCGGGTCCCCCGCTGGACAGGCACGGCCCGGCCATTCGGCGCGGGGGAAAGCTCCCCCCTCGCGCGGCCGGGCGCAAGCGGATTTCGGGGCCCGCGAGCGGCGCAAGGTGCGCCACCCGGCGCGGGCGGCGGGGAGAAACGCGCCGACTACGCGGGCGGATCCGGCGCGGCGCGCACGACGGGCCGGTCCGACCGGATGCGGCCGTCGACGATCTCGATGATGCGGTCGCAGCGCTCGGCGAGGCGCGGATCGTGGGTGACGATCAGGAAGGCCGCGCCGAGGCGCTCGCCGTGGCGGCGCATCATCGCGAAGGCCTCGTCGGAGAGCAACGTGTCGAGGTTGCCGGTCGGCTCGTCGGCGAGCACGATCGGCGGCTGACGGACGAGCGCGCGCGCGATCGCGACGCGCTGCTGCTGACCGCCCGAGAGCTTGCCGACCAGGGTGTCGGCGCGGTCGCCGAGGCCGACCTCGGCGAGGAACGCGCGGGCGCGGTCGAGCGCGTCCGGGGAGGTCGCGCCGGCGGCAATCGCGAGCGGCATCATCACGTTCTCGGCGGCGGTGAGCGAGGGGATGAGGTGGTGGAACTGGAAGACGAAGCCGAGGCTCTCGCCGCGGAAGCGCGTGAGCTCGTCCTCGTCGAGCGTCGCCGTGTCCTGGCCGCGGATGAAAAGCCGCCCGGCGGTGGGCCGGTCGAGCAGCCCGAGCAGGTTGAGCAGCGTGCTCTTGCCCGACCCCGACGGCCCGATGATGGCCGCGAACTCGCCCGCTCGCACGGCCAGATCGACGCCGTGCAGCGCGCGCCAGACCACCGCCCCGGCGTAGTCCTTCACGACGCCCTCGAGCTCGAGCACGAGGTCACTCATGGCGGATGGCCTCCGCCGGATCGAGGCGCGACGCGCGGCGCGCCGGCAGCGCGGCCGCGAGGAGGCCCGTCCCGATCGCAAGCGCGATCGCGGTGCCGTAGAGCGCGGGCGTGTAGAGGACGGGATACGTGGGCGAGCCGTCCGGGTTCTTCGCGCCCTGCTCGAAGGCGTAGACCATGAGCGTGCCGAGGATCGACCCGGCGAGGCCCCCGAAGACGCCGACGGCCCCGCCCTGGAAGAGGAACACGCGCAGGATCATCGATCGAGAGGCGCCCATCGCCCGCAGAATGCCAATCTGCCGCGACTTCTGGACGACCGAGACGACGAGCACGCTGGCGATGCCGATCGCGACCGCGACGATGATGAAGAACTGGATCGTCGACGACGAGCTCGACTGCGACCGAATGGCCACGAGAAGCTGCTCGTTCGTCTGCATCCAGCTCTCGGCGCGCAGGCCCGTCAGGCCCTCGATGCGCTGCGCGATGGCGGTCGCCGCCCAGATGTCGGAGACGCGCAGGTTCACCTCCGACGCGCCGCCGGCGAGCCCCAGCATCGCCTGGCCGTTGCGCAGCGAGACGAGCAGCCAGCGGCGGTTCACGTCGCGGTTGCCGAGGTCGAAGATGCCGGCGATGGTGAGGCTCGCCTCGGCGCCGGTGGCCGTGGTCACGCGCACCGGCGCGCCGACGTCGACGCCGAGGTCCTTGGCGAGCTCGGTCCCGATCACGACGTCGCTGCCGCCGAGGCGCAGGCTCCCGCGCTTGATGCGCGGGCGGATCGCGATCACGCGCGAGAAGCGGTCCGGGTCGACGCCGAGCATCGTGACCGACCGGCTCGCCGTGCCGCGGCCCGCGAACGCCGGGCCGGTGACCGTGGGCGACACGCACACGGTGCCCGGGAGGGCCTCGAGCGCCGTCATCACCGCGGGCCACTGCTCGACCGAGTGCACCCGCTGCGCGGGGCGATCGACGAGGGCGACCTGCGCGACGCCCTCGCGCTCGGGCAGCGCGCGCACGCGCTCGTCGGGCATCCTCACGACGATGTGCGGCAGGACGTCGAGCGTCTGCGCGATGATCTGCCGCTGCACCGCGTCGATGAGCGCCGTGAGGAAGATGACGACCGCGACGCCGACCGCGGCGCCGCCTACGATGAGCCCGGACTGCCCGCGCCCTTCGCGCAGGAACTTCCAGGCCAGGAAGGCGTCGAGGCGCATGGGTCACTCCTCGACGCGGGGGCGCGCGCGATCGCCCGCGCCCCTCGCGCCCGCGGCCGGGCGGACGACGAGATCGCCCGCGCCGAGCCCGTCGGTCACCTCGATGGTCGACTCGCTGCGCAGCCCGACCTTCACGGCCACCCGCGCGATCCGGCCGTCTCGCAGCACGAGCGCCCACGGGGAGGTCGTCGCCGCGTCGCGCACGGCGTCCGCCGCCACCACGAGCGCCGCGTCGCGCGTGCCCACCGTGACGTCGACCGACACGGTCATGCCGGCGCGCAGGTACGGCGGCGGGGACGGGACCGCGAGCTTCACGTCGACGGTGCCGCGCGCCGCGTCGACCGAGGGCGAGATCGTGCGGATCTCGGCCTCGAACGCCTGGCCCGGGAACGCCTCGGTCGAGGCGCGCGCGCGCATGCCGACCGCGAGGTGCGCGAGGTTGCGCTCGTCGGGCTGCACGAGCAGGCGCGTCTCGCCGTCGCGCGCCATCACGAGCAGCACCTTCGCCGGCTGGACGACGTCGCCGGGCTCGACGCTGCGCGTGAGGATCGTGCCCGACGCGGGCGCGACGATGCGCGCGAGCCGCAGCCGCGCC
The DNA here is from genome assembly GCA_903906315.1 of uncultured delta proteobacterium. Classification (GTDB taxonomy): domain Bacteria; phylum Myxococcota_A; class Polyangia; order Polyangiales; family Polyangiaceae; genus CAIVJW01. The sequence goes on along the minus strand of CAIVJW010000231.1, from coordinate 8,471 downwards.
GTCGACGCGGCGACCACGCCCGCTGCCTGGTCGATCGATGCGTGCGCGGTGCGAGCCTCGCCGCCGCCCGCGCTCGCGTCGCGCGCGCGCAGCGCGGCGGCGGCGCGCGCGTTCTCGGCCCGACGTCGCGCGAGGTCGGCGTCCTCGAGCTGGCTCGAAGGCGCCGACCCGAGGTCGACGAGCCGCTTCGCCCGGTCGTAGTCCACCTGCGCCTTGCGCAGCTCCGCGTCGGCCCGCCCGAGCTCCTCGCTCGCGACGAGCGCGTCGAACGCGGCGAGCTTGTAGGCGCGGGCGCGCGCCGCCGAGAGCCCGGCCTTGGCCTGCGCGGCGGCCGCGTCGAGCTCGTCGTCCTCGAGCCGCAGCAGCTCGTCGCCCGCGTTCACGTGCTGGCCCTCGTCGGTGCGCACCTCCGCGACCACGCCCGCGAGGAGCACGCCGAGGTTGACCTGCGCCGGCGGCAGCACGCGCCCGTTGGCGACGACCTTCTGCACGATCGGCCGGCGCTCGACGCGCACGACGGCGACCTCCGGCCCGCGCGCGGCGCGCAGCGCGCCGGGCACCGCGACGCCGATCACGACGAGGACCGCCGTGAGCTTGCCCCACGGCACGCGGCGCGGGGCCGCGCGGGTCGTCGCCTGCTTCAACTGGACTGCCGTATCCATCGATCGCGGCTCTTTCTCCCACCCGGGGGCGCGCGGCCTCGCGCGGCGGATCAGCGCTTGCCGCCGTGGTGCAGGCGGCGTGCGGCCTCGAGCATCGTCTCCATCGCGTCGGCGACGAGCCCGAGCTCGTCGTCGGTCATCACGTCGAGCAGGTTCTTCGTGCGCATGCGGCTGTCCTGGTGCAGCCGCCCGGCGATCGTGCGCCCGTCGTCGGTGAGCGCGAGGGCCACGTAGCGCCGGTCGACCGGGTCCTCCGCCCGGCTGACGAGGCCCTGCTGGACCAGGCGTTCGACGACCGGCGAGGCCGCGGCCACGCTCGTCTGCATGACGTGCGCGAGGTCCTTCAGGCTCTTGGGGGCGCCGGCGGTGAGGGCGAACAGCACCTTCACCTGCGACATCGTCAGCTCCGACCCGAGCCACGCGACCGGATCGACGTAGCCGACGGCCGAGTGCATGCCGCCCTCGAGGTCCAGGATCCGAGCGACGAGCTTGGCGCGGCTCCGCATGGCCAGGGGAAGGTGGTCACGGCGAGGTTGATAGTCAATGGTCGCTTAACTATCAACCGCCACAGAGTACGGTGGCCCACCCGGCGCCGACGATGCGGCGGAGGGCGCGTCCACGGGCGGGCCGTGCCAAGCTCGGCCGCATGCCTACCCTGATGCTCCGGGGCCGCGGGCTCGGCCCCGTCGCCTGGATCCTGCTCTCGACGACGGCCGCGTGCGGCGGCAACCCTTCGATCGACGGCGCCGGCGGGGGCGCGCCCGTCGCGGTCGCGACCGCGGCGTCGCGCCACGAGGCGAGCCTGCGCGCCGCCTTCCCCGCGCACGCGGGCCGCGCGGTCGAGGTCGGCCTGCCGCTCCGCGCGGGCGAGGGTGGCTTCCTGCCCGCGAGCGAGCCGGAGGACGGCCTGCGCGTGCGGCTGCCGCGCGCGGGCGACGGGGCGGTCGTGATCGCGCTGCCCGACGGCGCGGCGGTGCGCGTGCGCGAGGTCGACGCGAGCGGCGACGGCGAGGTCGCGGGGCGCGCGGTCGCGTACGCGCGCACGGGCGGGAGCGCGTACTGGACGGTGCTGCAAGGCGCCGCGGAGGAGTGGCTGCGCTTCGATCGCGGCGCGGTCGCGGCGGACCGCCCGGCGGCGACGTGGGTCGTCGACGGCGCGTCGCTGCGGCAAGACGGCGCGGCCGTCGAGGTGACGATCGACGGCGCCGCGCGGGTGCGCGTGACCGCGACCGAGGCCTTCGCCGCCAGCGGCCGCGCGGTCGGGGCTCGGCTCGTGGCGGCGGGCGCGACGATCGAGCTGTGGGTCGACGGCGCCGACGGAGAGGCCGTCCTCGTCGACCCGCTGTGGACGCCCACGGGCAACGCGATGACGGCGCTCCGCGGCTGGTTCACGGCCACGACGCTGACGAACGGCAAGGTGCTCGCCACCGGCGGCACGAACAACCCGGCCACGCAGGCGGGCGCCTACGAGGCGAGCGCCAACCTCTTCGACCCGGGAACGAGCCAGTGGTCGAACGTCAACCCGATGACGAGCTTCCGCTACCGGCACGCGGCGACGTTGCTCGGGAACGGCAAGGTGCTCGTCGCGGGCGGCTTCTACGCCGCGGGGGCCTGGCCCCAGCTCCAGTACTACTACCTGAGCACGGCGGAGGTCTTCGACCCGGGGACGGCGAGCTTCACCGCCACGGGCGCGATGGGCGCGAGCCGATCGTTCCCGACGCTCACGACCCTCGCGAGCGGCAAGGTGCTCGCGGTGGGCGGCTTCGACGGCCAGGCGTACGTCGGCACGGCGGAGCTCTGGGACCCCGGCAACGGGGGCTGGTCGCCCGCGGGCACGCTGAGCCCGCCGCGGCGCTTCCACACGGCGACGCTGCTGCCGGGCGGCCGCGTGCTGGTCACCGGCGGCTACAACGCGGCGACCATGGCCTCCTCGATCGTCTACGACCCGGGGTCGAACACGTGGAGCCCGACGTCGAACCTCCTCGCGGCGCGCGCCCACCACACCGCGACGCTGCTACCGAGCGGCAAGGTGCTGATCGCCGGCGGCAACCAGGAGACCGACCAGAACCCGGGCGCCGCCCCGCTCGCGACGACCGAGATCTACGATCCGGCGGCGCAGACCTTCACCCCGGGGCCGACGATGCCGAGCCCCGCCGCGTACCACACGGCGACCCTCCTCCCGAGCAACAAGGTGCTCGTGGCCGGGGGGCGCGTGAACGCCACGAACGCGCAGAGCACCGCGCAGCTCTACGACCCGTCCACCAACGGCTGGGCGCTGACCGACCCGATGTCGACGGCGCGGCTCTTCCACACGGCGAGCCTGCTCCAGACGGGCAAGGTCCTCGTGGCGGGCGGCTCCACCGCCGACAACGCGGCGTACCTGTCGAGCTCGGAGCTCTACGGCGGCGGCGCAGCGAACGGCGTCGGGTGCGGCGTCGCCTCGGACTGCCAGAGCGGCTACTGCGTCGACGGCTTCTGCTGCAACACGGCCTGCAACCAGGGCGCGTGCGACGCGTGCTCCGTCCAGGCCGGCGGGCAGGTGAACGGCACGTGCTTCGGCTTCAGCGGCAAGGCGTGCTCCGACGGGAGCGCGTGCACGACGAGCGACGTCTGCCAGGCAGGCGTCTGCGTGGGCTCGGCCCCGGTCGTCTGCCCGGTGGGCGATGCGTGCCACTTCGACGGGGTCTGCAACCCGCAAAGCGGCCAGTGCGCGCAGGCCCTGAGGCCGAATGGCACCGCGTGCAGCGACGGAAACCCGTGCTCGCAGGGCGACGCGTGCATGAACGGCAGCTGCACCTCGGGCCAGCCGGTCGTCTGCCAGCCCATCGACGGGTGCCACGCGGCGGGATCGTGCGACCCGAACACGGGCGCGTGCTCTGTCCCCCTCGCGCCCGACGGCACGGCCTGCAGCGACCTGAACGGCTGCACCTCGGGGGAGATCTGCAAGGGCGGCGCCTGCGGGGGCGGCGTGGCGGTGGTCTGCCAGGCGATCGATGCGTGTCACCTCGCGGGCGCCTGCGACCCGCAATCCGGGCAGTGCGGCAACCCGACCGCGCCCGACGGGTCGAAGTGCGACGACCAGAGCCCGTGCACGACCGGCGACCACTGCGCGAGCGGCGCGTGCGTCGGCGCCGCTCCCCTCGACTGCCCCGCGCCCGATGGGTGCCGCCTCTCGGGGACGTGCGACCCGGCACAGGGCGGCTGCGTGTTCCCGAGCGCGCCCGACGGGACGGGGTGCGACGACGGGAGCAAGTGCACCGCCGTCGACACGTGCGTCGCGGGCGCCTGCCAGGGGACGGCGCAGGTGTCGTGCTCGGCGCTCGACGAGTGCCACGAGGCCGGCGCGTGCGAGCCCGCCACGGGCGCGTGCACGACGCCCCCGAAGGCCGACGGGACGCCGTGCTCGATCGGCGTGTGCACCACGGGCAAGTGCGGGGCCGCGCCGATCGGCGGCGGCGGCGCAGGAGGAGGCGGTCCGGTCGGCGGCGGAGGGAGCGGCTCGACCGGCAGCGGCGGCGGCGCGGCGACGGGCACCGCGACGAAGGCGCCGCTCGAGCTGAGCGACCCGGGAGGCTGCGGGTGCCGCGCCGCCGGCGATCCGGCGGGCGACGCCCGGTGGCTCGCGGTGGGGATGTGCGCGATCCTGGGCGCGCGCCGCAGGGGCCGGCGCGCCGTGCGATCCTAGTCAGTCGGGCAGGTCGGTGGGGGGGTCGTCGGTCGCGTCGAGCCCCTGCGTCGGCTGCTTGCTCTTCCAGACCGCCCAGGCGATCGCGGCGGCGCACACGCTCGCGAGGAGAATGCCAATCTGCCGGCTGGCGAGCCAGCTCGATCCGGCGGCGGCCGCGCGCGGCGAGATGAGGTTGTAGTCGAGGATGAGCCCGAGCACGAGCAGGCTCACCATGTTCATGACCTTGATGAGCGGGTTGATCGCCGGGCCCGCCGTGTCCTTCAGCGGATCGCCCACGGTGTCGCCGGTGACCGAGGCCTTGTGCGCCTCGGAGCCCTTGCCGCCGTAGAGGCCGTCCTCGATCATCTTCTTCGCGTTGTCCCAGGCGCCGCCCGCGTTCGACATGAAGACCGCGAGCAGCTGCCCGACGAGGATCATGCCGGCGAGGAAGCCGCCGAGCGCGTAGGGGCCGAGCACGAAGCCGACGAGGATGGGCGTGCCGATGGCGAGGAAGCCTGGGCCGATGAGCTCCTTCTGTGCGGTGCTCGTGCAGATGTCGACGACGCGGCCGTAGTCGGGCTTCTTGGTGCCCTGCCAGATCGCCAGGTCCCGGAACTGAGCGCGGCACTCGCGCACGATGAAGAACGCCGCGCGCCCGACGGCCCGGATGAGCATGCTCGAGAACAGGAAGGGCACCGCGCCGCCGAGGAGCAGGCCGACGAACACGACCGGCTCGGCCACGCTGAGGTGGCCCGCCTCGGCGGCGAACTGCGCGGGCGTCATCTCGGCGATGCGCTCCTCGCTGCCGACCGCGATGATAGCGATGAAGCTCGAGAAGAGCGACACGGCTGCGATGACGGCCGACCCGATGGCGATGCCCTTGGTCTCGGCCTTGGTCGTGTTGCCGACGGCGTCGAGGTCCGCGAGGATCTGCCGCGCGCGCCGGTACGATCCCTTCTCCGCGGCCTCCATCGCGACCGGGTCGTAGCCCATCTCGCCGATGCCGTTCGCGTTGTCGGCGACGGGCCCGAACACGTCCATCGAGATGGTGTTGCCCGTGAGCGTCAGCATGCCGATGCCGGTCATCGCGACGCCGTAGGCGACGAACATCGGCGGCGTGCCGAGGTAGCAGAGGACCGAGAGCAGGAGCGAGACGGCGAGGACCATCAGCGTCGCGACGGTGCTCTCGTAGCCGACGGCGAAGCCCTCGATGATGTTGGTCGCGTGCCCGGTCGTGCAGGCCTTCGCGAGGCCCTTCACGGGCGCGAAGGCGGTGTGGGTGTAGTAGCTCGTCACCTTGTTGAGGGCGACGGCGAGGAACACGCCGACGAGGCAGGTCAGCGCGGGGCGCAGGTCGAGGCCCGGGACGCCGAGGGTCGCCCAGACGCCGAGCGCGGTCGGGTCGCCGTTCGGGAAGCCGGCCGCCGCGCCCTGGTTCTGCGCGAGGTACGTCGCGTCGAAGCGCAGGTAGAAGTAGCCGAGGACGAAGAAGCCGACGATGCTCACGAGCGATCCGATCCAGAAGCCGCGGTGGACGCTGTGCAGCGCGGTGTCGGAGGTGTCGCGCGGGCCGGCCTTCACGGTGTACGTGCTGAGGATCGATCCGAAGACGCCGATGCCGCGCACGAGCAGCGGGAAGAGCACGCCCTTGTGGCCGAAGCTCGCCATGCCGAGGATCATCGCGGCGACGATCGTGACCTCGTAGCTCTCGAAGATGTCCGAGGCCATGCCGGCGCAGTCGCCGACGTTGTCGCCCACGTTGTCGGCGATCGTCGCCGCGTTGCGCGGGTCGTCCTCGGGGATGTCCTTTTCGATCTTGCCGACGAGGTCGGCGCCGACGTCGGCGGCCTTGGTGTAGATGCCGCCACCGACGCGCATGAAGAGCGCGATGAGCGTGCCGCCGAAGCCGAAGCCGAGCAGGGCCTCGTACGCGGACACGCCGTAGATGAGGAAGATCATCGTGCCGCCGAGCAGGCCGAGGCCGTCGGTGAGCATGCCGGTGACCGTGCCGGTGCGATAGCCGAGCTGCATCGCCTCGCCGTACGAGCGCATGGCGGCGGCCGCGACGCGCAGGTTGCCCGACGTGGCGAGGCGCATGCCGACGAAGCCGACGGTCCAGCTGAACGCCGCGCCGACCAGGAAGGCGAGCGCGCGGCCCCAGCGGAACGCGCTCTCGGAGCCGGTGTACGTGACGGCGAGCAGGGCTGTGATGAGCAGGACGAGCGGGCCGATGCGGCGGAACTGCGCCGTGAGGTACGAGCTCGACCCCTCGCGAACGGCGGCGGCGATCTCCTGCATGCGCGGCGTGCCCTGCGGCGCGCGGAGCACCTGCCGCGCGAGCACGACGGCGTAGACGAGGCCGCACACGGCGGTCGCGAGGACGACGAGCAGGCCGCCCTGCTCGAGCGCGGTGTAGGAAGGGTCGCGGAACGGCGAGAAGAAGCGGAACCCCTGGGCGTGGGCCTCGGCGACGCCGCCGGCGGCCGCCGGCGGGCCGACCCACGCGAGCACGAGGAGCGAGACGGCGAGCAGCGCGAGGCTGCGAGACGACAGGAGCGGCCTCCTTGGAGTCCGGGTCATGGGAGAGCCTCCGGTCAGTTGGCCGACGCCGAGTGCCACCACCGAGCGTGGTTGATCTCGAGCTCGTCGCGCGAGGGGAACGGATAGGACTTGATGCCAGTCGGATCGCCGAGGAAGAAGCCCCTGCGGATCACGCGGAAGAAGCCCGGAGTGCTGGGCGTGCGCGAGACCGTCTTGGTCTTCTTGGTGCCGGCGTGGAGCTCGCGGAGACAGGCCGCGATGTGCGCGGGGTCGGCGTACGGCAGGTACGACGCGAGGCGACCCTTCTCGTCGCGATCGAGGCGAAAGTCGGCGAAGAAGAGGCGAGGCGCGGAGATGGGGCTCTTCGGGTCGGTGATCGCCGCGGAGAGCTCGCGCGGCGTGAGGCCGGAGACGACGAGCGGGAAGAGCGGGCAGAGCTCGCAATAGAGGCTCGGGCCGGGCTCGTCGAGGTCGGGGGTGTACGCCTTGGCGTCGAGGCCGAGGACGCGCCCGTCGGGCGTGCCGAGGTAGAGCCGCTCGTAGGCCTCGAGCGGGATGAACTCCATCACGCGATAGACGCTGACGTATTTGCTGCGCTTCGGGCTGCCGTCGGCGTGGGGGGCGCACCGCGCCTCGATGTCGTGCAGCTTGAAGTGCTCGGCGTCGAGCGCCGCGCCGTCGATCTCGAAGAAGATCACGCGCCCGCTGGCGAGCTTGTTGGTGCCGACGGCCATGTAGAGGCCGAAGTCCTCCGGGCCGAGGTGCGAGGCGACGAGCGCCTCGAAGCGCGAGCAGACGAGGTAGTAGTGGATCTTCATCCGGCCCTTCCGTTCAGCGGCGCGGCCGCGCCCGAGTCAGCGCACGCAGACCTGCGGCGAGGCGAGGCGAGGGATCGCGCAAGCCCTCTCGCGAGGCTCTCACTGCGCACCACGGCGCCCGCCTGCGCCGACAGAACGGCGGGCCCGGAGCTCACGCTCGCGCGGACGCAGCGCGAGGCAACAGTGTCGGTAGGGAGGGACGCCCCCCGAGTCAACCCGCCGAATCCGCCGAAATCTCGGCGAAAACTGCCGTTCCGACGCGGACGGCTACTGCGGGCAGCCGCCGACGACCTCGAAGGCCACCTGCTGCTTGATGAGGTCGCACTCCCACTCGCACTTCGCGGCGTTGCACGCGCGCGACTGCGGCCCGAAGCCGACCCCGGCGTCGCACACGGCCGGCAGGCCCCAGCAGGTGCCGTCCGCGTCGGCGACCATGCAGACGTTCGGCAGCCCCGAGTAGTTGCAGGAGAGGCCCGCAGCGCACGGCTTGCCGCCGAAGCCGCCGCACGTGTCGCCCTGCGCGCACGCGCCGATCGTGGCGACGCCGACGAGGTGCGTCGCGGCGACGCTCGCGTTCCAGTACGTGTTGCCGTCGCAGCCGCAGACCGGCGTCTTCGCCGACGTCTCGCTGCCTTTCGGCGGCTCGGGCACGCACGTGCCGGCGCAGCCGTCGCAGTACAGACCGGCCGCGCACGTGCTCGCGCCCGGCTGCCAGGTGCAGGGGCCCCCGCTCCCGCCCGCGCCCCCCGCACCGCCGGCGCCGCCCGCGCTCGCGCCGCCCTG
>CAIVJW010000230.1 GCA_903906315.1 uncultured delta proteobacterium | reverse complement strand
CGTCGCCGTGCTGAGCCCGTCCTTCGCGAGCTCCTGATCGAACGCGAGCAGCTTCGCTCGGTCGATCTCTCCGAGCGGGAGATGCCCGAACCGGGGGAGCAGGTACGCGTCCAGGTTCTTCTTGTACCCATGACGCGTGCTCGGCTTCAGCGTCGGCGCCTTCGTCCCGAGGAAGAGCTCGTGCGCCTCCTTGAACGTCAGCTCCTTCGGGGGCTCCGGCGCGAGCTCCGCGCGCGTCGGGATGAAGCCCTTCTCGGCGTAGAGGACGAGGAGCGAGCGCTCCTCGGCCCGCGCCCCATCGGCGGTCTGGCACTTCGCGTTGCGGAAGTACCGGCACTTCTTGCCGGTTCTCTTGTCGACGTAGGTGATGTCAAGGACCCAGGGGCGCTGCGGGCGCCGCTTGTCGCGGTACGCGGCCATGCCGGCTACTCCTTCTCCGGCCGGGTCGCGCGCGAGGGACGAGGAGAAGAAGTCGCACGCGCGCAGGTGCTCTTCTCTTCGGTCCACTCACTTCCGAGGCGCACGCGCCAGCGGTCGCCAAGCTTGCGTGCACGGACGCCGTCGAACGCCGCCTCGAGCAGCCCGTCGTGGCCGACGCGAGCGCGACGTTCGATGGCGCGTCGAAGGGCTTCGGGCGTCTTGTCGAGGAGACGGGCGGCGCGGTCGATCGACATCCAGAGGGGCAGGTCGTGCGTCATCTGCCACGCATTGCGTGCGCCTAGACGCCCGGATGGCGTCTTCAAACGCGGGGGAGAGGGGGGGGAGCTTTGCTCACCGCACCGCGCGGACCACCAGCACCGCGACGGTCGCCGTCCAGTAACCCCTCCAGCGTCGGCGTAGCTCGACCCAGACGAGCTCGTCGCCGGCCTCGTGATAGGCACCGTCGAGAAAGAGGGCGTGGAGGTGTGGATTGAGTCGGAGGTCCGAGGAAGTGCGTTGCACGACGGTGATCTGGCCGGTCTTCGCGCCGGGCGCTCCGTCGCGCCGCGCGTAGAAGGCGTGGACGGTCTCGACGAAGAGCCTCGTGAGGTCGGCGAAGAGGGCGCCGTTCTTCGCGAGGCGCCTTCGCCACGCGAACGGGAAGGTGAGCATCCACTGGCGCAGCGCGACCTCGGGCAGGACGTGGTCGATGAGATTCGCGGAGGTCGCGCACCTGCGGCGGCCCATGCACGAGGGGCGAACCTCAGTCGTTGCGGTCGGTGGGCGTCATCGGGGGAAGCTCGGGTCCGCGGCTCGCAGTGCCGCGAGCAGGTTGCGGTAGCGATTCATCGCGAAGGCCGGATCGTCGGGCACGGGAGCGCGATCCTGGAAGTACCCACCGTGCGCAAGCCAGTGGCGGTGCGGCAAGAGCTGCCGGAAGCCGGAGATGGGGCCGGCCGCTACCGCCGCGATGGTCCTCCACGCATCGCAGCGGGACGGAGGCCTTGGCCGACGCCCGCGCTCGGAAGTCGCGCTGGAGCACGGCCTCCGCCTCCGCGACGATGCCCAGGTACGACGCCTCGTCGATGGCGTCCCGCTGCGCCTCGAGCAGGGTCGCGAACTCCGCGGGCGGCATTTCGAAGAACGCGCACCTCCGGTCGCCCCGGGGCGCGCCCGTGCGCCACGCGCTCTCCAGCAGCTCGAGCTCGCGGCGGTAGCTCGCGAAGGCGCCCTGCGGTGTCTCCGCGCCGATCACTCGATGTGCTCGATCTCGGCGGTCTCGAACAGGAGGTCGATGAAGAGCTCTTCGTCGAGCTCGCGCTCGGTGCCGTCGCCGAAGGTGCACCAGCGGCTGACGCCATCGCCGTGCAAGCGGAGCAAGATCGCTCGCCGGACCCCGCACTCGACGTCCACCCGGCCGCTCGGCTCATCGGCCGCGGCCCGGTGGGCCATGCCGGCGCCCATCACGCCCATCCCGCGCGGGCGCAGCGTGACGACCTGCGCCGGCTCCGCGAGGAGCCGGACCTCGAGCCCGGGTGCCTGGTACGCGCCGATCTCGGGCTCCAGCAGCGAGAAGTCGACGTCCTTCGTCTCCGCCGCCTGCGCATCGATCACGGGCGCGAGCCACGCCTTCACCTGCTCGCGAAGCCCCGCGAGGTCGGCGATCCACTGTTCGCGCTGGCGCTTCCAATAGGCTTGGGCGGACTCTGCCTCCGTCCCCGGCGCCTTCCGCGAGCGAACCGCCGCGACGAGATCCTTCGCGCTTGCCATGGACCTACGGTACGACGCGCGCGCCAGCGTCGCGGACCACCGGGCTCATTCACTCGCGCTACCGTCTCATCCGCATCCTCGGAAGCGGATCGAGCGGGACGGTGTGGCACGCCAAGAACGAGCTCATCGACCGCGACGTCGCGCGGAAGGTGCTGCGCCCCGACGTCGCCGACGACGCCGGGAAGCTCCAGCGCTTCTTCAACGTCCAGCGCGGTGCGCATGGCCCTCGACGTTCGCGAGCGCCGGCCGGTGAGCCGTCGAGGCGCACGCGCTCGGGCTGCGGATCCCCGCGGGCAACGGGTAGGCTGCCCCTCCTTGCCACCGAGCTCGAGTCTCGCCTCGCGACCGTGACGGTCACGGTCGCGGAGGGCGATCCTCTTCGAGTGCCTCTCCGGCGGCCGCCCCATCGTGGCGGACAACCTCGGCCTGCTGATCATGCGCCTGCTCGTCGACGGGATGCCCTCGCTCGCCGATCGCGCCCCCGGCGTGCGCTTGGAGCGGTCGGCCCCTGCGATCGCGTCGGGCGCGCGGCCGGCCCTGGCCGCGACGGCCGCGTCGCCCGGCCCGGTGGCGGATCCGCCGGCCTCGATCGCGCCCGCGCCCCCCGGGCTCCTCGAGCGCCCGCCCTTCTGATCAGAACCGCGCCACGAAGCCCGCCGATCCCTCGAGGTTCGGCGTCGAGGCCGACCGCGCGGCCGCGCCGATGGCCCCACCGGCGCGCAGCCCGAAGCTTCGCGTGAGGTCCACGCGCCCGCCCACGTCGACCCGCCCGGTGATCGACTCGCCGTCGGTGAGCGCCGGCCCTTTGGAGCACCGCTTGAAAGCCGGTGCAAAGCCGCCAAGAAGCCCGGGCCTCGGCCGGGCTCGGATCGATCCGAGCCCTGCTGTGCAGGGCTTCTTGGGTGCCCTGCACCGGCATTCATGGTGCACCCAGGCAGCGCGGCGATCTCGAACCGCTGATCCGCCAAGATGGACGGGGCGGGGTCAGGCGGTGAGCCTCGCCGGATCCGCGAGACCTTTTCGGCGAGGGTCTAGGTAGGGCCCGCGTGGCGACGGTCGCCAGGCTCACGACCGCCTCGCCGTCCCCCAGCGCAAGCCGTACGCCGCGTGGCTCGGCGGTGCGCTGACGCTCGGCACGTCGTCGATCAGCCGTCCTTCCCGGGCGCGGGGGCGGGGGCCGCGTCGGCCTCGCCCCCGGCGCGGGTGCGGCGGGTGGCCTTGGCGAGCGCCAGCTCGAGGGGGCCGAGGATCGCGGCGCGGGCGTCGTCGGTGGGCGCGTCGAGCTCGATCAGGTCGAGGAACGCGTGGGTCACGCGGATCGTCTTGTTGCGCGCCTTGACCGCGTCGGCCGGCGTCGACCCCTTGCTGGCGCTGGCCTCGATCTCCGCGCGCTCGGCCTCGGCGTCGCCCAGCCGGCCGGCGATGGCCTGCCACTCCTTGACCCACTTCATGGCCGTGCGGTCGCCGACCCGGAGGTCGACGAGCAGCGCCTTCGTGGTGGGGGTGATGCGATCGTCGGCGAGGCGCGCGTTCGTCGCCTCGTCCGTGTAGCTCCACTTGATGGCGCCGAGCCCGCCGGGGCCGAGGACCTGAAGGCGCGCGTCGCGCAGCGAGTCGACGAGCTCGTCGTCGTCGGTCAGCTCCGACAGCCCGTCGAGGACCTTGTCGAGGCCGCGCGCCTTGCGGTCGTGGCGCGCGTCGAGCTCGGCGGCCTTCTTCTGCGCCTTCGCGAGCGAGGCGGGCGCCTTGCTCTCCGCGGCGTGCGAGCTCGTCAGCGCGTCGCGTGCGGCCTCGAGGTCGGGCAGCAGCGTGCGGGCGCGCGTGGCGCGATCGACGAGGGGACGCTGGCGGCTGGGATCGAGCCAGGCGTCGAGGAGGGACACGAGGGTGGGGGTGGTGAGATCCTTGAGGGCCATTTTCGCCAACTACACGATCGGTCCGGCGCCATGAAGCGGATTTGCCGGACTCGACGAGTTGCCGCGGGGTGGGGACGCCCGGCCGCGCGCCGCCGACGCCGCCGCGCAGGCCCGGGCGGCCACGGGACCACGCCGAGGCGCCGCGGCGGAGCGCCGGCGG
>CAIVJW010000229.1 GCA_903906315.1 uncultured delta proteobacterium | reverse complement strand
GACCGGATCCTCGCCCGCGTAGGTTCGCCAGCCGTGAGGGGGAGACCCGGGGGACCCCGGCTCGCTTCGCCAGCCGTGAGGGGGAGACCGGATCCTCGCCCGCGTAGGTTCGCCAGCCGTGAGGGGGAGACCGGATCCTCGCCCGCGTAGGTTCGCCAGCCGTGAGGGGGAGAAATGCCTGAGCGGCAGCTGCACGGCGAAGGCGCAGGTATACTCCTGCGACGGAGGGGTCGAGGCGCGCGCGCCGCCTCGTGCGCTCGCGCGGCGCCCGATCTCCTTCGGCTTCCATGAACGGCACCTCGGCAGATTCCCACGCACAGGGCGGGCCGCCGGCCCCGGACGCGGACGACCGGGTGACCGAGGCGCTCTGGCGGCGCGCTCTCGAGGCGTGGAGCGACGACAAGGTGCACGGCGCGTTCCTCGAGCACTGCCGGTCGCAGCGGAGGCTCGGCGTCGCGGCCGCGCGCTATCGGGCCGAGGCGCGGGCCTCGGTCGCCGCCGGCCGCGACGACGGCCACGCCGAGATCGCCGAGAAGCGCCTCCGGGCGACCCTCGCGCTCGCGCTGGCCGAGCTCGTCGCGACGCGCACCCACGAGGAGCCGACCGCGCACGCGACGGCGCGCAAGGCGCTGCGCGGGCTGGTCGTCCTCCTCTGCGCCGCGATGATCGTGTTCTCGCTCTACGAGACGATGATCCGCTGATCGGCGGGTCCGCCGAGCTCGTCGAACGCGATCCCTTCGCCCACGAGCCGCGTGCGCGTGGTCTCGATCGCGAGCGGGCTCTGGTCGCCGCCGACGAAGCGCCGGCCGAGCCGCGCCGCCGCGACGAGGGTGGTGCCGCTGCCGCACATGAGGTCGGCCACCGTCGCGCCCGGGCGGGAGCTCGCGCGCACGATGCGGTCGAGCAGGCTCTCGGGCTTCTGCGTCGGGTAGCCGGTCGCCTCGCGCCGCAGCGGCGTGTTGGCGACCATCGCGGGCAGGTCGGTCCACACGCTGCCGAGGCGTCGCCCTTCGTCGGCGTAGTAGCGGTAGGTGCGCCCGGCGATCTCGCGCTCGCGGTACGCGCGGCCCTGATCGTCGCGCTGCTTGAAGTGCATCGAGAGGCTCGTCGCCGCGTACGGCTCGCGCAGCTCCGGGTCGTCGGCGTTCCACACCACGTCGGCGCGTTCGGCGGGCGCGCGCGCGTACACGAGCAGCGTCTGGTGGGTGACGGCGAGGCCGCTGGCGCGTCGACCGCCGTTGCCGGGCGTCCAGATCACCTCGCCGAGGAACGCGCCGCGGCCGAAGATGCGGTCGACCTCGACCTTGGCCTCGTGCACCGCGCGGTGATCGAGGTGCAGCCACAGCGTCGCGCCCGCGCTCATGCGATCGCGGATCGCGGCCAGGCGCGGCGCGAGCATCCGGACGAGCTCCTCGGGGCTCGGGTCGTCGAACGCCGCCGGGCCGCTCGCCGCGCGGCGCCTCCCGCGCCCCTGTCCGGCCTCCACGCGCGCGGCCATCGTCGTGCCGAGGCCGTAGGGCGGGTCGAGGTAGACGAGGTCGAAGCGCAGCTCGGCCGGCAGGCGCGCGCACGCGTCGAGGGCGTCGGCGTGGACCAGCAGGCCCCGATCGGCGGTCGCGAAGGGGAGCGACGGCTGCGGCGCGGAGGGGGATCGGCGCATCAGCGCGCGCCGCCGATCCGCCCGCGTCGGGCCTCGTCGCGCATCCGGAAGACGCGGACCCTCGCGCCGCGGTTGCGGCACGCCGTCCCGTCGAGCTGCACCGGGGCCGCGGCCTCGGGGTGGCGGGGGAGCACCGGCGCCTCGCGCAGGTTCCGGTCGGTGATGAGCCGGTCGAGCGGCGTGACCCTCTCGAAGAGGTCGACGGCCGAGTCGTTCGGCTCGAGCCCCGAGCCGTCGTCGAGGAAGTGTCGGGCCCCCGCCTCGTGGGCGAGCCCCAGCGTCTCTGTGGTCATTTCGCGCAGCTCCGGCGTCGACAGGTGGCCCCGGTGCTCGGAGTCGACGACTGGCGCGTCACCCTGGCACGGGCAGGTCCACGGCATGGGCAGGAGCCGGCTACCACGGGGGGCACGCCCGCGCATCGGGATCGCGATCGGGCTCGGTGGCGCCGCGCCGGCCGGTCGCGGCTATTCACGGTCCGCTCTGAGCCGGGCTTCGACCCTTCCTGTGGCGACCGCGGCTTCGCGAACCCCCTACCCCCGATTTCCGGGGGAAGGGGAGGAGCAGGCGCCTCGACGCGAGCGCTCGCCCTTGGTCGCGAAGCTCGCGGCCGCCTACTTCGCCGCAGCGGATCGTCCGCTGGGCGAACGTCGCACGCAGCCCGTCGTCGCGGAGCGGCGGGACTTGCTCGGCCCACGCCACGTCGATTCGGAACGCTCGGGTGCTCATGGCTTCTTCGTCCGCCGCGCCCGCCGGAGACGGTCGTGGACCGCGGGCGGGATGACCTTCGCCGCGAGGAGCTGATCGCCCTGCTGGGCGCCCGGCCCCCGCCGCCCCATCGGCCCCTTCTGCTTCCGCCCTTGGGCCGCCTCCTGCCGGCCCCCCGCCATCCCCGCCTCAGCGCACCCGCCCGCCGCCCGCCAGCAGCTCCTCGCCGATCGCGCGCGCGAGCTCGCCGTCCGGGCTCGGCGCGAGCTGCGGCAGGCCGGGCAGCCACGGCCAGTAGGGGCCGCCCCCGAGGCAGCCGGCGACCGCCTCGTCGGGCGTGCAGGCGATGCGCAGGTGCAGGTGGTCGTCGTGCGCGGCGCTGTCGCCGGGCTGGAGCAGCACGCTCTCGGCGATCCACACGGTCTCGGGGTCCTCGCCGCGGGCGCGGGCGTACTCGATGATCATGGCCTCGAGCCAGCGCGCGACGAAGAGCCACTGCACGTTCGCCTCGGGCGAGGTCACGAGCGCCTTCACGAGCAGCCACTCGCGCTCGAGGTCGATGCGCGCGAACGCGTCGCCCTCGAGCCTGGCGAGGCCGTCGGGCCCGAAGCGCACGAAGCCCGGCGACGCGATGGGCCGGCCCTCGGGCGTCGTCAGGTAGAAGAGCAGGTCCGCGTCGCGGCCCGTGCGGTGCGACCGGTGGCCGCTCGCCTCGCCGCCCTGCGCGGCCGAGAGATCGCCGAGGACGAGCGGCGCGCCGCCGGGCCGCGCGCGCGCGACGCTCCGGGCGGCGCCCTGGATCGCGGCGACGAGGCGCGGGTTGCCGAACCGCACGGCGTCGTCGCGGAGGCGCTTGTAGCCCTCGCCCTTCTTCGGGAGCGGGGCGCCCTGCGTGAGCACGCCCTGGTGCGGCACGCCGACCGACCCGCGCACGCCGGGCGCGAGCGGCGTCGGGGTGCCGACGCAGGCGCCGAGCGCGAGGGCGAACGGGATCGCGAGGTGGCGCACGGCGGTGCCCTACGCCCCCGCGCCGTCGCTCGCGCGCCGGAGCAGGTGCGCGGCGATGCGGCCCTCGATGGTCTGCGCCGCCTCCTCGGATCGGAACGACTCGGTCAGCCCGAGCTTGCCGTCGGTGCGCTCGAGGTAGCCCTCCTCGAGGAACGCGGCGAACGCGTTCTCGAGCACGGGCCGGCTGACCGCCTCGCTGCGCTCGATCTCGCCGCCGAGGAACATGCGCTCGCCCAGGCGCAGCGCGCGCGCGACGAGGTCCTTGTGCGTCAGCGGGCCGCGCACGAGCACGCGCAGGGCGCGGGCCGCGACGCGGTACGACTCGATGAAGTTGCGCACGACCGAGGCGTGGAACGCGACCCACGCGCGGCCGTCCCAGCCCTCGCGGCCGGGGCCGATGCGGACGCCGTCGGCGCCCTGCGCGAGATCGCCGTCCTTCACCATCGCCGAGAGCGTGTCCTCGAAGATCGCCTCGAAGCTCGCGTCCGCCCGGAACATGAACTCGAGCTTGAACAGGCGCGACAGCGATCGCACCCGCTCGCGGAGCTCGGCGACCGGCGCGGCCGGGCCGGCCGTCGAGAGCAGCGCCACGCTCACGAGCGCGCGGTCGACGAACAGGTGCACGATGATGTTCTTGGCCATGTCGAGCGACAGGCGCGTGTCGTGCGGCACCGTGTAGATGACGTCGTCGCCGGTGTAGCTCTGCGCGCGCTCGCGGCCCTTGCCCGTGAGCGTGTCGCCCGGGACGTGCTGCACGACGAGGCCGCCGCGCACGTAGAGCTTTGCCGCGTCGCGGATGGCCGACTCGCGCAGCTCGCCGCCCGGCCCGCGCGTGAGCGACGGCGTGGTGCGCGCGCCGCCGCGCTCGACGTAGTGCAGCAGCCGCGCCGAGAGCGCGAGGAGGTCGGCGTTCGCGATCCCGCGCCGGCCGTGGCAGAGCAGCGCGACGGCGACGATCGACCCGGGCGTGACCGCGGTGGCGCGGTTGATGTCGCTCATCACGCGGTGGGCGAGCCGCGAGACGATCATCCGCCGCTGCGGGGGCGTGTACTCGGCGCCGACGCCGAGCTCGGCGCGCAGGGGGGCAAGCTCGGTGATGGCGCCGAACTGCACGTTGGCGCGGCCGTACTTCTCGCGCAGCACGCCGCCGACCTTGAGGAGCGCGGCGGCGGTCTCCTTCGGCTTGGCGCCGCCGGAGAGCTCGCGCGCGTAGGTGCCCTCCTCGACCATGCGCTCGTAGCCGATGCTCACGGGCACGAAGAAGACGCGGCGCCCCTCGATGGAGAGCGCGGCGTCGACGACCATGTTGAGCAGGCCCAGCATGGGCGGCAGGAGCTTGCCGGTGCGCGATCGGCCGCCCTCGAGGAAGAACTCGATCGCGTGGCCGTCCTTGAGCAGGCGCCGCACGTAGGCGTCGACGACCGCGGTGTAGAGGCGGTCGCCCTTGAACTTCCTGCGGATGAAGAACGCGCCCGCGCGGCGGAAGAGGGGCCCGATCGGGAAGAAGGAGAGGTTGTCGCCCGCGGCGATCATCGGGAGCTGAAGCGCGTGCTTGCGCAGCACGTACGAGAGCAGGAGGTAGTCGACGTGGCTCTTGTGGCTCGGCAGGAGCACGACCGAACCGTCGCGCGCGGCGGCGCGCACGCGCTCGAGGCCCTCCACGTCGACGTCGAGGCCGTTGTAGACGATCTCGACGAGCTGGTCGGCGGCGAGGGCGAGCCCGTTCACGGTCGCCGGGTCGGGGTCGGCGGTGAGCTCGCGGAGCATGCGGCGGGCCTTGTCCGTGAGCAGCGCGCGCTCGCGATCGCCGGGGCCGGCCATCTCGCGCAGGATCGCCGCGAGGCGCGGGCTGCGCAGCACCTCCTCGCGCACGCGGTCGCTCGGCTTGTGCACCGGGCCGAGCGCGGCGCGGCGCTCGCGCTCGAGCCGGCGGACGAGCGCGTACGAGAGGCGGCGCGCGAGCGCGTCGTCGTCGGCGCCGTCCGCTTCGGCGGCCTGCTCGGCGAGGAAGTCGCCGACCGAGAGCGGCTCGCCGGTGCGGGCGACGCAGTTCTTGTGGTTTAGCGCGAACTGCGCGAGCGCGCGCAGCTCGCCCGGGTACTCGGTCGGGCCGAAGAGGGTGTCGACGAGCGAGAAGCCGCGGTGCTCGGGGCGCTTCGACCACACGAAGGTCACGGGCACGATCACGACCTCGCGCCCGCGCGCGCGGACCATCGCGAAGAGCTCGCGCAGGGGCTCGTTGCCCTCGGCCTGTCCGCGGTGCGTCGCGCCGGCGCGCTCGAGCACGGTCGGCGCGCGCCGGAGGAAGAGCGCGGCCGATCCGCCGCCGACGAGGGCCTCGGCGAGGCGGGCGCCGGGGCTCGCGCCGGTCGCCGCGCGCGGGGGGCGCTGGTCGATCCACTCCTCGAGCTCGTTGGCGAACCGGAGATCGGGCAGGCCGGCGCGGCGCACGAGGTGGTCGAGCGCGACGAGGTCGACGAGCGACGCGCAGCGCAGGACGAAGACCACCGATCCGCGGGCCGAGGCGTCGCGGACCTCGCGGTCCCAGTGCTCGTCGACGCGCACCGCGCGCAGCAGCGGCTCGGCGAGGCGGGCAGCGATCGCCGTGGGGCGGAGGGTCCTCTCGAGCGACGCGAGGTCGAACATGGAGGCGCCCGCCTACCGCGGCGTCCGCGCGAGGGGAAGCGGGGCGAATCCCGCGCGCGGCGGCCCGATCGACCGCGCGCGGCGGGCCGCGGCCGCGGGGGGCGAGCGATCGGGCGGCTTCGCGTATTACCTGCCGCGGGCGCGCATTCGCGCTAACCCTACCGCCTGCGATGACCGAGCCCACGCGCGCGCCGGACGACGACGACGGCATGCCGCCCCCGAGCGAGCCTCCGACGAGGACCGACGCCCCCACGCGCTCGGATCCGTTCGCGTCGAGGCGGCCGCCGCGCGACCGCGTCGTCGCCGAGGAGGACGCGCGCACCTCGGCCGAGCGGGCGCGCGCGCGTCAGCCCGCGATCGCGGTCGCCCTGCTCGCGGGCGTGCTCGTCGTGGGCGCGATCGGCTACCGCAGCCTCACGCACGCCCCGGCGGGGGTCGGCAAGCCGCTCCCGCCGATCGTGCCGGCCCGGGGCAAATCGGCCAGGGCGGCGGCCCCGGCGAACGCCCCCGATGCGGGCCCCGGTCGCTGCCCCGCCGTCGCCGATCCGTTCGTGCTCGGCGACCCGCCGAAGGCCGCCGAGCCGGCCGATCCCGACGCGGGCCCGACCGAGCCGGGCCTTTCGCCCTTCGCGATCGAGGTCGGGCGGGGCGCGACGTTCGACGGCGGCTTCGCGGTCGGCGTGCTGCGCGAACAGGACGGCGGATCCGTCGCGAGCGTCGCGACGATCGGGCCCGATGGGCGAGGCGGCAAGCTCGTGAAGCTCGCGCGATCGCGCGGCGACATGAACGCTCCCGTCGTCGTCGGGCGCGCGGGCGCCGTCCTCGCGGCGTACCTCGAGCCCGACGCTTCGGGCCGCGCGATCAAGCTCGCGAAGGTCGAGGGCGATCACGTCACCTGGGGTCCGGAGCTCTCCGAGGGCCGCGACGAGTCGCTCGCGGTCGACCTCGCCACCTCGGGCGCGCGCGCCGTCGTGGTCTGGGACGACCTCACGAAGGATCAGAAGCGATCGCAGGTGGTCCTCGCGTCCTTCGACCCGGCCACGATGCGCGTCGCGACCGAGGCGCGCCCGGTCTCCGGCCCGAAGACCGACGCCGAGTCGCCGCGCCTGGTCGCGCGTCCGGGCGGCTACTGGCTCGGGTGGGTCGCCCGCGGCGACGCTCCGCCCAAGGCGAAGGCCGCCGTCGATCCCCCCGCCAAGGGCAAGCCGAAGGACGCGGCCAAGCGCCGGGCGAAGCACGACGACGACGACGACGGCGAGGACACGGGCTACGCGGCCGAGACCATCGACGCGCGCTGGATCGAGATCGTGCCGCTCGACGAGGCGGGGGCGCCCACGGCCTCGCCCAGGGCGATCACGCCGAAGGACGGCCACGTCCTCGCCTTCGACGTCGGCCTCGTCGGCGGCAGCGGCGACGTGATCGTGGTCTTCCGCGACGACGACACCCCGAGCGGTTCGGGCGGTGGGCGCGTGAGCTCGGTCGTCGTGCGCCTCGGCGGCGTCGGCGAGCCCTGGGTCATCGCCGACGAGGGCCTCGGGAGCGGCGCGCCGGCGGTGGTCCCGGGCTGGCTCGCCGTCGCGGACGTCTCGGGCGGCACCCGCCTCGCCGGGCTCGACGACAAGGGCGACCTCGTCGGCGAGCTCGTCGTCGAGCCGAGCCTCGTCGGGGGCGAGATCCTCGCCGGCGGCCCGAGCGGGCTCTTCCTCGCGCGCCCGCTCGGCCGCGCGGTGCGGCTCTACGTCGTGCGGTGCGGCGCGGCGCTCGCGGCGGCGCCGGCCAAGTAGCGCTACGCCTCCGGGTGCCAGCACGCCACGCGGTGGTGGCTGCCCCCGACGAGCTCGCGCAGCGGCGGGATCTCGACGTCGCAGCGGCCCGGCTCGGCCTTCGGGCAGCGCGGGTGGAACGCGCAGCCGGGCGGCGGATCGAGCGCGCTCGGCGGCTCGCCTTGCAGCACGTTGAGCGCGCGGACGCCCCCGCCGCGCGTGGGCACCGCGGTGAAGAGCGCGCGCGTGTAGGGGTGCAGCCGCTTCTCCGCGAGGTCGGGCGTCGGGCCCATCTCGACGATGCGGCCGAGGTACATGACCGCGGTCCGGTGCGCCATGTGCTCGACGACGCGCAGATCGTGGGAGATGAAGAGCAGGCTGAGGCCGCGGTCGTCCTGCAGGTCCGAGAGCAGGTTCAGGATCTGCGCCTGCACCGAGACGTCGAGCGCGCTCACCGGCTCGTCGCAGACCAGGAAGTCGGGGCGCACGGCGAGCGCGCGCGCGATGCCCACGCGCTGCCGCTGCCCGCCGGAGAGCTCGTGCGGGTAGCGGGCCATCGCCGCGCGCGGGAGGCCGACCTCGTCGAGGACCGCGGCGACCATCGCCTCGCGCTCCGCGCGGCCGCTCGCGAGGCGGAAGATCTCGAGGCCCTCGCCGACGATCTCGCCGACCTGCAGGCGCGGGTTGAGCGACGAGAGCGGGTCCTGAAAGACGATCTGCATGCGGCGGCGCGCGGCGCGCAGATCGGCCTCGCGCAGGCGCGTGAGGTCCACGCCGTCGAAGATCACGCGCCCGAGCGTGGGCTCGACGAGGCGCAGGATCACGCGGCCGAGGGTGCTCTTGCCGGATCCGGACTCGCCCACGAGGCCGAGCGTCTCGCCGCGCCGCACGTAGAGCGTGACGTCCTCGACCGCGTGCACGAACGCCGTCTTGCGGAACGGCCCCCGCGACACCGGGAAGAACTTCGCGAGGCCCTCGACCTGCACGAGCTGAGGGGCGCGGCGCGGCGCGGTCGCCTCGGCGGGCGGGGCGTCGGACGGATGCGGGGCGGGCTCGCTCATGGCGCCGCCCGCGCGTCGGCTGCGACCGCGAGGCCGCAGCGCGATCGCGCGCCGTCGCCGAGGTCGACCATCGGCGGCGCGTCGATGCAGGCGGCGACGGCGTCCGGGCAGCGCGCGCGGAAGCGGCAGCCGACCGGCACCGTGCGCAGATCGGGCGGCGACCCCTCGATCGTCGGCAGCCGGCGCGCGGCGCGATCGGCCCGTCGCCCCGGCGAGATCCGCGGCGGCGCGCTCGCGAGCCGCGCGCGCGTGTACGGGTGCCGGGGCGCGTCGAGGACGCGCGCGGCGTGGCCGGTCTCGACCACCTGCCCCGCGTAGAGGACGACGACCTCGTCGCAGAGGTGGCCGATCGCGTCGAGGTCGTGCGAGATGAAGAGCAGGCTCATCCCGCGCTCGCGGCGCAGCTCGTCGAGCAGCGCGAGGAGCTGCGCGGCGACGGTCGCGTCGAGCGCGCTCGTGGGCTCGTCGGCGACGAGCAGCGCCGGATCGCACGCGAGCGCGATCGCGATCATCACGCGCTGCCGCATGCCGCCGGAGAGCTCGTGGGGGTAGGCGTCGAGGCGCTCCTCGGGGCTCGGGAAGCCGACCTTGCGCAGGAGCTCCACGGCGCGTGCGCGCGCCTGGCTGCGCGAGACGTCGCGGTGCAGGCGCACGGCCTCGGCGATCTGAAAGCCCACCGGGTAGACTGGGTTCAGCGACGAGAGCGGCTCCTGGAACACGATGCCGATGCGCCCGCCGCGCACGCGCCGCATCGCGCGCTCCGGCAAGGTCAGCAGGTCCGTGCCCGCGAAGGTGACGCGGCCGCGATCGATGCGGGCGTTCGATTCCGGCAGGATGCGCAGGATCGCCTGCGCGGTGACGCTCTTGCCGGATCCCGACTCGCCCACGAGCGCGACCGCGCGGCCGGCCGGCACGTCGAACGACACGCCGTCGAGCGCGCGCAGCGTGCCGCCGTCCGTGTCGAAGCTCACGGCGAGGTCCTCGACCGAGAGGAGAGGGCGATCGGAGGGCGGCGCGGTCACTTGAGGAAGACCTCGAGGCGCGGTGGGCGGCCCCGTCCGAGGCCCGTCGTGAGGGTCGTGCCGAAGGCGTCGTCGCCCGTCGCGGTGAGCGCGAAGCCGTGGTCGCCGCGCCCGCGGGGCAGCGCGCGGACGAGCTCGGTCACGTCGACGCGCAGCGGGGCGCGGGCGGCCGCGAGCGAGGCGGCCGCCGCGCCGCCCGCGGGCTGCCCGACCGTGGCCGCCGGGCCGAGGCGGCGAGGTGGCGCCGGCTTCGCCGCGGAGACGCCCGCGATCTCGGCCACGGCGAGGCGCGGCTGCCGACCCCAGCTCACCGTCGCCGGGTCCCACGGATCGAGGACGCGGCTCACGTCGATCGACGCCGCCGATCCCGCGGGCGGCGCGCCGTCGACCGGGTCGATCAGCAGGAAGGCGCTCTCGACCACCGCGCCGTCGCGGAAGCGCGCGTCGAACTGCAGCAGCACGACCACGCGCCCGTCGGCGGCCCGGCCGATCGTGACCACCTCCGGCAGGGCGTCGCCGCCGCCACCGCCGCGCGCCGACACGACCGCGATCGCCTTCGGGAGCAGCACGACCCGCGCCGCGTCGATCGACGCCGGGAGCGTCCCCTCGGCGCGGCACCGCCCCGCGACGCACGCGCTGCCGGCCCCGCAGCTCCCGGTGACGCACGGCGGCGCGCCCCGCCCGGACGCGCAGCCCGCGGCCGCGAGCCACAGCGCCGCAGGGAGGAGTCCGGTCCGGGGCGCGGCCATCGCTCGCCGGACGATAGCAGAAGCCACGTGCGGCCCGGCGGCCCCGCGGTACGCTGCGGGGTCGGCGAGCGCGGCGGGCCGACGCCCACGCTTCGCCCGCGCGGTCGGCCCGCTCGCTCGTCGCGAGGGGGCCGCGACCGAAGCGACGTCCGCAGGCGAGCGGGGAGGGACCTCGATGCAACGACGGCAGGCCCGGGACGACAGGACGCAGCCGACGGCGCGCGAGGGTGGCGGCGCGCCGGCGGGGAGCGTGATCGCCCCGACGGGCCCGGGGGGCGCGCGATCGGTCGCGCGGAGGTAGCCGCCCGATGGCCGCGCGCGACCTCGAGCCGGGGGCCCTGGCCTGCACCACGTGCCCGATCGGCGCGGCCTCCGGCGTGGGTCACGGCGGCCGCTGCCCGCTGGTCGATCGCCGCCGGCGCGCGGGCGCGTACCTCTACCTGGAGGGCGGCCCGGCCGAGAAGGTCTGGTTCGTGAAGGAGGGGCGCGTCGTGCTCACGCGCGAGGCCGACGACCGGCGCGGCGAGGGCATCGCGTGGACGGCGCGCGGGCCGGGCGCGATGATCGGCGCCGAGGCGCTCGTGCGACCGACGTACGTCGACTCGGCCCGCGCGGTGTGCGACTCGACCGTGTGCACGGCCTCCCGGGAGGCGATGGCGCACTGGATGGCCGCCCGCGAGGGCGCCGCGCGCACCGTCCTCGACCTCGTGCTGATCGCCCAGTCGGTCGACGCGCCCCGCCGCTCCGGCTCCGACGGCAGCGCCGTGCGCCGCGTCGCCGTCTTCCTCCTCGAGGACCCGCGCGGCACCTCGTCGGAGCTGCCGCGGCGCGTGATCGCGGGCTTCCTCGGCATGCTGCCCGAGACGCTCTCGCGCGCGCTCAAGGTCCTCGCCGAGCGCGGCGTGATCGAGACCACCCGCCGCACCGTGCGCATCGCCGATCGCGCGAAGCTCGAGGAGGCCGCCCGCCCCGAGCCCGTTCGCCCGAGGGCGGCGGCCGTGCGATGAGCGGGCCCGCGCGCGCCGACGTGAAGGTCGGCTTCGCGTGCAACAACCGCTGCGTCTTCTGCGCTCAGGGCGAGAAGCGCGGCGCGTGCGGCGTGGTCCCCCTCGAGACCCTCGCGGCGCGCCTCGTCGAGGTGCGCGGCGGCACGGGCGGCCTCGTGCTCACCGGCGGCGAGCCGATGCTGCACAAGGATCTCCACCGCGTCGTGCGCCTGGCCGCGCGGCTCGGCTTCCATCCCATCCAGATCCAGACGAACGGCCGCCTGCTCCGCTACCCCGATCGCCTCGACGCCCTGATCGCCGCCGGCGCGACCGAGGTCTCGCCCTCGCTCCACGGCTCGACCGCGGCGATCCACGACGGCCTCACGCGCGCCGAGGGCAGCTGGGACGACAGCGTCGCCGGCATCCGTCTCGCGTGCGCGCGCGGCCTCGTCGTCGTGACCAACTCCGTCGTCACGAAGCAGAACGCCCACGATCTGCCCGCGCTCGTGGGGCTGCTCGCCTCGATCGGCGTGCGCCGCGCGCAGCTCGCGTTCGTGCACCCCGTCGGCACGGCGGAGCTGCTGTTCGACGAGGTCGTCCCGCGGCTCTCGGAGGTCGAGCCTGCCGTGCGCGCCGCGCGGGAGGTGGCCCTCGCGGCCGGCCTCGCGCTGGTCACCGAGGGCATCCCGCTCTGCTTTCTGCGCGGCATGGAAGACCTCGCGGTCGAGGCCTCGATCCCCGCCACCACGGTCGTCGATCTCGACGGCGCCGCGCTCGACTACACCCGCTGGCGCGAGGCCGAGGGCAAGGCGCACGGCCCGCCCTGCGAGGCCTGCTCGCGCCGCGCGCGCTGCGAGGGCCCGTGGCGTGAGGTGCCCGCCGCGTTCGGCTGGGGCGACGTCGTGCCGTTCGGGCCGGGCGAGTAGCCCCTCAATCCCGGCAGCAGAGCACGCCGCCCTGCTGATCGGCCTGCGTCTTGGTGACGTTCAGCGCTTCCTTGTCGCCGTCCTGCCCGCACGACCACGCGTTCGTCAGCGCCGGGTACTTGCCGAGGTGGTTGCACCAGTCGCCGCAGCCGAGGTCGTTGCGCAGGCCCTTGCAGAGGTCGTGCGACGACATGACGAGCGGCGCGCAGAGGGCCTTCACGGCGGGTTCGCTCGTGAAGTCGCAGCCGAGATCGCCGCAGCCGAAGAGGTCGTTGGTCGCGTCCACGCCCGACGCGCACTCGAACGCGCCGGTCGACGACATCTGCGTCGTGAAGAAGACCGGGCTCGCCGCGCCGTCCATCACGCCGGCGCAGCCCTCCTCGATGGCGCCGCCGTGGGGGTTGCGCGAGATCACGTCGTCCTTGCCGCGGCAGACGTGCCAGCCGTCGGCGCACAGGTCCGACACCGTGCAGCCCGCGCCCGCAGCGTTCAGGCCGTCGTTGCCCGCCTCGCGGTTGCAGAGCACCGGCATGTCGAAGATGCCCGCCTGATCCCAGGCGCCGTTGCACGCCGCGATCGCGGGGTGCTTGGCTATCGGGGCGAAGCCCTCGCGGGACCCGTCCGCACAGCCGACGAGCTTCGGTGAGGGCACGAAGCCGCCCGCGCCGCCCGCGCCGCCCACATTCCCGCCGCCGCCTCCCGCGCTCGTCGAGCCTCCCGCGCCGCCGCCGGCGCCCGTGCTGCCGCCGCCGCCCTGCGCGCTCGTGCTCG
>CAIVJW010000228.1 GCA_903906315.1 uncultured delta proteobacterium | reverse complement strand
TGGTCGCGGGCTTCGTCGGCGAGCAGTTCGCGTCGCCCGAGGCGCTCGAGGCGCTGCGCGCGGTGCGCCGCGAGGCCCCGCGCGGCGAGACCGTGCGCCTCTCGGCGTGCGACCCGCTGAACCTCGTCGGCATCCTCACGCTGGGCCCGCGTGTGCCCGCGACGCTCGGGAACGAGGTCGCGTACCTCGACGGAGTGCCCGTCGACGCGGAGGCGCCGCGGCGCACCGAGGCGCGCGCGGTGGGGTGAGGGGAGGCGGCGTCGGGCCTCGCGGGGCGGCTGCGCCACGCCGGCAAGGAAGCGCCGGGACCGATCGCGTACGCCTTCACGGGCGCGGCGGTGCGGACCGAGGAGGGCGCCAAGGACGCCAAGAGAGAGGTGCGAGGAGGCGGGCCCTGCGGGGCCGGAGGCCGGCCGGCGGATGCGCCCTGCGTCGACGTGGAGGCTCGCGGCCGTCCGAATCTCTCCCTGGCGCTCTGGCGTCCTCGGCGCTGCTCTCGCTCCCCATCCATCCGGTCCACGGCCTTACGAGCCAGCGGACCGCGCTCGGCCAGACCCGCCTCTCTCATGGGGAGAGGGGGAGAAGTCCGGCTTCGGGGCCCCCCTCTCGCCGGGACAGGGGTTGGGGGGATGGCAACGGTTCAGCAATCCGCGACGTTCGAGCTCCGGAGGGCCTTTCTGCGATGGTCTGGATAGGGCGCGTCCCACCGGAGGACGTCCCGTCCACAGGGCGTCTCCGCGGGGTCGCGCGCCTGCTGCGTCTCCGCCGCACCGGCTGCAGACATGCCGCGTCGGTTGCGCGTCGAAGCCGTGAGGCGTGCCGTGCACGGCCTGCGCGCACCAGCTTCCGTATCGACGGCCGCATTCGCGCGCGAGTACGACCTTGGGGACCGGGCGCGCGACGTCGGCCGCGGTCGGAACCGCCTGCGAACGCCTTGCGCACCTGCACGACGCGCGCGGCGCGGCGCCCGCACGAGAGACGAGGAGGTGCTCGGGCGGGGGACCCCTGAGGCGAAATACGCGGATACTGCTCGAGGCTTCCTCGGTAGTTAGGGCCCGAAGGGTCCGCGGGCGTTGCGGTATGCCGTATGCAGTCGGCTTCGGGCCGAGGTGACACTCATGCGAGCTATGCATTCCGTCTTGGTTGCTTCGCTCGGCGCCTTCCTGTTCGCAGGGTGTGGCACCGACTCCGGGGCCGGCGGTGGCGGTGGCGTCGGTGGCATTGGCAGTGGCGGTGGCGCCGGCGCCGGCGGTGGCGCTGGTGTCGGTGGCGCTAGCGGTGGCGCAGGTGGCGCTGGCGTCGGTGGCGCAGGTGGCGCTGGTGGCGCTGGAGCGGGGGGCAGCCCAGCCATGGAGTCGCGTACGCTCGCATACGACGATGGACGCGGCGCCTTTCGATTGCCAGGCACCGCAGCTGGGGACACCGTCGCGGTCCGGTTCACGGTGCCGGACGGATCAACCCTCGACGAGGCGTACTTCATGGTCACCGGCGCCGAGCCGTTCGGGTTGTGGGTGCTCGGCGCTGAAGCGGGCGGCTCGCCGGGCGCGGCGCTCTACCCGCTCGACGGCTCCCCGCTGGTGGTCGGGCCCTCCCCGGCCAAAGGCATCAACCACGTCCATGTCGATTTGCGGTCTGCGGCGCTGAACGTGTCGGGGGACTTCTTCCTGGCAATGCAGTGGTTGACGCAACCGGGCACGGGAACGCTGAAGCTCGGAATGGACGGCAGCGAGCCGGACGGTCGGACCTGGATTCGGCAGGGCGACACTTGGAGCGACATCGAGTCGCTTCCCGACTACCCGGCCCTGGATGCAATCATCCGCGCGACGGTCCAGGTTCCGGTCGGAAGCCTGGCGCCGGACCCCGTCGTGGTCACCAATTACGGTCCGGAGTGCGTCGATGTCCGGTCGGCTGGAGCTGGGCCAACCGAGCAGGGCCTGCGCGCGGCCGGGCGCCTGACGCCTTCCGTAGGTCCGTTTCGCGTCGACCAGCTCCGGATTCAAGCCGTGGGCAAGGAGGACCTCGGAGTTGGATGTGATGCGACCACCCCTTTCAAGGTCGAGCTATATCGCGGAACGACCGAGCTTCCCGCGGAGACGCCCGAGATCGTCCAGACCCTCGACGTCGCCATCACCCAGACGGACGGTGACCCCTTGCACGGATTCCGGCTCGATCTCGCGACGCCGATCGTGCTGGCGGCCGGCGAATCGCTGTTCGTCGCGGTGCAGATGAATCGCGTCGGCGACAAGAGCGTGTGCGTGTCCATGTGCAAGAGCCCGAGCACCGCGGGGACCGACTTCTGGTCGATGGCGACGGAGCCTCCTTATCAGTGGGCGCACCTCGGCGACGTCGACGTCAACGGCGTCAACAACCTCGACATCGAGCTCGTGGGCGAAGTTGTGGCCGGGGACTGACTCGTGACGGCCCCTGTGTCGGCGTAGTTGTTGGCCATATGGCTCGGGTTTCGCTCATTCCTGTGGCGATCGCGGCTTCGCGAACCCCCTTCCCCCGATTTCCGGGGGAAGTGGAGGAGAAGGCGCTTCGACGCGAACCCTCCCTCTTTCCCCCGAGAGCGGGGGAAAGGGGGCTGGGGGGCCAGGGGGTGTCGCCCAGAACGGCGAAACTCGAGCCTGACTCACCTTTCGCCGCTTCAAGCGGACCGACTCGCCGCGTGAAGGGGAAAGGTGAGTCCGACCTGCAGCGGGGGTTGGCTGAAAGTCGGCGTCCCCGGGCGATATGGGCGGGGGAGGCGCGAAGATCGGCCAGCCTTGCTCTGTGGACCGATTTCCTGCAGGATCGCGCAGTCTTGGGCCTCGCGCCGAGGAGGCTAGACGTGACGCCGCGGAGGAGATCTCATGTCTTCTGAGCGCACTTCCGGGGAGGTTCGGCGGGCTCGACCGGGGGGTTACCCGACCGGATCGCGTTTGGAGCGCCTACCCGCCTCGCAGAGAAGCGCTCGCGTGAGGGCGACCAGTCCGGGGTCGATGGCGAGAGCTTACCGCGTCACGGCCACGTGGCTCGACCCCAGCCCGCACCCCCAGCTTGACCCGCCCGAACCATCCGCCGCGAGGTCCCGACCCGACCCCGCTCGGTCCGCGACCATCCGCCGCGAGGTCCCGACCCGGGTCCGCGCCCGCCGACGGCCGCGGATCGAGCGGCCGACCCGACTCCGACTGCTCCGAGACCGGTGCAGGTGAGCTCTCGACCTCGATCCGGTAGGTC
>CAIVJW010000227.1 GCA_903906315.1 uncultured delta proteobacterium | reverse complement strand
GTGGCCAGACGATTCTGCTCTTCCGAGCCTCGCTGCTTTCCGAGCGCTTCGAGGCACTGCACCGGGAGCTCGTCCAGAGCTACGCGGCGCCCGTGAAAGTCGCAGCGTGAGGTGTCAGCGCCGGATATGCACCCAGAAGGCCAAGGGCCCAGCGCGGCGCCGTGGAGAGAACTGCCCCGATCGGATCCCCTCGAC
The DNA here is from genome assembly GCA_903906315.1 of uncultured delta proteobacterium. Lineage (GTDB taxonomy): Bacteria > Myxococcota_A > Polyangia > Polyangiales > Polyangiaceae > CAIVJW01. The sequence goes on along the minus strand of CAIVJW010000227.1, from coordinate 3,354 downwards.
CTGCGCGCACTCATTGAAGCTCGTAAGTTTCGTCCTTCCTGCCCGCGACGTACACCACGAAGGTCCTTCGATCGACAAACACCAACTCGATGAGCTTGCGCCCTTGGTAGACGAAGCGGGTCGAAGACCTCTGGTCAATGTGAACCCTAGACACGCTTCCATCAGGCGAGTGCCACGCCGCCTTCATCGTCCATGGATTGAAGTCGTAGCAGTCATCTTCTCGGTTCGTGGTCGAACAAAATCGCCCCGTCGCGGGGCGTGAGAACAGTACCGCCACACCAACTGCCGTGAGCAGTGCGATGGCTACTGCGCTGGCAATACCCGCCTTGAGCAGGGTGTTTGTCGGTCGCGTCTGCACGCGTTCGACTGACTTAGGCCAATCGGACGGGGCGGGAGGCGGGCTCTGTTGCTGATTCCACCCCGGCCCGGGGTTCGGCGTGACGCCTTGTAGATAGCCTGCCTCGCGTGGTGAACCGCCGGAAGTATCGAACGACGCAGACGGCGGGCCGAACTCCGCGATGGTCGTGACCGGCACCCACTGCGTGGCACCGACCTGACAGGCTGTGGTGCCGGGCGGGACTTGGCCCGCCGCGACCTCGTACCGCACCTGCTCGGTCGTGACCGGTCCCACGGTGCGGCCATCGGGAAACATGATGTGCCAGTTGTTCATGGGTTTCCTCTGCTGATTGGCAAAGACGCAGCGACTACTGCTGCCGCAGCGCGGGGTGGGCTCGGAGGACCTCGTCGACGAGCCGGGCGCCGTCGGGTCGTGACGCGAACGCGCGGTAGCGCTCGAGCACCTCCTTCATCGCGAACGCCTGCCGCTCGACCTCGTCTGGATCCGGTCCGAACGAAGGCGGGCCACCGGCGCTCATCGCGTAGAGGATGGCCCCTGTGGTCACGACCCCAGTCTCGACGAGCACCAGCAGGGCGGTCAGAACGTCCACGAGGCCACCGTCCAGAAACGAGCGGATGGCGATCAACACGATGTGGACGACGAACCCGACCGCGAGCGCCACGGCGAGTCCGAGGATCGTCCTATTGGCGCGCTGCTTGCGCTCCGCGGCTTCGGGAATGCGGCGGTACCTCTCGGCCCGCACTTCGGCGGCATTCCTGAACGTCGCGTTCACCTGAGCTTCGTCCGGCACCTGCACGTTCTGCCAGCTTGCAGCCTCGCGGGCGGCCGCCAGAAACGCCCCGGCGCGCTGTGCCATGTCCGGCCGCAGCGCGAAGGGCGTCCAGGCTGCACGCAGCCGACCGAGGACCGCGGCAAACTCGTGCTTGTACTCGAGCTTGTCGAAGGCCTCGGCCGAGATCCCGGCGCCGGCGACCCCCTCGACAAAGAGGCGACCGTAGATGCCCGCCGAAAACGCATCAGTGCGCGCGAGCTCCGTGACGTAGGCCCCCTTCTGCTGGAGCTCGAACAGCACCTGCGTGAGCGCGGCCTGCCGCTCCTGGTACGCGACGAGGCGTCCCACGGACGCGTCGATCGAACTGAGGTGCCCAAGCTGCTGTACAGCCACCCCCATGGCGGCGACGGCCAGCACGTTCGCGAACTGCAGCTGGTGACGGACAGCGCCGAATCCGGCCTGGACGTCGGCTTGCAGTCCCCCGACCTCCGCCTGGAGGTTGCCTACCCCGGCCTGGATCATCGCCGAGTTCTGGGCCGCCTGCTGGAGCGGCGCGGAGATCTGCCCGAGTCCGCACCCCGGCGCGTGGAAGCCGACCGCCCCACACTGCGCGCACACCTGGTTCATGTTCGACATGCTCCCGTCCGGCCCCGCAGCCTCGGGTGACGACCGCGGGCCCACCGGCGCCCAGATGTTCTGGTTCGGCGACATAATACGATATGTGCGTGGCGTTTTTCTAGGGACAGTTCCCCGGCACGACCAGCGGGGTGCCGTCGCCGCCTGCTCCCGTCGACCCCGTCCTCCGTGACCTTGGGCTGCGGATGGCGGAGTTGCGCGCGGCGACGGGGCTCACGCAGGCCGCGCTGGCCGAGGAGGTCGGCGTCAGCCTCCGGTACGTCCAGGCGATCGAGGGGGGTCGCCAGAACCTCAAGGTGCTGAGCCTGTCCCGGTTCGCGGACGCGCTCGGCACCTCGATGGCAGACCTGTTCTCGAAGCCGAAGACGAGGAAGCGCGGGCCGGGTCGACCGCCGAAGGCGCCGTAGGCGCGACGTCCTCGTGCCGCCGTCAGCCGCCAGGTCCGTGTTGGTCGACCTCTGCGGCGACCTGCCGCTACCCGCGGTGCCGAGCGCGCCGCTGCCGCGCCCCGATCGCGTACGCGCCGGCCTCGCTGAAGCCGTCCTGCAGGCACCGCAGGGCGTCCTTGGCCTCCCGGCCGGTCATGACCACGCCGATGAACACCACGCCGCCCTGCTGACGCGCCACGGCCACGGCGGTCTCGAGGTCGGTCGTGCCGTCGAACTCGGCCAGGTTGAGCAGCACCGTGCCGTCGCAGGCGAGCGCGACCGGGGCCTCGTGCAGCTTCATCGGCACGCTCCGGCGTAGGGGCAGCCCCGGCACATCCACCCGCGGATCGGGTGATCGACACCGGCCTCGACGGCGCGCACGACGGACGCCGCCGTCGCGATCAGGTCGCGCTCATCTTGTCGCCCGCGAACGAGGCGCTCGAGCTGCACGTCCGGCACCTTGGCCTTGGTGGTGACGAGGAGCTCGAGCGCGACGCTCTCGATGCCGTGGACGCGCATCCCGATCCGGTAGGCCGTCGGCTGCAGGTCGTAGGCCAGCTGGTCGGCCGGCCACTTCCTCTTGCCGCTCTTCAGCTCCCAGACCGTGAGCTCGCCGTTCTTCACGACGAGCGCGTCGACGGAGCCGACGAGTGGCGGCAGGACCTCGCCGGTCTGGTGATCGATGAGGTCGATCGAGAACGGCACCTCGACGGCCCGCACCTCCTCGGGCATCGGCACGCGCTCGATGAACACGGCGAGCATGCGGCGGCCGAGGCCGACGAGAACATCACGGTCCTCGCCGTCGTCGAACAGCACGGGCGGGCGGTCGCCGTCGAGCTGCTCGTCGAGGGCCAACACGAAGAGATCGTGCAGCTCGTCGACGGGGCGCGGCTCGGTGATCGTCGAGGTGAGGAGGTGCTCGCCGATGGCCACGTGCCACGCGGTTCCGAAGGCGAGGGCCGAGGCGCGGAAGCTCGGCTGGACGCGGTCGATGTATTTGAGGCGGAACTGCCTCTTATGGTGCGCAGCGCATAAGCGGCATTATGCAGCGACCGGCGGTATGCGCAGACTGGGGCGAGACCAGCTGCTGGGGGCCGCGGCGTCGCCGGCTGCACGCGCACATAATTCCCTCACGATGGTTCTGCCGGGCGGTCGCGTCG
>CAIVJW010000226.1 GCA_903906315.1 uncultured delta proteobacterium | reverse complement strand
TTCGAGGCGCCGGATCTCGATGGTCCGTTCGCGCGGGTCGGCGACCCACAGCCAGGGCACGCCGACGCGGGCGTAGAAGGGGAACTTCACGCGGCGGTCGTAGCTGGCGTTCGAGGGCGAGAGCACCTCGCACACCCAGTCGGGGACGACGCGGATCGGCTCGTCGTCGGGCCATTCGAACCGGTCGCGGCGCCAGCCGGCGAGGTCGGGGGCGACCTCGGGAGCGCCTGGCAGCTCGATCCCCGGCTCGACGAGGATGATCCAGGAGCCTGACCCGGTCGCGTCGAAATCGTCGACGACACGCCCGATCTGTGCAGCGAACGAGACGTTGACCCGCGCGTGCCGACTTCGCGGCCGCGGCTGCACGTACAGCTCGCCGTCGAGGATCTCGCCCTTCTGCCCCTCGGGCAGCGCCTCGAGCGCCGCCCGCAGCTCCGCGTCCGTCCGTCGTGCCTTTGCCGCGTCGCCCATGCGCGAAGGATACGCCGTGCCGCCGCCCCGGACCACCGCGCCCACCCCGAGCCCCTTCCCGCGAGAGAGCCCGCATGCCCGCAGATCGGACTGGCCTCGACAACGTCGGCGACTTCTTCAGCCGGCTCTACCCCGACCCGCGCACTCCTCCTCGTCGACGACACCGCGCCGGCCTCGGGGCTGAAGCCCGCATCGACCCCGGCGGACACGACGTCCGGATCGGCCGCGAGGAGGGCGCCGGTGAGGTTGGCGTCGGCGTGCCGACCGCCGACGGGCGCGCACCGGTCGGCGTGCCCGTCGACGAGCTCGTGGGGGTCGCCCGGGTGCAGGTGGTCGGCGGTGAAGGGGCCGCGGTCCCAGGGCCGATCGCGCAGGAAGGAAGGATAGCTCCGTGCTGCCACCCGGCGCGTCGCGGTGCAGGAAGCGAAGGCCGCCCTCGCGCACGCGCCGCCGCGCGCGTCCGAGGCTCGCGCACGGCGGTGGGTGCGGCGTGCCGAGGCCTACCTCGACCCGCTCCGCGACCGGCGCCGAACCGCGGCGCGCTCGAACCGATCGGCCGGGGTACGCATTCACGGGCGCCGCGGTGCGGGCCGAGGATGACGCCAACGACGCCAAGGACGCCAAGCGAGAGGTAGGAGGATGCGGGCCCTGCGGGGCCGGAGGCCGGCGCGGCGGGCAGCGTGATGAAGCCGACCAGCGCGACGTGGGCTGCCCCGCGCGCGAGGGCGCCGAGGCGTCGCTTCGCCGATCCCGACCCCGATCCCGCCTCCGCGACCGGGATCGTCACGTCGACTTCATCTGTCCGAAGGCGCACTGGCTGCACTTGAACCCACCGGACCCGTAGGGGCCGGAGTGACGCCCCAGGCAAGCGGAGCACACCCTGAAGCTGCAGTCCCCGCAAACGAACCACGCCCAGGTCTTCGGGTACTCCTGGCGGCAACACTGGCAGGGAATCATGCGAGTCCTTTCGTGAGGGCGGACGCGAGCGCAGCGGCTCGCACGACCCCAGGACGGAGGCGGCCCGCGGAAGCTGACCGGGTTTCTCGCGCTCGTTTCGCGCGAAGCAACGACGCGACCTCGCGGCCGCTCGGCACCCCGTGGACGCAGCGCAAGCCGGTCCTCGTCGACGGCCTCGAGCTCTGCTCCGGGCGGCGTCGACGGCGCAGGCGCCAGGCCCGAACGCTTCACGGAACGGGGTCCGTGCCCGTTCGCGCTGGCCGCACGAAGCCGCGGGCGCCGCTCCGCCGACCGAGCAGCCCACTGAACGTGTTCAGTGGTGGCGTGCGCGGGCCCGTTCCGTGATCGGGCGGCTCCGCGCCCTCGAACGCGAGCAAGCGCAGGAGCGTGTCCGCGACGACGTGATCGGCCGCGTCCTCGGCGTCGGCTCGCGCGACCTGCCGCGAACCGAGGCGGTCGCTCGCGCAGATCCGCGTGCGCGTCTGGCCGGCGAGCGAGATCACGGCGAGGTCGAAACGAGCCGCCGTGTCAGCGCCCGCCGACGACGCGCACGGTCGACCGTCCGCCGCCTTGCCGGTCCACGATGACGTGCGCCGGGATGGCGTCCCGCAGCCCCTCGACGTGGCTGATGATGCCCACCTGCGTGCCGCGCGCGTTCAGGGCCTGGAGGGCGTTCATGGCGGCGCCGAGCGTCTCGCGGTCGAGCGTGCCGAACCCCTCGTCGAGGAGCAGCGTCTCGATCGGCATGCGCACCGCGCGGAAGTCGGCGAGGCCGAGCGCGAGCGCCAGCGATACGAGGAACGACTCGCCGCCCGAGAGCGTGGTCAGGGGGCGCATGCGGCCGGCCTGCCACTGGTCGCGGACCGCGAACGCGAGCCGGCGCGCGCCCGCGTCCGTCTCGGCGCCGACGAGCTCGTAGCGCGGCGCGAGCACGCGCAGGTGGTGGTTCGCCTTGGCGAGCAGGAGGTCGAGGTTGTGGAGCTGGGCGTAGCGCTTGAACTCCTCGCCCTCACCGACACCGATGAGGCCGTGGAGCTGCTGCCAGATCGCGAGCTCGCCCTTGGCCGTGGTGAGCGTGGCCTCGTGCTCCGCCCGCTTCGCGCGAGCGTCCGCCTGGGCCGCGATGCGGACGCGCCGATCGGCCAGGACCTCGTCGGCGCGGGCGAGATCGGACGCGAGGGTCGCGAGCTCCTCGGCGATGGCGGCGGCGTCGCGGCCGTCGACCACCCCGGCGGGCCGCCGGGCGTCGTGCCGCGCTGCGCTCGCGACGGCCACCTCGTGCTGCGCGACCGCGGTCGTGATCGCGTCCTCGAGCGCCTTTTGGAGGGCCACGAGGCGGCGCCTCTCGGCGTCGTCCACGATCCGCGCGCGGAGGGCTGCGCGATCGGCGACGCCGAGGGCGACGAGCGTCGCCTCGAGGGCGGTCGCCGCCTCGATGGCGGCCGTCGTCGCGGCGCCGAGGCGGTTCGCCGTTTCGTCGCTCAGCGCGCGCGCCGTGGCCAGCTGGCTTCCGAGAGCATTCGCGCGCCGCCCGGCTTCGTCCGCGGCCTTGCGCGCAGCCGTCGCCTCGGCGTTGCGGGCGCGCTCGACCTCGTCCGGGTCGGCGCCGCCGATCACCGCGGCGATGGCGGGGGCGAGCTCCGCTACGCGCGCCGCGCGCTCCTCGCGCACGGCGACGAGCTGCGTCGCGTCGTCGCGCTTGGTCGCGAGCGCGGCGACGGCGAGATCGAGCGCTGCCTTCGTGTCGGACTCGGCCTTCGTCGCCGCCTCGAAGGCGCGGTCCGCCGCGCGAAGGGCGGCGACGAGCTGTTCGGCCTCGGCCACTCCGGCCGCGAGGTCGGCGCGCCCTGCGCGCATCGGCGTCGTCACGCCGCGCGCCGCGAGCGCCGCGCCGAGCGCGCCCTCGTCCGCCTCGACCGTCGCCCTCGCCGCGAGGTCCGTCTGCGTGTCCGCGTCGATCGTCGCCCCGAGCGCCTCGAGCCGTGCGCGGGCGGTGGCGACCTCCGTGACGAGCGCAGCGATGGCCCGCGACCGCGCCTCGTGGGCGTCTCGACCGCGCGCGGCCGCCGCGTCCGCGTCGTCGATCCGCGCCGTCGCCGCCTGGATCTCGTCGCGCGCAGCGGCGATCTCCCCGTCTGCCCGGGCGAACGTTGCGGCGTCGGCGCCCGCGTCCGCAAGGCCGAGCGCGCGAAGCGGCGCGAGGATCTCGGCGCGCGCCTGGTCGAGCGCGCGGACCGACTCCGTGTGCCGAGCCGCGAGCCCGTCGCGCGTGGCCGCGAGCGCCGCCCGCGCGGCTTCGCGCAGCGTCCGCCGCGACTCGGCCTCCGCGAGGCCACGATCGGCCTCGGCGTGCGCGGCCTCCAGCTCGGCCACCCGCGTCGCGACCTCACGGTCGTGGTCGGCAAACCGACGATCGTCGACGAACGGGTGCGCCTCGCTGCCGCACAGCGCGCAAGCCTCCCCGTGGCGCAGCCGCGATCGGTGCTCCGCGACGCCGAGCGCCCAGCGCAGGTCCGCGAGCCGCACGCCCTGGACCCCGATCGCCTCGCGCGCCGCGTGCGCCTCCTGCGCCGCGGCCGCGATCGCCGCCTCGTGGTCCCGAAGCCCCGTCGCCGCGCCTTCGATCGCCGCAGCGAGGTCGGTGACCTCACCGGATCGCCGCGTGACCTCGGCGTCCAGTCGGCGCGCCACGCGGAGCGCCTCGCCGCGGCCTGTGAGGGTCTCGGTCCGTCGCCGTAGGTCGTCGCGGCGCGCGCGGGCGTCGGCCGCCCCTTCGAGCGCCGTGCCCAGGGCCTCCTCGGCGTCGACGCGCGCCGCCGCGAGCACCGCGAGCTCGCCCTTGGCCTGCTCGAGGGCGCCCCCCTGCGTCGCCATCGAGCCCGCTTCGGTGGCGTATCTCGTCGCGTCCTTCGCGCGCTTCTTCGCGAGCGAGTCGACCTCCTTCCTCGCGCGAGCGATCGCCTCGAGCTGCACGCGCAGCCCCGCGAGCTCCACCACGAGCGGTCGCGCCGCCTCGACTTTGCCCCGCTGGCCCGCGGCCTCGGTCAACGCTTCGACGGCGCCCCTCCACGCCTCGTCCTTGCGGGAGCGCTCGCGATCGAGCTTCGTGAGGTGTCGATCGGCCTCGGCGCCGAGGGCCTCCGCCTTCGCCAGCTCGCCGTCGGCCGCGGCCTTTCGTACCCGCAGCGCCCGCGCCTCGACCAGCTCGGGCTGGCCCGCCGCGACCCGCTCGTCGACCACCCGCGAGGCCTCGGCCGCGCGCGCGTGACCGTCCACTGCGGCGCCGTGGTCGGTCGCGAGCTTCGCGCCCGTTTCGCGCAGCTCCGGCAGCGCGGCCGCGAGCGTGTCGCGTTCGCCCTCGAGTCGCGTCGCCGTGTCGAGGAGCGGCGCCGCCGGAGCGCACCGCGAGGCCTCCGCGAGCCGATCGAGCGACCCCCGATCGGCCTCGATCGCGCTGCGCTTCGAGGTGACGGCCGCCTCGGCGCCCCCGAGCGCCTGCGCGAGAGCCGCGCGCGTCTCGATCCACTGCCGCGCGTGACCCGCCTCTTCGTGCCGTGCGCGCAGCGCGGCACCGAGCTTCTCCGCGTCGTCGCGCTCGCCGCCCCAGCGCCTCTCGTCCTCCTCCGGCGCGAGCAGGACCCCCGCGACCAGGCCCTCGACCTTGTCGTACGCCTCCTGGGCCTCGCGCCGTCGGTCGGCCGCGCGTCGCCCGATCTCCTTGTAAATGGCCGTATTCGTGAGCCGCTCGAGGATGGCTGCGCGCTCGCCCTCGGTCGCGCGGAGGAACGCGGTGAACTCGCCCTGCGCGAGCAGGATCGACCGCTCGAAGTCCTCGGCCGTGAGCCCCTCGAGCACGGCCTTGAACTGCGGCGCGTAGTCCTTCACGAGCTGCCCCGACCCGAGCAGCTTCCACCCGCCGTCGTCCTCGAGCCGCTCGATCGACCGCCTCGGCTTCTGGAGCTCGCCCTCGGGCTTCTGATGCGCGCGGTGGCACGACCAGCCCGCGCGGTAGCGCCGCGCGTGGCCCGCTTCGATCTTGCTGAACGTCAGCGAGACGGCCGACGCGCCGGTGCCGCGCGACATCACGAGACGACTGTCGGTCTCGTCGTCGCCGTTCTTCTCGCGCAGGCGGGGCGTGCGCCCGAAGAGCGCCAGGGAGATGGCGTCCATCAGCGTCGACTTGCCCGCGCCGGTCGGCCCGGTGACGAGGAAGATCGGCGCGCCGGCGAGGCCGTGCTCGAAGTCGACCTCGCTCGTGCCGTAGAGCGAGGCCAGGTTGTCGATTCGCAGGTGGAGGAACCTCACGACGCGCGCCCCCCTTCCACCGGCGCCGCGCAGACGCCGCGAAACGCCGAGAGCAGGCGATCTTCGAGCTCGACCCCGCGGGAGCGACAGAGCAGCCGGAACACGTCCTCGGGGGTCAGCTCCGACAGGGCGAGCGCCGGCGGCCCGGCGGCCTCGTCGCCCTCGCGAGCGCCGCGCGGGCGCTGCACGACGCGCGCGAGCGTCGGACCGCCTCGGTGCGCCGCGAAGGCCTGCTGGATGTCGGCCTCGAGCCCCGCCTCGTGCTGCTCGACCATCGCCGCGACGAGCACGATGGGAGGCAGTGGCGTGTCCCACGCGAGCGCGGCGATCGCGTGGCGAAGCTCCGCGGGGCTGCCGGCGAGCTCGATCACGTGGCGCGCGACCGGCACCTCGATCGTGCGCACGACCGGATCGGCGCCGGCCTCGACGTCGACGATCAGCGCGACGCGCCGCGATCGCGACTCCTTGACGTTCAGCGGGATGGGCGATCCCGAGTAGCGAGCATGGCTGTCCGCGACGCGGAAGCTCCGGTGCAGGTGGCCGAGCGCGACGTAGGCGATCCGCGGGTCGAACACCGACGGCGGCAGCGCGTCGAGCGTGCCAATCTGGTGGATCACGAAGGGCGCGTCGTCGCGCTCGTATCCCACGCACGTGAGGTGCCCGGTCGCGACGACGGGCGCGCCCGCGCCGAGGGCGACGGCGCGGTCGGTCAGCGACGAGTAGCGCTCGCGGAGGCGCGCGGCGAGCGTAGCCGCGACCTGCGTCGGGCTCTCGACGCCGGACCGGACGCCGAGCCAGAACTCGTGGACGAACGGCACCGCGAGGAAGACCGCGTCGACGCCGCCGGTGCGCCCCGGCACCGCGCAGACGGCGCGCTCCCAGGCGGCCTCGTCCGCGCCCACGCCGCCGACGACGTGGATCGAGAGGCCGTCGAGGATCTCGCGAGGCGCGTCGAGGCGTGCGGCGGAGTCGTGGTTGCCGCCGACGAACACCGCCTTTCGGAGGCCCGTCCGCGCAAGCCGCGAGAGAAAGCCGTAGTAGAGGCGCTGCGCCTCGGCCGAGGGCTGCCCGTGGTCGAACACGTCGCCGGCGACGACGAGCACGTCGACCTCGTGGTCGTCGATCGCGGAGACGAGCCAGTCGAGGAAGCGGCGGTGGTCGTCGTCGCGGGCGATGAAGCCCTCGATCGACGCGCCGAGGTGCCAGTCCGAGGTGTGAAGGATGCGCAGCATCGAAGCCTCCGGCGCGCTGGGCGCGGCGACGGGGCGCGCGCAGCAGTGCGGCCGGGAGCATAGCCGCGGGCTCGATGATTGAAAGGGCGCGTTTCGGGCGCCTGCCACGCGACAGTGTCCGATCGCCCGGTCTTCGCCGCTCAGGTCACCGCCGCCTGGGCGCGGACGAGGCCCTTGCCGAGCTCCGCGTAGAGGTCGCCTTTGCCGAGCAGCCGCTCGGCGCCGGCTGCGTCGAGGATGACGCGCGAGTTGACCGCGCTCGAGACGCGCAGCGCGATCTTCCCCCCGAGGTTCGCCTTGAGCGAGGGCGGGACGGTCTCGCGATCCGGCCTCTGCGTGGCGAGGACGAGGTGCACCCCCGCGGCGCGCGCCTTCGCGCCGAGCCGCGCCACGACGCCGCAGAAGGCCTGCGACGCCTTGCGCTCGGCGGTGATGTCCTGAAACTCGTCCATGACGATCACGTGCCGCGCCAGCCGGCGCCCCTCGGCGACCCGGTCGTTGTACTCGTGAAGGTCGGAGACCTGCGCTTGCTCGAAGAGCGCATAGCGCTCCTGCATCACGTCGACGAACCGCTCGAAGCACGGCATCGCGTCCTCGAGGCCGTAGAGCACGGGGCTGTCGAGGTGGGCCTGGAGCGCGTTGACGAAGCCGCCCGCGAGGAACGTGACGCGCTTCGGGTCGAGCAGCGTCAGGCGCAGCGCGGCCGGCCCGTGGAAGTGGACGAGTGACGCGACGATCGTCTTGAGCAAGACCGACTTCCCGCTGCCCGAATTGCCCGCGACGAGGAGGTGCGGAGTCGCGGAGTCGGCCAGATCGCCGGTCACGATGTCTCCGCCCGGCTCCTCGCCGAGGACGAACCGGCCGGGCCGCTCGGCGAGCCACTCGCGCTTGGCGGCGAGCAGCGGCGCGAGCGCGACCGCGCGGGGGTGCTTGCGCTTCGCGACGAACTGCCGCCTTCCTCCCGTCCTCTCGTACTCGAGCGAGACGCCGTCGGCGGCGGCGAGCCGGTGGATCACGTCGGCCGCCGCGCGGTCGAGGTGCCCGACGGGGCCTCGCGGTCGCGACACCGGAATGACGTAGACGGTCGGGCCCACGATCACGGCCTTGGCCTCCGCGGTGACGCCGTCCTTGCGAAGCTCGGCGAGGATGCGATCGCGCAGCTGGCTCGCTTCGAGCTCGCCCACCGTGTCGGTCGGGCGGTCGTTCGTCGTCGGCGCCGGCATGGTCGAGGTCAGGCCACCCTCGGCCGTGGGGCGAGGCCGCGCCGCGCACGCGGGCGGGTCGTCGCGCGCCGGGAGGCGATCGGAGTAGATCTCGGCGCACGCGCCGGCGACCGGGCACGCCGCGCAGAGATCGCGTCGCGGGGTCGGCGGCGCGGCGCCCGGCTCGATAGCCCAGCCCGCCATGCGCGAGAGCAGCGGCAGCAGCTCGCCGCGCACCAGCGCGTCCGCGCTCTCGGCCGTCACGTCCGAGACGGTGATCGCGGGCCCGAAGCGCAGGATGACGGGGCGCGCGTCCGCGCCTTCGCCCCGGCGCAGCAGCTCGCGGTAGAGCGCGACCTGCGCGCGATCGACGGGAGCGTTCGCCTCGTCGGTCAGCTTGTACTCGACGACCTCGAGCGATCCGGTGGTCGTCCCGTGCAGCGCGTCGACGCGCCCGGTCAGGACGACGCCGGCCTCCTCGAACGTGGCGCGGACCTCGCGCTCGCCCGACCGCACGAGCTGCGCCACCGCCGCGGCCGGCGCGTCGGGGAACGCGGCGAGGCGAAAGGCGAGGTAGCCGGCGAGCTCGCGCAGCGCCTCGGCGAGGTCGTCGACCTCGGCCGGCATCGACGCATACGCCGTCGTGGCTTCGAGCTCGTCGACCAGCAGATCGAGGAGCCATCGGCTCATCGCCGCGCGGAGGTCACTCCTCGACGCGCCCCGCGGCAGCGCGTGCAGCTCGACGGGCGGGTCGGCGACGGTGCGCGCGAACCGCTCGACGACGCGGTGGAACGCGCCTCCGAGGCACGAGGACCCGACCGGGAAGGCGACGGCGCGGCGAGTGGCGCGGCCGAGGGCGAAGACCCGCGGGCAGCGCAGCGCGTTGCGGACCTCGGTGACGGACAGGGTTGCCCTCGTCGCGCTCATCGCCCGGCCCTCCGGGTCGACCAGACGACCCCGTCGCCGTAGAAGCGCACGCTGTCGCCGGCCGCGCGAAGAGTGGCAATCAGCTGCGCGCGCGTCGTGGGGGTCCCTTCGCGTGCGAGGTCCCGGAGGAGCCGATCGATCGACGCGACGCCGAGCGTGTCGAGCAGGCGCAGCGGGCCCGCCGACGACGCGGCGCCCGCCGGCTTCGATCGCTCGACGGGAGCCACCAGCACCTCCGCGGCGACCTTGCCGAGCAGCGCTGCCGCGACCTCCCACTCGTCGGGCCGCAGGCGCTGCCTCACCCAGGCCGCGACGCGCTCGGGCCGCAGCGGCCTCGCGTCGGGCCCAGAGACGTCCTGCGACGTCGCGTCCTTCGCCAGGGACCCGAGCGCGAGCAGCCGAACGGCGTCCTCGCGTCCGAGCCAGTGCCAGTCGAGATCGGGGCGCGCCCTGGCCTTGTCCCACTCCGCCTTGGTGGCGACCCACGTCGGCTTGAGCTCTCTCCACGCCTCGCGCATCGCGAGGACGGGGCCCTTCAGGCCGGCGATTCGCTTGCACGCGCTCGCGACGCTGCGCGGGGCCGGGTGGTGCACGAGGACGAGCGAGACGCGCGCCCGGCCGCGCTCGAGGACGACGAGATCCGGCCCGCTGCTCTTCAGCACGCGCAGCCCGTCGAGGAGCGAGACGAGCGACGCCACGCCGTCGACGATCAGCGCGGGCTCCGGCCCTTGGTCGAGCTCGGCCATCGCGTCGATGTCGGCGCGCGCCCGCGCGAGCGCTTGCTCCCACTCCGCCGCGAGGATGTCGGACTCGGCGGCCGCCAGGTCTTCGGCGCTCTCCACCGGCGCCGTCGTCGCCAGCTCGTCGTCGGCGGCGCCGCCTTCGAGCGCCCTCTCGAGGTCGATCAGCAGCCGCCTCGGGGTCATGCCGGGGGCGCTGCAGACGCGCTCGAGCGCGGCCGCCGAGAAGGGCCACGGGAACGGCGCCGGCCGGGCGGGCAGCTCGCGAATCCACAGGTCGAGCAGCTCGCGCAGCTGATCGGGGCGAGGCAGCCCGAGCAGGTGGCGCCGTCCGGCGATGCGCTCGCGCTGCGACAGGCTCAGCGCGGGGAGAATGCCACTCTGCCACTCCGAGTCGAGCGCCATCTGCACGATGACGACGTCGCGCACCACGTCGACCAGCTCCGCGACGAGGTTGCCGTACGCGCGCACGCGGTGCCCCTCGGCGTCGACCAGGTTCTCGAGCTGGTCGAAGACGACGAGGAGCGGCGCCGCTGGGGCGGCGGCCACGGCGAGCGTGCGCAGGCCGCGGGCCACGCTGTCGTCCGAGAGCGCCTCGCGCACGCCGATTCGAAGGGCCTGGGGCTCGTCGAGCTCCCGCCCGCCGAGCCAGGCGAGGGCGGCGGCGCGCGCCAGCGGCTTCATGAACGGCACGCCGAGCAGCCGGCGCAGGAACGGCTCGTCGAGGTCCGGCTGCCGCTCGATGAGGTGCTCGATGACGTCCTCGACCAGCGTCGCCCGTTGCGGCTCCGGCAGGCTGTGCAGGAAGTCGAGGTAGCCCCGGGGAAACTGCGGGTTTTCGCCCTCCGCCACCGCGAGGATCGCCGCGGCGAGGGCGTCGATCTGTCGGACGCCGTACGACTCGCGCCCGAGCTGCTCGAGGATCTGCCCGAGCAGGAAGCGCGGCGTGATCTCGGAGCCGACGAGCGGCCGCACGAGCACGAGGACGGCGCGCGGCCCGAGCTTGCGCCGCAGCCGCGCGAAGAGGTGCGTCTTGCCGATGCCCGCCGTGCCGAGGACGAAGAGCGGGGCGGGGCGCGCTGCGTCGCGGTCCTCGCCGCGGCCGAGATCGCGCAGCCGCGCCACGGCGCCGAGGATCGCGTCGGTCGCGTCGGCGTGCAGGCTCTCGAGGTCGACGACCTCGCCAGCCCAGGGGTTGGCCTGTGCCGGCACCAGCGCGAACGGGCGGCTCATGGCGCCGGTTCCAGCGATCGGGCCCACGAGAGGGGCACGTCCGAGGTCACTGGGCAGAGGGCGCGGTCTTCGGCCGTGAGGCGCCCGAGGCCGGACTCCGGCCGCAGCTCGACGCGGCCGGTCCGGGCGAGGTCGAGCAGCGCCGCGTGAACGGCGCTCGTCGCGTGCGGGGGCGCGAGCGCGCGGACGATGTCCGGAACGAAGGCGATCCCGAGGTCGGGGCGGGTCGAGCGCCGCACGGCGGCGAGCGCGTCGGCGGCGAGATCGCGCTTCGGGGGAGGGGAGCCGCTCGCGCGCACGACGACGTCGAGGAGGAGCTCGCGCACATCGTCGCGCAGCAGCGTCTTGCCGAGGGTGCGCTGCTTGAGCGCGTTGTCGCACTGCGCGGCCAGCGCCTTCGACGCGCGCGCGAGCGACCGCAGCTCGGCGTCGTCGAGCACGGCCGCCTCCGGGATCGTGACGGCGTCGACCTTGCCGCGCCGGACCAGGCGGAGCCTCGCCTCGCCGACCAGGGCGAGCGCGACCTTCTTCGCCTCGGCGCCCGTCGCGCCGGCCACCACCTTGCCGAGCCCTGCGACGGCGACGCTCCCTCGATCGCGGACCGCATGGGCGATCTGCTGGCGCAGCGGGACGCGGAGGCCGCCCTTCGGGGTGACCTCGAGCCCCTCGGCGCCGAGGCGCGCGATCGCCTCGGTGTGGAGGGGCTTCGGGATGCCCAGGGCGGTGAGGTCTTTCTGCGCGATCGCCCGGCGGGCGTGGGCTTCGAGGCGCACGCGCGCAACCGCAGAGGGCCAGTCGAGGTCGACGGGGAGCTTCGGCTCTTGCGGGGAGGTTCGCTTCGGCATGGGGTCGACTGGCGAGGACGGGATTGTCGCGTGGATCGGACGGGCGGCGCCAGCGCGAAGCGTGCGCGTGCGGCGCGCGTGGGCGATGGCGCCGCGACGTGGATCGCCGTCCGGCGGCCGCCCGCGCCGGGCGTGGAGGCCCGTCGTTCGAGCCATGATCTGCCGATCGCGCGACCGGATTCGAGGGGCTCGCGGGTGGAGCTTTCGTCCCGCTCGCCGCCGCGCCGCCCCCTTGCTAGGTAGCCCCGCCATGGCCGCTCCCCTGAATGCGCATCCGCCTCGCACGGACCTCGCTGCGCTCGGCGCGTGGGCTCGCGGACACGGGGCCGCCGGGCGTGCGGTGCTCGCCCTGCCCGTCGAGGACGTGTTCCGGGAGCTCGACCTCTCGGTCCGGCACGCGACCGCGCTCGACGGGGCGCTTCACGAGCTGGGGTGGGGCGAGGTCGGATCGCTGCTGACGGCGCGGTTCGACGCGGCGCTCGCGCCTCGGCCGCGGGCGGCGGTCGTCCGCGCGCTCGCGGCGTGGCTCGCCGTGGAGCTCCGGGGGGCCGACCCCGCCGCGGCCGATCGCGCCGAGGCCGGCCCCTCGCCGGAGCCTGCCGCGCCCGCGCCGACGCCCGCCGTCGCCGAGGCGACCCTGGCTCCCGTCGATTCAAGCGACCTCCCCGCGGAGGTCCCGCCGACGGAGCCCGTCGCCCTCGCTCCCGCTCCGACCCCGGTGATCGTCCGGGCGTCGCCTCCTCCGCGCCCCGACCCGGCGCACGTCGATCGCATCCGGGTCAGCGCACCGCCGCACGACCGCGTCGCCTTGAGAGCCTGGGCGACGGCGGTGGGCGTCGAGCCGCTGCTTCAGGCCGCGCCTCCTCCGTACCTCGCGCGGCCCGACCACTTCCGGAGCGGGCGGCAGGCCGGCACGATGGAGGACCTGATGGTCGCGCGCGGGCAGCTCGCCCTCCGGTCGCTCGCCGAGGGCGCCGCGCGCTACCTCTGCCGCGGCGCCCAGATCGCGCGACACCACCGCGACCTGCGCGAGTGGATGGCGGCCCACGGCGGGCCGCCGACCGATCCCGCGCTCGTGAAGCTCCTCGCGCTGCTGCGCGCCTGCCGCGAGGGGCTGCCCGCGTCGCATCCCGCCGCGGCCCCCACGCTGGTCAAGCTGGTGCGCGTGTGCGACGAGCCGGTCGCGCTGGTCGTCCGCGAGGTCGAGGCGTGGACCGACCAGCTGCGCGACGTCACGATCGCGCTCGCGGGCGGCACGGTCAGGTTGGTCTGCTCGACGTGCCGCGAGCCGTCGGCGAGCTGCGCCGCGCACCTGGCGCGCGCCCTCGACGCCGCGATCGAGTTCCTCCACGAGCCGCCGTCGCCGCGTCACGAGGTCCTCGCCTTCGCGTTCGCCGCGCCCCCGTGGGCTCGGTTCGCGCGCGCGTTCGATCGGCGCGTCGAGGCGGTGCGCGCGCCGATCAAGGCCGCGCCCGAGGATCGCTTCGTGTGGCGCGTCGCCCTCGACGGTCTGCGCGCGACGGTCGATCTCGTCGCGCTGCGGGCCAAGAAGAGCGGCGGCTTCATGAAGGGAACGCGGGTCCCGACCTCTCGCCTCACGCGCGGCGCCCTGCTCCTGCAGAGCCCGCTCGACGGCCCGCCGCTCCGCTTGCTGATGGCGCAAGCCGGCGGCTACTACGCGCCTCGCTCGCCGTCGGGCGACGAGACGGCCGCGCTCCTGATCGCGCTCGTCGGGCACCCGCGCGTCGTGCTGGCGAAGGATGGGCAGGACGTGCCGCTCACCGTCGCCATGGCGCGGCTTCGCGTCGCGCTCGAGGACGCCGGCGGTGGGGACCTCGCCGCGCGCCTCTACGCCGGCCCCCTGCCGATCGCGCCGGAGGTGCTCGCCGCGCTCGCCCGCGAGCCGCAGGCGAGCGCCTCCTACGGCACCGATCCCGCCGCGCCGTCCGATCGGCACGTGATCGCGGTCGATCCCGTCGGGCCGCGCCTCCTCGTCGCGCGCGTCGATCCGGTGGCGATAGCGGTCGCGCGCGCGCTCACGACCTACGGCGCGCAGTTCCCGCCCGAGAGCCACGACGAGATCGTGCGCCGGTTCGCGATGCACTCCGACAGCTTCGATCTCGACCTGCCCGAGGCGCTCGACGGCGGCGAGGTGCCTGCCTCGCTCCGGCCGCTCGTGCGCCTCACCCCCATCGAGGGCGCGTCGATCGACGTCGAGCTCTGTGTGCGGCCGCTCGTCGGCGGGCAGGTGTGGGCGCCGGGCGACGGGCCGTCGGTCACGCGCCACGTGCAGGCCGCGCGGCGGGTCTTCGCTCGCCGCGACCTCGAGGCGGAGGTGCGCGCGGTCGAGGCGCTCGTCCCCACGCTGCCCCTCCACGAGGCGGACGCTTCGGGCCCGTTCCGCTTCCGCATTCTCGCCGAGGAGCGCGCGCTCGACCTCGTCGCCGCGCTGCGCGACCGCGCCGCCGACCTCGACGTCGAGTGGCCCGCAGGCCGCGTGATCCGCGTCGACCCGATGTCGACGCAGCTCCGGGTCCAGGTGAAGGAGGCGCGCGACTGGTTCGGAATCGACGGGTCCGTCGAGGTCGACGGGCACGCGGTGACCCTCGCGGCCCTGATCGGCGCGGTGCGCGCGGGTCGCCGCTACGTGGCCGTCTCGCCGGGGCGCTTCGCGGCCATCGAGCGATCCCTCCGCGACCGGCTCGAGTCGGTCGAGGGGGTGGTCTTCGACGGCAAGCACGGGCTCGAGATCTCGCCGCTCGCGGCCGCTCGCCTGGAGGACCTCGTCACGGCCCCCGCCGACCTCGTCGCGGCCGCCAGCTTCCGCAGCCTGCTCCGGCGCGTCGACGCCGCGAAGGCGCTCGATCCGAAGGTGCCGATCGGCCTCGAGGCCACGCTTCGCCCCTACCAGGTCGAGGGCTTCACGTGGCTCGCGCGGCTCGCGGCGTGGGGCGCGGGCGCGTGCCTCGCCGACGACATGGGCCTCGGCAAGACGCTCCAGGCGCTCGCGCTCCTGCTCCACCGCGCGAGCGAGGGCCCCGCGCTCGTCGTCGCGCCGACCTCGGTCGGCCCCAACTGGGTAGCCGAGGCCGCGCGGTTCGCGCCGGGGCTCCGCGTGCGCCTCCACCGCGGCCCCGACCGCGCGACCGCGCTCGCGCAGATCGGGGCGAACGACGTGCTCGTCACGAGCTACGCGATCGTCACGCTCGACGCGGCCGAGCTCGCCGCCGTGCCCTTCGCGACGCTCGTGCTCGACGAGGCGCAGGCCATCAAGAACGCGGCGACCCGGCGCTCCCGCGCGGTGCGCGATCTGCGCGCCGAGGTGCGAATCGCGCTGACCGGCACGCCCGTCGAGAACCACCTCGGCGAGCTGTGGAGCCTCATGCGCGTGATCACGCCCGGCGTGCTCGGCAGCTGGGAGCACTTCCGCGACCGCTTCGCGGCGCCGATCGAGCGCACGCGGAGCCCCGCCAGGATCGCGGCCCTCGCGCGCGTCGTGCGGCCGTTCATGCTGCGCCGGACGAAGGCCGAGGTCGCGCCGGAGCTGCCGCCGAGGACCGAGGTCACGCGCCTCGTCGAGCCTTCGGCCAAGGAGCGCACGCTCTACGAAGCGGCGCGGCTGGCCGCGATCGAGGCGATCGCCGCGCCGCGCGACGAGGACGCCCGCTTCCTGATGCTCGCGTGGCTGACGAAGCTCCGCCGCCTCGCGTGCCACCCGCGCCTGTTCGACGCGGGGTCGACCGTGCCGTCGTCGAAGCTCGCGGCGCTGCTCGAGATCGTCGAGGAGCTCGCGGAGGGCGGGCACAAGGCGCTCGTGTTCAGCCAGTTCACCAGCCACCTCGCCCTCGTGCGCGAGGCCCTCGACGCTCGCCGCGTGCGCTACGAGTACCTCGACGGGTCGACGCCGGCCGACCAGCGGCCGGGTTGCGTCGAGGCGTTCCAGACCGGCGACGCGCCCGTCTTCCTGATCTCGCTCAAGGCCGGCGGCACGGGGCTCAACCTCACCGCCGCCGACTACGTGGTTCACCTCGACCCGTGGTGGAACCCGGCCGTCGAGGACCAGGCGACCGACCGCGCGCACCGGATCGGCCAGACGCGCGCCGTCACCGTCGTGCGGCTCGTCGCTCGCGGCACGGTCGAGGAGCAGGTGCTGACGATGCACGCCGACAAGCGCGCGCTCGCCGGCGTCCTCTTCGACGAGGAGCACGGCGCCCCGACGAAGCTCACGACCGAGGATCTCGCCGCGCTCCTGCGCGAGCGCGCGACGCTCGATTTCGACGTGGGCGACGAGGTCGGCGACGAGGTCGGCGACGAGGTCGTGCGGGGCTGACGGAGGCGCGCCCGGGCGCGTCTACTTCGTCTCCAGGCAGTCTCCGTTTCCCTGGCAATAC
>CAIVJW010000225.1 GCA_903906315.1 uncultured delta proteobacterium | reverse complement strand
GGCTCCCCCGCGTGAGCGGGGGTCCACCTCGCTCGACGTCGCGCCGCGTGACTTCGCGCCGGGCTCCCCCGCGTGAGCGGGGGTCCACCTGGCCGACGATTACAGTGGGTTCGCGACGTTCAGGCTCCCCCGCGTGAGCGGGGGTCCACCCCCTAGACTCCGCGCGTGGCCCAGTGTCATCCCGGCTCCCCCGCGTGAGCGGGGGTCCACCCACCTTCGACCACAGGCGGGCGTAGCTGGCGCTGGCTCCCCCGCGTGAGCGGGGGTCCACCCCCACGCTGGCTCGCATCGGGCGAGGGGCGCGGGGCTCCCCCGCGTGAGCGGGGGTCCACCTGAACGTGCTCAGGCACTCGCTCTCGTGCGCGCGGCTCCCCCGCGTGAGCGGGGGTCCACCTTGAATAGGCGTCGCGTTGCCCATGGCGTCGAAGGCTCCCCCGCGTGAGCGGGGGTCCACCTGCTGGCAGTGGGCGAGGAGCTCGAGCTTCGACGGCTCCCCCGCGTGAGCGGGGGTCCACCCGCGGCTGCATAGCAACGCGCTCCGCGAGCTCGGGCTCCCCCGCGTGAGCGGGGGTCCACCCCTGGCTTTCGAGCCCGCCGACGTCGACGACGCGGCTCCCCCGCGTGAGCGGGGGTCCACCCCTTGCAGCCGGGCCGAAGCGTGCGCGCCACCGGGCTCCCCCGCGTGAGCGGGGGTCCACCCATGAGCGAGTCCGATGCCATCGCGATAGACAGGGCTCCCCCGCGTGAGCGGGGGTCCACCCGCCGTCCCGAGGGCGTCGCGGAGCACGTTCTCGGCTCCCCCGCGTGAGCGGGGGTCCACCCCGCACCGACGTCGAGATCTCGGCGGCGGGGGCGGCTCCCCCGCGTGAGCGGGGGTCCACCCGAGGCGCGGCAGAAGGATTGCCACCTGCACTCGGCTCCCCCGCGTGAGCGGGGGTCCACCCTTCGCGACCTCCACGACCCGCGGCTGCGCGAGGGCTCCCCCGCGTGAGCGGGGGTCCACCCTGGGACCTCCGCGACTGGATGACCCTCGCCGAGGCTCCCCCGCGTGAGCGGGGGTCCACCCGCGATCGCCGCGCACGATCAGGGTATGTTCCTGGCTCCCCCGCGTGAGCGGGGGTCCACCCAGCTCATCGCGGGCGCGGGCCCGGGATACGTCGGCTCCCCCGCGTGAGCGGGGGTCCACCCTTGTTGAGCAAAATGTCCTCGTCCATGCCGCCGGCTCCCCCGCGTGAGCGGGGGTCCACCCCTCTACACCTACTCCCATTCGATGCTCGACATGGCTCCCCCGCGTGAGCGGGGGTCCACCCGGGCGCGCGCTAGGGCGGGCACATGATCCGCAGGCTCCCCCGCGTGAGCGGGGGTCCACCCTCGGCTCGTGTCGCGCGCTGTGCAGCCGCTCAGGCTCCCCCGCGTGAGCGGGGGTCCACCCGTCTACACCCTGACGGAAGGCGTGGACGTACCGGCTCCCCCGCGCTAGCGGGGGTCCACCCGTACACGTTCTCGATCTCGTCGTAGCTGCTCCGGCTCCCCCGCGTGAGCGGGGGTCCACCCCTCAGCCGATACAAGTGCGCCACCCATCCGGGGGCTCCCCCGCGTGAGCGGGGGTCCACCCAAGATCGAGGTGCCCACGTGGTGAACGACAACGTTTTTTCCCGACACACACCTAGCCGCTCACCAGGAGAAACCATGGGGCTCGCCATGCCCAGGTCGCGACGTGTGACGCTGCGCAAGACATGGGAGAGCGCGTCGCGTGCTACCGCCAGATGCCAGGCCTCTGGCGCGAGCCCGACGGGTGCAACGTGCTGGCGAAGTCCGTCCGCGGGAAGACGTACGAATGGGGACCGGGGGTCGCGCCTCACGACGTCCGCGATCCGTTCCGACTCATGACGGGTCGCGCCGACGAGTGGAACGAGGTGGCGCGCAGCAAGGGCTGCTTCGTCAGGGAGATCGCAGTGGCTGCTCGTGATGATCGCGCGGCTCGGGAGCGTGAGCGAGACGCACGGTGGGCCGCCGAGGCGCGAGACAAGGTCCAAGCCGAGTACCGCGAGCGGGAGGGAAGGGCTGTCGAGGCCGCGCGCGCTCGCGAAGCAGAGGCAGTGAAAGCGGCCGTCGAGGCGGAGGCGACAAGGTGGCGGCGAGCCGAGCCCACGCTCCCTGAGTGCGCTTCGCCAACGTCCGTCTCGTCGTGCGACGCGGCCGACGACTACCTCCGATCGCCGGATCGCACCTCGTTGGTCGCGGAGACGGTGGCGGAAACTCTCGGGCCCGACCTCATGCTCGAGTCCAGGACGGGTCTCGAGGGACTGAGGGCCGCCGAGGCGGAGCACCTCGCCGCCGTACGCGCGGCACGGGCCGCCGGCGAGGCCAGGCTCGGGGCGCTCCGGACCGCCGCCGCGGCGAAGGAGGAAGCCGAGGCGCGCGCCGCGTGCAACCAGAGCTGCGCCGGCCTGACCGAGGGCGCCACGTGGTGCTGGAGGCGCTGCAAAGACGACCACGGCCGCTGCGAGCTCCGCGGCGTGCAGTGAGAGCCCGCGCCCACGCCCCTCGCCGTCGTCGCACCGCGCGGTGCTAGGCTCGCCGCCATGGCCGATCCCGCAGTCGCGCCGCCGCTCGCCCCGGACGCCTACCTCGCCATGGAGGCCGCGAGCGCCACGAGGCACGAGTACGTCCGCGGCGAGGTCTTCGCCCAAGCCGGCGCGACGGACGCGCACAACGACGTCGCCACGAACGTGCACGCGCGCCTTCGTGCCCACCTCCGGGGCTCGCCGTGCCGCGCGTACCTCGCCGACGTGAAGCTCCGCGTCGCGGCCGCCGACGCGTTCTTCTACCCCGACGTCTTCGTCACGTGCGATCTCGCCGACGCGGCCGACCCGCTCGTGAAGCGGTCGGCCGTGGTCGTCGTCGAGGTGCTGTCCGCCTCGACCGCCGACTACGACCGCGGCGACAAGTTCGCGGACTACCGGAAGCTCCCGGCGCTCCGCGAGTACGTGCTCGTCGACTCGCGCGCTCGGCGCGTCGAGGTCTTCCGCAAGAACGCCGCGGGCCGCTGGGAGCGCGACTGGCTCGGCGGCGGTGACGATCTCGCGCTGGAGGCGATCGGTCTGACCCTGCCGGTGTCCGCCCTGTACGACGACACCACCGTCCCCGAAGCCGCCGCGCACCCAGCGTCTCGCTGACCACCGCGCCCCCGCCCGCGACACCGCTTTACCCACGCCCCCGGCACCGCTACACCCTGCCCCCTCCGCCGGCCCGGCGCGCCGCGCCCGCGGTCACGCAATCGCCTCCTGATTACGTCAACGGACCGCGCTCCCGGGGAGGTTCCGCGAGGTTGCGGCGGTGGCTACCCGACCGGATCGCGTTTGCGCTTCCTAGCCGCGACGCGGCTGCGCATCGTGCCGTTCGCGTCGGGGCAAGGCACGCTCGACCTCGACTGGGTGCGAGTCGGAGATGCGTCCACGGGCGCGGGCGGCGCCGGCGGAGGCGAAGGTGTCGGGGGCGGCGCGGCCGGCTCGGCAGGAGCTTCACCCGGGGCGTCCCCGAGCGCGGCCGCGAGCGGCGACGAGGTCGTCGGCAGCTGCGGCTGCGGCGTCGTCGGGCGCGCGCGCGGCGACCTCGGCGCGCTCGCACTCGCGCTCGCGGGCCTCGTGGCGGCACGGCGCCGGCGCGCAGCCGTCTCCCGTCGGCCGGTTGACAGTCGACGCGCCTGCCGCCGACCATGCGCGACGTAGCGGACGAAATGGAAAACGAGGCGCGCACCGCCAGCTGGGCGGCCGACGAGGACGACGGCGAGCGCGTGCTCGCCTTCTGGAGCGGCGGCCTCGTGGACGTGCGGCTTTCCCCTGGCGGGTCGCTGACGATCGGGCGCGACGCATCGGCCGGCCTGCGCGTCGATCGCGCCAGCGTCTCGCGCGCCCATGCCCGGATCGTTTCCGGCGACGTGCTGACGATCGAGGACCTCGGCAGTCGCAACGGCACGCGCGTCGACGGCCGCGTCGCGCCCGCGGGCGAGCGCGTCCGCCTTCGGCCGGGCCAGGTCGTCGAGATCGGCGAGGCGATGCTCGTCGTGCAGCGCCGCGGCGATCCCGGCCGCGACCCTCCGCCGACGCCGCGCGCGGCCGGCGCGGCCGAGGGCGCGATGGCGCGCCTCGAGCGGCTCGTCCGCCTCGTCGCCGTCGGGCAGATCAGCGTGCTCTTGCTCGGCGAGACGGGCGTCGGCAAGGAGGTGGTCGCGGAGTCGCTCCACCGCACGTCCCCACGCGCGAAGGCCCCGTTCGTGCGTCTCAACTGCGCCGCCCTGCCCGAGCCGCTGCTCGAGGGCGAGCTCTTCGGCTACCAGCGCGGCGCCTTCACCGGCGCGCACGCGACGAAGGCCGGGCTGCTCGAGACGGCCGAGGGCGGGACGGTGCTGCTCGACGAGGTCGGCGAGCTGCCGGCGGCGACGCAAGCGAAGCTGCTCCGCGTGCTCGAGGCGCGCGAGGTGCGGCGCCTCGGCGAGCTCCGCGGCCGGCCGATCGACGTGCGCTTCCTCGCGGCGACCAACCGCGACGTCGGCGCCATGATCGCCGCCGGCTCGTTCCGCGCGGACCTCTACTATCGCCTCAACGGTGTGACGCTGCGCATCCCGCCGCTGCGCGATCGGGTGGGGGAGATCGTCCCCCTCGCGCGCACCTTCCTCGCGCGCGCGAGCGCGAGCCTCGGGCGACCGGCGCCCGTGCTCGGCGACGACGCGATCGCGTGGATGGAACGGCACGCGTGGCCGGGCAACGTGCGCGAGCTCAAGAGCGTGGTCGAGTGCGCCGCGCTGCTCGCGACGGCGGGGCGCATCGGGCTCGCGGAGCTGCCTGCGGCGGAGGTGCCCGTCGCCGCCGTCGCGGGCGCGGGCGGCGCGTCGAGGGTCGCGGTGAGCGAGGCCGCGTCCGCGCCGCTGCAGGGAGAGGTCGCCGCCGTCGAGCGGCGCCGCATCGTCGAGGCGCTCGACCGCTGCGCGGGCAGCCAGACGCGCGCGGCGGCCCTGCTCGGCATCTCGCGCCGGATGCTCGTCTACCGGATGGATGCGTTCGCACTGCCGCGCCCGCGCAAGAAGCCGTGAGCCCCCGCGCGTTCACGGTCGGCCGCTACACGGTGCACGCGCCGATCGCGTCGGGCGGCATGGCCACCGTGCACGTCGGCCGCCTCGCGGGGCCGGTCGGCTTCGCGCGCACCGTGGCCGTGAAGCGCCTGCACGCCGAGCTCGCGCACGACCCCGAGTTCGTGGCGATGCTGCTCGACGAGGCGCGCCTCTGCGCGCGCGTGCGGCACCCGAACGTCGTCGGCGTGCTCGACGTGCTGCAGGACGAGGGCGAGCTGTTCCTCGTGCTCGAGTACGTCGACGGCCTCTCGCTCGCGGCGCTCGCGAAGCTCGGCCCGTCGCCACCGGTGCCCGTCGCCGTGCGGCTCGCCATCGACGTGCTCGAGGGCCTCCACGCGGCGCACGAAGCGACGCACGAGTGCGGCGATCCGCTGCGGATCGTCCATCGCGACGTGTCGCCGCACAACGTCCTCGTCGGCGCGGAGGGCGTCGCCCGCGTCATCGACTTCGGCGTTGCGAAGGCCGAGTGGCGCGCGCAGGGGACACGGAGCGGGCAGCTCAAGGGAAAGATCGCGTACATGGCGCCCGAGCAGCTCCGCGGCGAGGCGGTCGACCGGCGCGTGGACGTGTACGGCGCGGCGGTCGTGCTCTGGGAGCTCCTCGCCGGGCGCCGCATGGTGGTCGCGAGCGAGCCGGGCGCGGCGCTGCGCGACGTGCTCGAAGGGCCGGTGCCGTCGCCGCGCGTCGTGCGCCCGGAGGTGCCCGAGGAGCTCGCGAGCGCCGTGCTGCGAGGGCTCGCCCGCGACCGCGACGAGCGCTTCTCCACGGCCCGCGCGATGGCCGTCGCCCTCGAGGCGGCGTGCGCGCCGGCGACGCCGCGCGAGGTCGGGGCGTGGGTCGCCGGGCTCGCGGCGAGCGAGCTCGCGGAGCGCGCCGCCCTCGTCGCGTCGATCGAGCGCGGCGCCTCGGTGGGCGTCGACCGCGACGCGCAGACGGGGCCGACGGCGTCGCTCGAGGCGTCGTCGCAGAGGAGCCTCGCCGCGATCGCGGCCGCGAAGGAGCCGCCTCCGCGTGCGTCGCGGCGGTCCCTCGTCTTCGGAGCGGCCGTCCTCGCGCTGGCGATCGCCGCCGGGTTCGGCGCGGGCCGAGCGCGCGATCGGGACCCGTCCGTGCTCGCCCCAGCCGGTCGGCCGAGCCCTCCGACGTTCATCGCGTCCGCGACGTGGACGGCGCCCCCCGCGGAGCCCGTCGCGATCGCCACGTCGGCCTCCGCGGTGGCGCCGTCCGCCTCGGCCCGTGGCAACTCGGACGCTCCCACGTCGCGCGTGGCGGCGCCGCGCGCTTCGTCGTCGGCGGCGCGTCGAGCCCCGCCCGCCGCCTCGGCGCGCCCTCCTGCGTGCGACCCGCCGTACACGGTCGATCCCGAGGGCGTGCGCGTCTACAAGCGAGAGTGCCTATGAGCGGGAGAGTGCCGAGGTCGCGGGCCCCCGGGTGCGGGCTCCCCGCGCTGCTCGGGGCGGGCCTGCTGCTCGTCGCGGCGGCGGCTCGCGCCGACGATGCTCCCGAAGGTCGCGACCCGATGCTCTCGTGCATCGACGCGCACGTCGACGCCCAGCGCTTCCGCAAGGTCGGCAAGCTCGTCGCCGCGCGCAAGCAGGCGATCGCGTGCGCGCAGGAGGCGTGCCCCGCGCCGCTGCGCGGCGAGTGCGCTCGGTGGGTGCCCGAGCTCGACGACCTCGCGCCCACGATCCTCGTCGAGCCGGGGGCGGACGCCGCGGGCGCGAGGCTCGCGCGCGTCGCGGTCGACGGCGAGGAGCGCGCCGAAGCGCCCGCGGGCAAGGCGATCGCGCTCGATCCGGGCGAGCACGCGCTCTCGATCCGCCTCGCGGACGGCACGGTCGTCGAGCGTTCGATCGTGATCTACGAGGGCGAGAAGCGGCGCCGGATCGCGATCGACGTGGCGCCCGCGCGCCTGCCCGAGCCACTCGCGCCCGCGCCGTGCCCCCCGCCTCTCGCGCCGGTCGCCACGAGCCGCTGGCCCGCGTGGCCGGTGCTCGCGCTCGCGGGCGCGTCCGCCGCGGCGCTGGGCACGTTCGCGGGCTTCGCGGTCGCGGGCCGCGAGAAGCAAGCCGCGCTCGAGGCGTCGTGCGCGCCCCGCTGCGGCGCCGACGACGTCGCCACGATGCGGCGCGACTTCCTCGTGGCGGACGTCGCGCTCGGCGCGGCCGTGATCGCGGCGGGCGGCGCGATCGCGTGGCAGCTGTGGGGTGGGCGGGGGGAGGGGAAGGCGGCCGCGACCGTCGGTGTGACGATCGCGGCGCGGCCGGGCGGGGCGGCGGTGGGCGGGGTGTTCTGAGGGTCGGCGAGGCGCCGACGCGCGCTACATGTCGGCCTGGATCTGTGCCGCGCTCCGCGCCGCGTCGTAGATGCGCACGTCGTCCAGGTAGCCGGAGAACGAGGTCGACGAGTTGTCGTAGCCCATGAAGATGATGCCGGTGCCGCCCACGGTGCCGGCGCCGAGCGCGTCCGTTACCTTGAGCACACCGTTGAGGTAGACGAGCTGATTGCCACCCGAATGCACGACCGCGACGTGCGTCCAGGTGTTGAGCGCGATGGAGGTCGTCGTGAAGTGATTCGCGTTCGCGCTCGTGCCCATCGACGAGTACAGCGTCCCGCCCGTCATGTACTGGAAAGGCGTGCGAACAGCCGACGAGCCGGCTGCATCGGACTTGTGGAAGATGGCCACGTAATCGGGGGCGTTCAGCGTCGGATACACATAGTACTCCACCGTGTAGTCGGTGTTGCCGGCGCCGAACGAGAGCCCCGCGTACACCGGCACCTTCGCCTGCACTACACCGGAGAACGACAGCGCCTTGCCCTTCTTGCCGTTGACCCACGCAGCGCCCGTGGTGCCTCCGAACCCGTGCCCCGACACATCTCCGATGGTCGTGCCGACGCCCTCGTCGAACGGGTAGTACGCGAGCAGGTTGGTCGACGAGACGCACACGCCCGCCGGGCAGATCTGCCCCGCCCCGCACGCGTTGCCGCAGCTGCCGCAGTTCGACGGCGACGTCAGCGACGTCTCGCAGCCGTTCGCCCCGTTCCCGTCGCAGTCCCCGTACGCGACCGTGCAGCTCGAGATGCCGCAGCTCCCCGCCGTGCAGGCGGCGGTCGCGTTCGCGAGCGTGCATGCGGAGCCATCGGCCTTGTTCGGGCTCGAGCAGAGCCCCGTCCCCGCGTCGCACGTGCCCGCCACGTGGCACTGATCGAGCGCCGCGCACACGATCGGGCTCGCGCCACCGCATGCCCCGTTCTGGCATGCGTCCTTCGTCGTGCAGGCGTTCCCGTCGTTGCACACGGTGCCGTTCGCGAGGTTCGGGTTCGTGCACACGCCCGTCTGGCTGTTGCACACGCCCGCCGTGTGGCACTGATCGAGCGCCCCGCAGAGGACGGGGCTCGCGCCCGTGCACGCGCCGGCCTGGCACGTGTCCGTCTGCGTGCACGCGTTCCCGTCGTTGCAGGCCGCGCCGTTCGCCTTGTTCGGGTTCGAGCACACGCCCGTCGCCGGGCTGCACACGCCCGCGTCGTGGCACGGATCGAGCGCGGAGCACGTCTTCGGGTTCGACCCGGCGCAGGCGCCGTTCAGGCAGCTGTCCGTCTGGGTGCAGGCGTCGCCGTCGCTGCACGCCGTGCCGTTGGCCGTGTTGGCGAAGCCGCACACGTGGCCGTTGCACGTCGCGACGAGGCACGGGCTCTGGCTCGCCGGGCAGTTCGCCGCCGTCACGCACGCGTAGCACCCCGGGTTCGCGGGGTCGCAGTACGCGGTGTTTCCGCCGCACGTGAGCGGCGCGTCGTACTGCCCCTGCGCGTTGCAGCTCAGCACGCTGTTGCCGTTGCAGATCTTCGTCCCCGGCGTGCAGGCGTTGCACTGCCCGCTTCCGTCGCAGGTGCCGCCGTTGCAAGCCGTACCCGCCGCCTTCGACGTGAAGCCGCAGACGTTGTTGGTGCACGCCGCTACCGCGCACGGGTTGTTGCCTGCCGGGCACTGCGCCGCCGTCGTGCACTGGACGCACGCCGGGTTCGCGCCGTTGCACACGGGCGTGCCGCCCTGGCAGCTCGCCACGTCGTACTGCCCGTTCTGGCTGCACGTGAGGAGCTGATTGCCATTGCAGACCTTGCTGCCTGGCTGGCACACGAAGCAGAGCCCGGCGCCGTTGCACGTGCCGCCGTTGCCGCATGCCGTGCCCGCGGCGACCGGCGCGAAGCTGCAGGTGTCGCCCGCGCACGTCGTCGACAGGCACGGGTTGCCGCTCGCCGGGCACTGCGCGGCGTTCGTGCACTGCACGCAGCTCGGCGCCAGCGCGTTGCAGTAGGGCATGCCGCCGCCGCAAGACACCGGAGCGTCGTACTGCCCCTGTCCGTTGCACGTGAGGACCTGATTGCCATTGCACGACTTCGTGTTCGGCGCGCACACCTGGCACAGCCCGGCGCCGTCGCAGGTGCCGCCATTCGAGCACGCCGTCCCCTTCGCCCTCGGCGCGTAGCCGCAGAGGCTCGCCGAGCACGTCGCAGACAGGCACTCGTTCGCACCCGCCGGGCACTGCCCCGCGTCGTAGCAGGCCACGCACTTGGGGCTCTGCGGGTCGCACTTCGGCGTGTTGCCGCCGCACGCGATCGGCGGGTCGTACGTGCCCTTCGCGTTGCAGACCAGGAGATGGTCCCCATTGCAGACCTTGCTGCCCGGCGGGCATAGGTCGCACTGACCCCCGCCGTCGCACGTGCCCGCGCCGTTCGAGCACGGCGCGCCGTCTGCCTTCGGCGCGAAGCCGCACGTCTTCTGCGCCGAGCACGCCGGCGTCTGGCAGTCGTTTCCGGACGTCGGGCAGTCCGCGTCCGCGAGGCACGCGACGCACGCGCCGCTCAGGCAGATCGGCGTTGCGCCCGAGCACGCAGGCCCGGCCGCCCACTGGCCGTTCGCATCGCAGGCGCTCGGCGTGGTGCCATCGCACTTCACCTCGCCCGGCTTGCAGTAGACGCAGTTCCCGGCGCCGTCGCACGCACCGCCCGAGCCCGCCGCGCCGCACGTGGTGCCGACCGGGATGGGCTGCGTGCCGCACGCGCCGTCGGCGCCGCATTGCGCCAGCGTGCATTCACTCGCTTGTGCCGTGCAGTCTTGCGCCTGCGTGCACTGGACGCAGCCCGCGCCCGCGGGCGTCTTCGCGCAGAACGGCTTGTCGCCGCCGCACGTCGTCGGCGCGAGCGTCTGCCCGTCGTCCGAGCACGTCTTGAGCGTCGTTCCGTCCGAGCAGGCCCTCTCTTTCGGCGTGCAGGCGTCGCACTGGCCGCCGGCCGCATCGCAGAGGCCGGCGACGGGGCACGTCACGACCTTCACGAAGCCCGAGCCGTCCTCCGCGCAGTGCTCGAGGACGTCGCCGGTGCAGCGGAACTCCTTCGGCGAGCAGACGCCCGACGCGCCTCCCGCACCGCCGTGACCGCCTTGGCCCGTGGTCGTCGTGCTCGCGCCGCCGCTCCCGCCTTGGCTCGTGGCCGACGTCGTGGCGGCGCTCGTCGCGGCCGGGCCGTCGCCGCCGCCGCCACCGCATCCGGCGATCAGGAGCAGCGCCGTCGCCGCGACGTGCGCATTCGATCCGGTCTTCCGATTGAAGCTCATTCGTCCTCCTCGCGATTCCCCGCCCGTGCTCCGCGCAGCGCGCGCGCAGGTGCGAGCCGCGGCGGAAGAGCCACGTCCGTGCCACGCGGGATTCGGGGCCGACGACGCGGCCATTCGGCCGCACGCGGTCCAGTTGCGCATCGATCGTCCAAGTCGGACGCTGCGGTTCGTACGAGGGCGATGGCCAACCGTGTCGCGACTCGACTACCCTCCGCCGGCCCGATGCTCCGCCGCGCGCATGCCCTCGCCGTCGCCCTGGCGACCTTCGGCGGAACCGCGTGCTCGCTCCTCGCGCCGTCGGACGCCGAGCTCATGGGCGGCGTGGTCGCGCCTGCCACCGTGACGTGCGGCCTGGCCGAGAAGGCGTGCGGCTCGTCGTGCGTCTCCTTGGCCTCGCCGGAGACAGGCTGTGGCGCCGCGTCGTGCGACCCGTGCACCTTCGACCACGGCGGCCCCCTCTGCATCGGTGGCGCCTGCGCCCTCGGCGCCTGCGAGTCCGGCTTCGCGGACTGCGACGGCGTCGCCGGGAACGGGTGCGAGGCGTCCCTCCGCACGTCCGCCGATCACTGCGGCACGTGCGCGCGCCAATGCGTGTTCTCCACGCCCTACTGCGATCTCGGCGCGTGCGTCGCCCGGTGCTCGGCGATCCGCTTCGTCGTCCCCACGGCGCGCGAGCACGCGGGCGCGATCGAGCCGGCGCTCGGCGACGGCGACTTCACGTTCGAGACGTGGGTTCGCTGGCATGGCACCTTCCCCACCGCTGCGACGGGGACCGGCAACCTCTTCACCACGAACGAGGGGAGTCGACCGGACTCGTTCACCCTCGACTGCCGCGCGAGCGGTGACTCGCTGCGCTGCGCGTGCCTGCTGGCGACGGGCTCGAAGGTCGACGAGGCGCGTGTCGACGTTCCGGTGGACGGTTGGCACCATGTCGCCTGCGTCCGCAATGGCCCCTCGCTGACGGCCTATGGCGATGGCGCCGCCGGCTCGTCGACGACGACCGACGTGACCTTGACCGCGGCGTCGGGTATCGCGATGGGCAGCACCGTCGAGCTCCGCGCCGAGCCGGTCAGCCTCGGGCCCACGCGTCTCTCGCGCGTCGCGCGTTACGCGGGCCCCTTCCTCCCAGGGCAAAGTCATCATCCCACATGTCGCTCACGCGGTGGTCGGGGCGGACGTTCCCACACTCTGCAAGACTCGCAGG
>CAIVJW010000224.1 GCA_903906315.1 uncultured delta proteobacterium | reverse complement strand
GTCACGCTCTTCGCCCGCGCCCTACTGGCGGCGGTCCGGTCCGCGTGGTCGAGCCGCCCTTCCGGGCTCCGCTGATCGCGCGCTTTCGACTCGCGCACCGCGGCGCTACGGCAGCCGTCGCCGCAGTCGATCTGGCCGTGGTAGTGGTCCCGGCAGAAGTAGAAGACCTTCGCGCAACCCGCGCAGCAAACTCGCACGAAAACGTCGACGATGGAGCTCCCGTCGGCCCACCGCCACCGCGCCGCACCGCCCGCGCCTCCTGGCTCGAGGGCCTCGCGGACGCCGGCGTCGAGGTCTCCGAGATCGCCTCTCCGGCGGCCGTCCCGGCGTCCACCCTCCTGGCCGCGGCGCGTGACCTCGAGGAGGGCCGGAGCGTCGAGGCTCGCGCGTGGGCGGTCCTGCCCGATCGCCGCGCGCGGCCCGATCCCGGCACCTTCCTCGCGCGCGTCGTCGGAGGCTCGATGGAGCCGATCGTCACCGCCGGCGCGTGGTGCCTCTTCCGCGCCCCCGCGAGCTCGCGCACGGCCGGCACCCCCGCGATCGTCGCGCTACGCGGCCCGGGCGACGACGGCGCGATCTACCTCGTCAGGCGCGTCGAGCGCGCACGCGGCAAGCGCGGGTCGGTCACCTTGACGTCGGTCGCTTCGGGCTTCCCCTCGATCGAGGTCGGCGCCGACCGCGCCACCGTCCTCGCCGACCTCGTCCGCGTGCTCGCCCCCCGCTGACCCTTGCTCGCCGCCGTGCGGCGGCACCGGTCCTGGCCCAGCCGAGGCGCACGATCGCCGCGCCGCGCCGCGCGGAGCGGATCGCCTTCCCCGCCCCTTCCTAGCCACCCCATCGCCCTTCTGGCATGGTCCCCCCGCCATGCGAATTCGCCCCGCCCGCGCGCTCCGCCTGCTCCTGCCGATCGCGGCGCTCGCGACGACCGCCTCGTGCAAGGACGCGCTGCCGCCCGAGGCCGCGCGCCCGCCTGCGACGACGAGCGCCAAGCCCGCCACGTCGGCCGCGCCGAAGGCCCCGCCCGGCCCGGCGCTGCTGCCGGCGCGGCTCGTCACCGAGCTCGACGACGAGAACGCGACGCCGTTCTACGCGCGCGCCGGCAAGCAGGGCCTCGTGCTCTTCTC
The DNA here is from genome assembly GCA_903906315.1 of uncultured delta proteobacterium. Classification (GTDB taxonomy): domain Bacteria; phylum Myxococcota_A; class Polyangia; order Polyangiales; family Polyangiaceae; genus CAIVJW01. The sequence goes on along the minus strand of CAIVJW010000224.1, from coordinate 17,658 downwards.
GGCGAAGGGCCGCCTCGTCTCGCAGGTCGTTGGCATCGACGGCGATCCCACGGGGGTCGCGCCGGTCGACCTCGGCCTGGCGCCGCACGAGGTGACCCTCGGCGCGCTGCGCGCCGTGGGCGACGGCTACGTCTTCGCGTGGGCCGAGCCCGCGGAGAAGAACCACGCGGTCAAGGTGCTGGCCCTCGACAAGGCCGGCAAGGCGCGCGGCCCGGCGACGTTCGCGGTGCAAACGTCCGACGACCTCGGCTGGATCGACGTCCTGCCGAGCGCGAAGGGCGCGCTGCTCTTCTGGGAGATCCGCCACGACGACCGCGCCGATCTCGGCGTCGCTCCCATCGTCGACGGCAAGGCGGGCACGGCCACCGTGATCATCAAGGACGCGCTCGGCTGGGAGGCGCTGCCGACCGATCGCGGCGCGGTCATCGCGAGCGTCATGCCCGCCGGCGCCACGCCCGCCCCCTCGCGCAAGGCCAAGGCGGTGCCGGCCGACGACGCGCGCGGCAAGCTCGGCCGCATCCAGCTCCTCGAGCTCGACGCGGCCGGCAAGCCGGGCGCGCCCATCCCGATCACGGCGGAGCCGACCGCGCAGATCGACGTCGACGTGGTCGAGGTCGAGGGCCGCTACATCGTCTCGTGGACCGACGAGCGCGAGATCGACGCGACCGTGTTCCTCGCGGGCGTCGACCCGGGCGGCAAGGTCGCCGTCGCCCCGCATCGCGCGACGCCGCCCGCGGGCGAGCAGGTGCTGGTGGCGCTCGTGGCGCAGGCCGGCGCGGGCGCCGCCGTGAAGGCCAAGCGCGCGCTCTTCGCCTGGGAGGATCTCCTGCGCGCGCCCGGCGACGGGCGGCTCATCCACCTCGCGGCCGTGAACAAGGACGCGCAGGTCGGCACCGAGCGCGCGACGCTCGCGTTCGCGTCGAGCGGCCCGCCGGATCTCGCGGTCGACGGCGACGGCTTCGCGGCCGTCACGCTCGCGCCCGTGCCGATCCCCGCGCCGGGAGCGGGCGATCCGGACGCGGCGCCGAGCGGCAAGGACCAGGCAGTGTGGCCGGTCTACGTGCGTTTCGCGCCCGATCTCTCGGTCGTCGCGTCGGAGCCCGTGCGCGCGGCGCCCTTCGCCGCGAGCGAGAACGTGCCCTACCTGACGCGGTCGCTCTCGTGCTTCGACGGCACGTGCACGACCCTCGCGAGCGGCGCGGGCCCCAGGGCGCCGCTCGCGTTCGTGTCGCTCGAGAAGCGGCCGAGCACGTGGCGGCCGGCGGCGTCCAAGGACCGCGACACCGATCGCCCGCGCGCGACCTCGGTGACGGCGATCTTCGACGGCGACCACCTGGCCGACGTCGCGGCGACCGAGGTGCCCGGCGGCGGCGGCAACGCCCTGGCCGCGTGGGTGACGTACTACCTCGACGGCACCGTCGGGATGGCGGCGCCCGGCAAGAAGGGCAAGAAGGCGCAGTCCGCCGAGGACCCGTTCTCGGCCACGGTCGCCGTCCGGTCCGTGTCGCCCACCGGCCAGCTCGGCCCGGTCAACGTGCTCTCGCGCCACGGCGTCTCCTTCGGCGGCGTGTCGATCGCGCCCGGCCCCGGGGGCAAGCGCCCCGAGGCCGCGGTCGCGTGGGTCGCGAAGGCCAAGGGCGAGCCGCAGGTCTTCGTGACCAAGCTCGGCGCGAACGGCGAGCGCCTCGAGGAGAAGGGCGTCACGGTCGTCCACCGCAAGAAGAAGGACAAGGACGGCCTCGGCATCCCGAGCGAGTGCTCCGACGTCGCGATCGCGTGGGCCGGCGGCGGCGACGTGAACGACGGCTGGATCGTCGCCTGGGTCGACACGCGCGACGGCAACGCCGAGGTCTACGTCGCCAAGATGGACCGGAGCCTGAAGAAGGTCGTCCCCGACCGCCGCATCACCGACGCGCCCGGCGACGCCTCCGACGTGCAGATCGCCGTCCGCGGCAAGGAGACGTTCCTCATCTGGTCGGACGCGCGCAACCACCCCGAGCAGGGCCGCGGCGACGTGTACATGGCGCGCCTCGACACGGCGTCGCTCAAGCGCATCGGCGAGGACGCGCGCCTCTTCGCCTCGGACGCGCACTCGCGCTCCCCGCTGCTCGCGACCACGCCCACCGGCCTCGCGGCCGCGTGGATCGAGGAGCCGCTCGACCTCCGCGCCAAGGCCAAGGGCAGCGACGCGGAGGCCGGCGTGCGCTTCGCCGAGCTCGACGATCGCGGCACGCTCAAGGGGTCGCCCGTGCTCCTGCGCGGCGAGGCGCACTCGGCCGCGACCTCGGTGACCCTCTCGTGCGGCCCCAAGTTCTGCCGGGGGGCGATCACCTCGGCGATCGGCGAGAGCCTGCTCCTCGGCGGCTTCCAGATGGCGCCCGGCGCGGCCCCCGGCGCGGTGCGCACCCTCGCGACGCTCCAGGGCGGCGTGACCGAGGACGCCTCGCCGGTCTTCGCGTCCCCCTCGGCCGAGTGGCTGTTCTTCGCGGACGACGCCGTCGGCGGCACGGGGCGGCTGCGCTGGATGAGCATCGCCTGGTGACGCGCGGCGGGCCGGGTCGCCCCGGGCCCGCTTCCGCCCGCAGCGCACGATTCCGCTGCCGAAGCGCGGCGCGATCGCGGCCGTTCCCTCGGGTTTCGCGCAGGCAGGTACGCTACGATCCCTCGCTGGGAGGCCCATTCGATGTCCACGAAGATGCGCACGCTCCGCTCGGGGCTCCTCGTCACCGGTCTCGTCGGCGCGGCGACGGTCGCCGCGTGCTCCGCCACCAACACAGGCAGCCAGTTCGGCGCCGGCGGCAACGGCGCCGGGTCGGGCAACACGAACGGCGGCGACGGCGGCAACGGCGGCGACCTGCAGACTACGGCGACCGTCGACCTCGACGGCGGATCGGGCAAGGGCGGCGCCTCCCAAGGCGCGTGCGCGGCCGAGACGACGAAGGCCGAGACCGCTCCCCTCGACATCTACATCATGCTCGACAAGTCGGCGTCCATGGATGACAAGGCCGGCAACGGCGTCACCAAGTGGTCCGCCGTCACGAGCGCGCTCAGCCACTTCGTGCAGCAGCCGGGCGCGGGCGGCATCTCGGTGGGCATCCAGTACTTCGGCCTCCCGCCCGGCGGCGGAGCGCCCCAGTGCAACACCACCTGCAACACCGACGCGGACTGCGGCGGCCCGAGCTGCGGCCCGTGCTTCGGGGCCGGCTTCGGCTTCCCCGGCGTGTGCATGGGCGCGTCGGGCGGCGACTCCTGCGACGCCGCCGACTACGCCAAACCCGACGTCGAGATCGCCGATCTCTCGCTGCCGGGCGTCCCCGACGCGCTGGTGAAGTCCATCCAGTCGAAGAAGCCCGAGACGAACACGCCGACCGCGCCCGCGCTCCAGGGCGCCATCGATCACGCGAGGGAGTGGGCCAAGGGGCACCCCGCGCACGTCGTCATCGCGCTGCTCGCGACCGACGGCGAGCCGACCGAGTGCGATCCGCAGGAGATCCCGGGCATCCAGAACATCGCCGCCTCCGGCGCGTCCGGCAGCCCCAAGGTGCTCACGTTCGTCATCGGCGTCGGCAGCTCACTGTCGAACCTGAACGACATCGCCGCCTCCGGGGGCACGCAGTCGGCGTTCCTCTGCGACACGGGCCAGGACGTGAACCAGCAGTTCCTCGCCGCCCTGACGGCCATCCGGGGCAGCGCGCTCGGGTGCACCTACAAGATCCCCGTGCCGGTCAAGGGCACGCCGGACTACGACAAGGTCAACGTCCAGTACACGCCCGGCGACGGCGGCAAGGCGCAGATGCTGCCGAAGGTCGCCAACGCGGCCGACTGCCCGGCCAGCGGCGACGGCTGGTTCTACGACAACGACGCGGCGCCGACCCAGATCACCCTGTGCGACGCGACGTGCAAGAAGGTCAGCGCCGACGGCAAGGGCGAGGTCGACGTGCTGCTCGGCTGCGAGACGGTCGTGAAGTAGGGCGCCGCGCGACGAGCGCCGCCCGGGCGCTCGTCGCGTCGTCACGAAAGCTCGCGCGAGGGGAACCTGCGCAGCGACTTGGGCGGGGGCGGCGGGACGCGCGAGGCCTGATCGGCGGCCAGGGGAGGCCGCTTGAGCTCCACGCGCCCGCCGGGGAAGAAGTCCGCGAAGCGGAGCGGGTCGGCCACCCGCAGGCGCGCCCCGACGTCCTCGGCGCGCTCGAGGTCGAGCGAGACGCCGTGGGCGCGCAGGTCGCCCTCGAGGCGGTGACGGACGTGCCGGATGCGCGACAGCGTCGACAGGTACGCGCCGCGCCAGATCTCGAGGTACGGGCGGTGATCCATCGGATTGCTGGAGATGAGCCGGCGCAGCCGATTGGCAGGCACGAAGGTGTAGGAGCTGACCTCGGGGTGGCGGCGTAGCACCCAGTTGCGCGTCGTCTCGTAGCGCGTATACGAGATCGTGCGCACGTCCTGATCCAGGTTGTAGAGCAGGCCGCGCCGATCGGTGAAGCCCGGAGTCCGCGCGACGTAGGGCACGAACGGGTCGAGCACGAACACGAGATCGGCGCCCCGGCGAATGGCCTCGACGAAGTTCGACGTCCGCGTGACCGCGCCGTCCTCGTAGTACCGGCCGTCGATGCTGGTCGCCGAGAAGGCCGGGTTGATGCTGAGCGAGGCCTGGATCGCCTGGCTGATCGGCACCGCGTCGTGCTCCTCGTCGCCGAAGAGGACGTGCTGGCGCGCGTCCTGGTCGGTCGCGCCGACGTAGAGCGGGCGCGGCAGCTTGCGAAAGTCGTTGTCGACGCCGCCGGCCATGAGGATGTCGCGCAGCACCAGCTCGAAGCGGTCCGCGCGGAAGGGCGGCGCGACGAGGTCCGCGTAATCGAAGAGCAGCCGCTCGCGCGAGACGTCGCGCCCGCCCGTGCGCACCGCGCTGCGCAGCCCGCCCCACGCCGTCGCGGCGGCGAGGCGCGCGCGCCGGAGGAAACCCGGGACGTCGAGGTGCCCGAGCCGGAAGAGCCGGAGATCGAGCGTCGGAATGCGGCCGCCCGGCTCGCCGGCGACGGCCGCCATGTACTCGTCGACCGAGTAGCCGACCGCGAGCGGACCGTTGACGACCGCGCCCGCGCTGATGCCGAAGTAGAGGTCGAAGTCGTTGACCCCTCCGCCACCGAGGCAGTCGTCGAGGCACTTCAGCGTGCCGAGCTCGAAGAAGATGCCCGTTACGCCGCCGCCCGCCGAGCACAGCGCGCGGCGACCGATGCGCCGCTCGCGCATCATCGCGAGCAGCGTGCGGAGCACCTCGGCGCCGAAGCGGGCCTCGGCCGCTGCATCGTCGCCCACCTCGCGCAGGACGCGCCCGATGCCGCGCGCGCCGAGCCGCAGGATGACGTCGTCGACGACCGAGGAGCAGGTGCCGGAGACGAGCGCGATGATGCGGTCGAACGGGTAGCGGTCCTCGACGTCCTCGGTGCGATCGAGGGTGTCGAGGATGCCGAGCGCGCGCTTGGCCCGCGCCGGGAGGCCGGGCGCGTCGCCGCGCAGGTCGATCACGAGCAGGTTGACGTAGCTCTTGTGGAGATCGCGAACGAGCTCGGCGACGTCGGCGTGGCGCGTCATCGCGAGATCGATCCCGTCGCACGAGAACGAAGGGTCCGGGGTCGCGTGGGCGACGCACCCGGGGCTCGCGGCCATGGCGCGACAGAGGCGCTCGAGCTGCGACGTGGAGGGCCCCTCGTAGAGGATGCGCTTCGGCCGGACGGGGGCATCCATGGCGCCCTACTTGCCGACGAGGATCAGCGAGGACCGCGCCGGGACGTCGACGCCCGGGCCGGCCTTGTCCGTGCCGGTGAGGAGGTCGGTGTACGCGCCGCCCGGGAGGCCGCCGACGGTCGCCTGGCCGTCGCCGCGATTGACCAGCACGTAGACGGTGTCGCCGTTCAGGTCGAGCTTGTACGAGTACGTGTCGATGGACGCGGTGAGCGTCGCGCGCGTGCCCTTGCGGAGCGCCGGGTGCGCCGCTCGGATGGCGCCGAGCTTCTTCACGTGCGCGAGCAGGAGCTTCTGCCCGGCCGAGTAGCTCGACCACTGCATCATGCGGCGGTTGTCCGGGTCGCCGCCGCCGGGCATGCCGACCTCGTCGCCGTAGTACACGAGCGGGATCCCCTTCATCGTGTAGAGGATCGTGAAGGCGTTCGCGAGCCGCTCGAACGCGCTCGTGCCCCCCGGCAGAGCCGGCTGGTTGACCCACGAGCGGTCCTTGCCGTCGGCCCACTCGTTGTCCCACAGGGGCTGATCCTGCGCGAGGTGGATGGCTCGCGGGAGGTCGTGGTTGCCGATGAAGGTGCTCATAACACCGGCGCCGTAGACGGAGTCGCTCGCGGCGATGAAGCCGTCGAGCTCCTGCATCGTGCCCTTGCGCATGAGCACCTTGTTGGCGAGCTGCATGCGAAAGGGGAAGTCGAACTGACCGTCGAGCATCGACGGGTTGACGTAGTACTTGATGAGCCCCTGATCGCCCGTGAACGTCTCGCCGACCATGTAGAAGTGCTGCTGCGACCCGGGCTCCAGGTCGCTCGTCACGCGGGCGCGCAGGTCGGTGAGCCAGGCGTCCTCGATGTGCTTGACCGCGTCGAGGCGGTAGCCGTCGATGCCCGTGTCCTTCGCCCACTTGATGGCATTGTCGACCGAGAACGTGCGCGCGTCCTTCTGCGTGTAGTCCCAGTCCGGCAGGTAGTCGGTGAACCAGCAGCGCTTGGCGTCCGCGCCCTCCCACGCGCAGCCCTGGCCGCAGACGCAGTGCTTGCCACTCCAGTCGAGCGGCCAGAACCAGCCCGGGTGCTGCTGGTAGACCGGCGAGCTGTCGTGGACGTGGTTCATCGCGTAATCGAGGATGACCTTGAGCCCGGCCTTGTGCGCCGCGTCCACGACACCCTTGAGCTCGCCGAGCGAGCCGAAGCGCGACTCGGTCGCGTCGAGGTGCTGCGGCCAGTAGCCGTGATAGGCGCTGTACTGCTTGCCGTCGGTGCCGAGGCCCTTCACGTCGGGGTTGTCCATCGGCACCGTGAGCCACAGCGTGTTGACCCCGAGATCCGTGAAATAGCCCTCTTCGATCTTCTTCAGCACGCCCGCGTAGTCGCCGCCCTGGTAGTTCGCCGCCGGGTCGACGCCAGCCACGGGAGCCCCGTTGTTCTTGGGGTCGCCGTCGAGGAAGCGATCGACGAAGACGAAGTAGAGGACGGCGTCGCGCCAGTCGTAGCCGAGCACGGGCGGCGCCGCGCACGACCACCACGCGCACGTCTCGCCCGTCAGGAGCGAGTTCTTGCCCCCCTGCCCGTCGTCGATCAGCGTCGGGTTGTTCGGGTCCGGCACCCAGTGGGTCCCGTCGACCACGAACTTGTACTGCACGTCGACGTCCCACGGCACCTGCACCGTCGCCGTCCACGCGGCGCCGACCTTCTTGAGGGGGACGCCGTTCAGCCAGCCATCGGGCGCGAAATTGCCGCGGATCTCGACCGTCGCCTCGGCCCCGGCGGGATAGGTGAACTCGTGGTCGCAGCGCTTGAGCGAGTCGTCGCACACGGGCGGCGCCGGCTCCTCGGCCGCGTCCTTGCCGGCGTCCACGTCGGCCGTCGTCGTCTGGCCGTTCGCGCCGCTGCCCGACCCGCTCGCCGTGCCGCCGCCGGTGCCCGGGTTGAACCCGCCGACGTTGGGCGGCGAGGTCGTGGACGTGCCGGTGCCGATCAGCTCCTCCGATCCGGCGCACGCGAAGGGCGCGAGCAGGGCGGCGAGGACGGGGGCGAGGAGGAGCGACTTCTTCATCGTGGTTCTCTGCGCGCGCGGAAGGGGGACGGGTCGTGGCCAGGCGATGACGAGACCATGGGGTCGGCGAGGGCCCGCGGTCAGGGGCACCCGGCGCCGTCCGGGACGAGGACGCGAGCGCTCCACGCGGCCATGGACAGCGTCGCGCCCGAGGCGGCGACCGGGATCTTGTCGCCCGACAGGACGTCGACGTAAAGGCCAGGCGGGACGGCGCCGGCGCGGATCGCGATCGGCCCCGGGGCGCGCGCGACGGCGACGACCACGGGGGCGCCGTCGCCTGCGTCGCGCGTGAAGGCGTACGTGTCGGCCGTGGCGACGAGCGGGACGCGCGCGCCCTCGCGGATCGCCGGCGTGCACGCGCGCAGGCGCCCGAGGCGGCGCGCGGTCGCGAGGACGTGCGCGCGCGCGGGCGACAGGCTCGCCTCGGCGGGCATCACGCGGCGCGAGTCCGGGTCCGCGCCGCCGGCGAGCCCGACCTCGTCGCCGTAGTAGAGGACCGGCACGCCCGGCAGCGTCAGGACGATCGCGATCGCGATCTCGAGCCGCGCGTGCGTCGCCGGGTCCTCGGGCTGGGCGGGCGGCCGGGTCCACGGATCGCCGCCCGCGTCGCCGTACACCTCCGAGACGAAGCGGGTCGTGTCGTGGTTGTCGATCATGCGGGCGAGCGTCGACCCCGATCCCTCGAGCCCGGCCTCGCTGCGCGCGATCTCGGCCTCGAGGTCGACGAGGCCCCCGCCGCCGCCGGCGAGAGCGCCGCGCATCGCCCACATCAGGGGGAAGTCGAAGGCCGCGTCGAGGCCCTCCCACGCGCGCGCGCCGAGGAAGCGCCGGATGGCGTCGAAGCCGCCGGGGCCGGGCCCGGTGAAGATCTCGCCGATCACGAACGAGGCGCCGGGGCGGGCGTCGGCCGCGCGCACGGCGTGGGCCATCCGGCGCGTGGCCGATCGCGGCATCATGGGGACGGCGTCGATGCGCAGCCCGTCGAGGTCGAAGCGGTCGGACCAGAAGAGCGCGTCGTCGATGCCCACGCGCGCCGCCGCGTCGCTCTGCCAGCGGACGTCCGGCAGGTAGGGCGCAAACCAGCAGGTCTCGAGGTGCGCGCCCCAGTCGCAGCCGGGCGCGCCGCAGACGCACCCCGCCTCGCCGGTGTTGAACCACGCCTCGCCCGCGTGATCGCGATAGCGCGGGTTGTCCTCGTAGACGTGATTCGGCACGAAATCGACCACCACCGACAGCCCGCGCGCGTGCGCGGCCGTCACGAGCGCCGAGAGCGCGGCCTCGCCGCCGATCCGCGGGTCGACCGCGCGCGAGTCGAGCGGCCAGTAGCCGTGATAGGCCTCCGACGGGTGGCCATCGCGGCCGACCCGCGCGCCGGCTGGATTGACGTAGACCGGAGAGAGCCAGAGCGCCGAGACCCCGAGCGCCTCGAAGGTGCCTCTCTCGATCTCGGCGCGGACGCCGTCGAGGGTGCCGCCCGCGCGCGACGCGGGGGACGCGGGGGGCGCGAGCGGCGCGCCGCCGTCGCCGCGATAGCGGTCAATGAGGATCTGGTAGAGCACGCCGTCGCCCCAGCGCCGCTGCGCCGGGCTCGCCCACGCGCTCGCCCGGGCGGCCTCGGCGGGGCGGCCGTCGAGGTCGGCCCCAGCGATGGTCACGCGGTGCTTGCCCCGCACGAGCCCGCGCGCAGAGGCCCGGATCACGCCCGTCAGCGCGTCGGCGGAGTCGACCGCGAGGGCCGCGCCGGTCTCGGTGCGCAGGTCGATCGCGGCCACGTCGAGGCCCGGCCCCCCGCTGCGCGCGAGGAACCGCGCCTCGATCGAGAGGGCGCCCGCGGCGTCGACCTCGACGCGGTCGACGGCGAACGCGGGGACGGAGCAGTCGGCCACGGCGACGAGGGAGACCTCGCGGCCGGCGTGAAACGTCGTCAGCGGCGCGAGATCGTCGAGGCGGACCTCGCCATCCTCCACGACGAGGTAGCCGTGCTCGCCCGGCCCGAGGGGGATCGCGGCGAAGCGCCAGCCGTCGGCCCCCGGGAACATCGGGACGCCGGGCGAGGCCCAGCCGGTGAAATCGCCGATGACCTCGAGCTTCGAGGCGCCGGAGGCCGGCCTCGCCCACACGACGACGCCGCAATCGCGCTCCGGCGGACGCGCCGAACCGCCGCCGCACGCGGCCACCGTGGCCGACGCGACGATCAGGAGCGCAGCGGCATGCCGCCCGGGCCGGAGCATGAGGAGGAGAGAAGCATGCGCGCGAGGTGGCGACCGAGCAACGCGGTCGCGATCCAAAGATCGCGCGGGAGGGGGCGGCGAGAGAAGGAGGCGGCGTGGCGCGGAGGAGACCACGCCACGCCGCCGGAAGCGGCGATCAGCTCTTCGCGGCCTGCTTGACCTTCTTCTTTTCCTGCTTCTCCTTTGTGGAGAGCTTCGGCTTGTTGGACTTGTTCGTGTTCTGCTTGTCGGCACCCTTGGCCATCGCGTCCTCCTGTGGGGTCGAATCCGCGGCGCTCACCGGCGCGAGCCCTGCCCGCGCCGTTCCAGAAGCCTAGCGAATCAGCCTCGACCGATCCAGCGCCGCTCGCGTCGCGATCGGGCGCGCGACCTCAACCCGCGGGCGTGGGCGCGGGGAAGACCTTCCGCAGCGCGGTGAGGTGCCTCTTCGTGACGCCCGTGACGGCGAGGATCTCCGCGTCGCTGGCCCGCTTGAGCGCGGCCATGCTCCCGATCTCCCGCAGGATCGCCTTGCGCACGGCCTGCCCGAGGCCGGACACGTCCTCGAGGTCGGACCGCAGCCGCCGCGCCTTGCCGAGCCGCTCGCGGGCGTAGTTCGCGAAGCGGTGCGCCTCGTCGCGCGCGCGGGCGAGGAAGAACAGCGCCGAGCTCGTCTGTCGCAGCGCGAGGCCGTTCTTCTGGCCGGGCAGGTAGACGCGGTCGACGAGCTTCTCGCCGGCGAGGTTCTCGCGCTCCTTCGCGAGGCCCACGATGGGCAGGTCGTGGAGGCCGAGGTCCTTGGCCACGGAGAGCGCCACGTTGAGCTGCCCGCGCCCGCCGTCGACGACGAAGAGGTCGGGCAGGTCCCAGTCGCGCTCCCCCGCCGGCCTCGCGCGCGCTCTCGTCCGGCGCGGTCGGCTCCGCGTCGTCGGAGAGCGCGAGATCCGTCGTCTCCAGCGCCGCGCGCCCGCCCGCCGCGGCCGCCGAGGCCGCATGCGCCGCCGCGTCGCGGCCGCGCCGGAAGCGCCGCGCCAGCACCTCGTACATCGCCGCGTAGTCGTCGCCCGCGAGCGCCGCGGCCTCCTCGCCCTCGGGCGTCTCGGCGCCGGGCGGGGTGCCCTCGCGCCGGCCGACGCCGCGCACGCGGAAGCTGCGATACCGCTTCTTGTCGAGCTGCCCGTCGTAGAGCGCCACGATCGATCCCACGGTGTCGCCTCCGCCGAGGTGCGAGATGTCACAGCACTCGATCCGCCGCGGCAAGGTGGGCAGTCGGAGCCGCTCGCGCAGGTCCTCGAGCCGGGCCTCGACGTCGTCGGAGTGGCGTTGCTTCTCGCGGAAGGCGTGCGCGGCATTCTCGGCCGCCAGGCGGAGCAGATCGGCCCGCGGGCCGCGCTGCGGCACGAGGAGAGACACCTTGCGACCGCGCCGGTCCGACAGCCACTCTGCGATGCCCTCCACGCCCTCCGGCCACAGCGGCAGCAGCACCTCGTCGGGCATCAGCGAGGGAGTCACCTTGGACCCGTAGTACTCCGCGAGGAAGCCCGACAAGGCCTCTTCGTCGGGGATCTCGACGCCCTTGAGCGAGAACGAGAGCGTGTCGTTCACGCGGCCCTGCCGCGCGGTGATGAGCTCGATCTCGACGTTGCTGCCCTCGCGATACAGGCCCACGACGTCCTGGTCGACGTCCTTGACCGCGACGACCCGCTGCCCCTCGCGCCCCGCCTCGACGGCGCGGAGCTGGTCGCGGTACATCGCGGCGAGCTCGTATTCCATCGACCGCGCGGCCTCGCTCATGCGCTCGGAGAGCTCTCCCGAGAGCTCGTCGTGCCGCCCCTCGAGGAAGAGCGCGACGGCGCGCACCTGGCCCGCGTACCAGCCGGCGTCGACCTCCTGGACGCAGGGCGCGAGGCAGCGCCGGATCTGGTACTGCAGGCACGGCCGCTTGCGCGCGGCCATGTCCGCGTCCGAGCACGTGCGCAGCTTGAAGTGCTTGTTGACGAGGTGCAGCGTGCGGCGAGCGCTCGTCGCGGAGTGGTACGGGCCGAAGTAGCGAGCGCCGTCCTGCGGGGGCCGGCGCACGGTCTCGAGGCGGGGCCAGGGCTTCGTCGCGTCGAGGCGCAGACAGAGGAAGTCCTTGTCGTCGCGCAGCTTCACGTTGAAGCGCGGCTTGTGCTGCTTGATGAGCTGGTTCTCGAGGACGGCGGCCTCCTTCTCCGAGGCCGTCACCACCGTCTCGAGGTCGCGCACGATGCGGCGCAGGATCGGGATGAAGTAGCGGTCGTCGCTCGACCCGTCCTGGAAGTAGCTGCGCACGCGCGATCGCAGGCTCTTCGCCTTGCCGACGTAGACGACCGCCCCGCCCTTGTCGATGAAGAGGTAGCAGCCGGGCGTCGGCGGCAAGCTCTCGAGCTTGTCCTCGATCGAGGCGACGGCCGTCGCGGGCTCGAGGCGCGCGGTCGTCGGGGGCGGGGCCGGGGCGTCGGGGCCGGGGACCGCGGTCGCGCCCGGCGCCGCGTCGTCGGGGCTCTTCGGTTTCCGCTTCACGACGAGGCGCTTCTAGATTCACCGAGCCCGACCGGCAAGGCCGCACGCCGGATCGGCCCCGGTGGCCTCGCCCGCCGCCCGGGTCTAGGCTGGATGGGAGGGGGCGATCGATGACCGACTCGGAGGAGCTTCGACCGGACCACCCGCGCCCGCCGAGCGACGACCCGGAGCGCTGGTTCGAGGCGTTCGCCGAGTTCTCGCGCGCGCTCTCCGAGGCCGTGATCGATCTGCCCACGCTCTTCGACCTCATCGCCCGGCGTGTCGGCGCGCTCTTCGGCGACGCGACGACCGTGCGGCTCCTCTCGGACGACGGCGCGCGGTTCGAGGTGATCTCGTTCCATGCGCCGGACGCCGCGACCGACGCCGCGATGCGCGATCTCGACGTCCTCGGGCCCGAGATCGCGAGCGAGTCGATCTTCGGACGCGTCGTGGAGGCGGGCGCGCCGCTGCGGATCGACCGGGCGCAGGCCGACGCGCTCTGGTCGGTCCTGCCGCCGGCGTATTTCGCCGTGATCGACCGGATCGGGGCCGTCAGCGCGATGCTCCTCCCGGTCGTCGCGCGCGGTCGCGCGATCGGAGCGCTCACCATTCTACGGACGCGAGATCCCGCCCACTCGGCGCGCGATCTCCTGCTCGCGCGGCACGTCGCCGATCGCGTGGCGCTCACCGTGGACAACGCGCGCCTCTTCCTCGCCGCGCAGCGCGAGGTCGCCGAGCGCGAGCGGGCCGATCGGGCCGAGCAGCAGGCGCGCGAGCTGGAGGCGCTCGAGCGGTTCCGGCTCGTGGCCGAGAATGCGTGGGACGTCATCTACCGCTATCGAATCCGGCCGCAGCGCGGCTTCGAGTACGTGAGCCCGTCGTGCCTGCGACAGAACGGCTACACGCCCGACGAGCTCTACGCCGACCCGGAGATCCTGCTGCGCCTCGTGCACCCGGACGATCGATCGCGGCTGCTCGACGAGACGCCGACGCCGGACTCGCCCCGTCGGCTGCTCGTCCTGCGCAACCTGCGCAAGGACGGCAGCGTCTTCTGGGCCGAGCAGCACGTCCGCGGCGTCTTCGACGAGGAAGGTCGCCTCGTCGCGCTCGAGGGCATCGTCCGCGACGTGACCGATCGCAAGGACCGCGAGGACGAGCTGCGCCACGCGCGGGACGCCGCCGAGGCCCTCAACCGCGAGATCGAGGCCTTCTCCTACTCGGTCTCGCACGACCTCCGCGCGCCGCTGCGCCACATCGACGGCTTCAGCCTCGCGCTGCTCGAGGACTACGCGGACGTGCTCGACGACCGCGGCAAGGACTTCCTCGCGCGCGTGCGCAAGGGTTCGCAGCGGCTGAGCGAGCTCATCGACGCGCTGCTCTCGCTGTCGCGCCTCACACGCAAGGAGCCGGTCGTCACGTCGGTCGACCTCGGCGCCATCGCGCGCGAGGTGATCTCCGATCTGGCCAGCGCCGAGCCCGATCGCGCCGTCGACCTCCACGTCGAGGACGGCCTCGTCGTCGAGACCGACGAGCGCCTGGTGCGGGTCGTGCTGGAAAACCTGCTCGGCAACGCGTGGAAGTTCACCGCGCACGCCCCGCGTGCTCGCATCGACGTCGGCGTGGTGCGCGGCGACGGCCCGCCTCGCTTCTTCGTGCGAGACAACGGCGCCGGCTTCGATCCGGTCGCGGCCGAGCGCCTCTTCCGGCCCTTCCAGCGCCTGCACGACGACGCCGCGTTCGCCGGCTCCGGCATCGGCCTGGCCACGGTGCGCCGGATCGTGCGCCGCTTCGGCGGCGACGCCTGGGCCGAGGGCGCGCCGGACGCGGGAGCTACGTTCACGTTCACGCTCGCGGGGGGCTGACGCGGGGCCACCGCGGCCCCCCCCCGCGGGATCGTTCGAGCCCGCGAAACGGCGATCCTCGTCGTCGCCGCCGACGCCCTCGTTCGGCTCGCTTCAGCGCGGGGCAGGCGCCCTCACCGCGCTCCTGGCCGACCGATCGCGCCTCGGGTGGGCGCGCGGCCGACGATTGAAACGCGAACGCCGCCGCGACCTCTCGATCGCAGCGGCGTCGCCGTCCTCAGCGCCTCGCGGGGCGAGGCGTCCCGGTCAGTTCGACTCCTCGAACTCCGCGTCGATGACGCCGTCCTTGCCGTCCTTGCCGGCCTTGCCCCCCGCCGGAGGCGCGCCGCCCTCGCCGCCCTCGCCGCCCGGAGGCGCGCCGCCCGGCGGTGCCCCGGCCTTCTCGTACATCACGGAGGCGATGCGGTGCGCCTCCTTCTCGAGCTTCTCGAGCGCGACGCCGACGGCCTCGTCGTCCTGCTTCTCGATCGCGCTGCGCGCCTCCGCGATGATGCCGCGCAGGGAAGAGATGTCGCCCTCGGGGAGCTTCTCCTTGTTCTCGGAGATGGTCTTCTCGAGCGTGTAGCAGAGGTTGTCGAGCTTGTTCCTGCGCTCGATCTCCTCGCGGCGCTTCTTGTCCTCGGCCTCGTGCGCCTGCGCGTCGGTCACCATCCGGTTGATGTCGTCCTCCTTGAGGCCGCCGGACGCGGTGATCGTGATGCGCTGGTCCTTGCCCGTCGCGGTGTCCTTCGCGTGCACCGAAAGGATGCCGTTCGCGTCGATGTCAAACGTGACCTCGACCTTCGGCACCCCGCGGGCCGCGGGCATGATCCCCTCGAGGTGGAAGCGGCCTAGCGTGCGGTTGTAGCGCGCCTCGGTGCGCTCGCCCTGCAGCACGTGGATCTCGACCGACGGCTGGCTGTCGGTCGCCGTCGAGAAGATCTCCTTCTTCTGCGTCGGGATCGTCGTGTTGCGCTGGATCATCACCGTCATGACGCCGCCGAGCGTCTCGACGCCGAGCGAGAGCGGCGTGACGTCGAGGAGCACGAGGTCCTTCACGTCGCCCGAGAGCACGCCCGCCTGCACGGCCGCGCCGATCGCGACGACCTCGTCCGGGTTCACGCCCTTGTGCGGGTCCTTGCCGAAGAACTTCTTGACCGTCTCCTGCACGAGCGGAATGCGGGTCGATCCGCCGACGAGCACGACCTCGTCGATCTGCTGCGGCGTCTTCTTCGCGTCCGCGAGCGCCTTGCGCACGGGCTCCATCGTGCGCTCGATGAGCGGGCGCATCATCTGCTCGAGCTTCGCGCGGGTGAGCTGCTTCTGCAGGTGCTTGGGGCCCGAGGAGTCGGCCGTCAGGAACGGCAGGTTGATGGTCGCCTCCTGCACGTTGCTGAGCTCGATCTTCGCCTGCTCGGCCGCGTCCTTCAGGCGCTGGACAACCATCTTGTCGTTGCCGACGTCGATGCCGGTGTCCTTCTTGAACTCGACGATCAAGAAATCCATGATCAGGTGGTCGACGTCGTCGCCGCCGAGGTGCGTGTCGCCGTTGGTCGAGATGACCTGCACGACGTTGTCGCCGACCTCGAGGACGGAGATGTCGAAGGTGCCGCCGCCGAAGTCGTAGACGGCGATGACCTCTTCCTTCTTCTTGTCGAGGCCGTAGGCGAGCGCGGCCGCCGTCGGCTCGTTGACGATGCGCTTGACCTCGAGGCCGGCGATGCGGCCGGCGTCCTTGGTCGCCTGGCGCTGGGCGTCGTTGAAATACGCGGGCACCGTGATGACCGCCTCGGTGACGGGCTCGCCGAGGTAGTCCTCCGCGGCCTTCTTGAGCTTCTGGAGCACCTTGGCGGACACCTCGGGCGCCGAGGTCTCGCGGCCGCGCACCTCGAAGCACGCGTCGCCGTTCTTGCCCTTCATCACCTTGTACGGGACGCGCTTGCTCTCCTCGACGACCTCGTCGCCGCGGCGGCCCATGAAGCGCTTCGCCGAGTACACGGTGTTGAGCGGGTTGGTCACCGCCTGGCGCTTGGCGATCTGGCCGACGAGGACCTCGCCCTTCTCGTCCCACGCCACCACGGACGGGGTGATGCGGGAGCCCTCCTCGTTGACGATGACCTTGGGCTCCTTGCCCTCCATCACCGCGACGACGCTATTGGTCGTGCCGAGGTCGATGCCGATGATCTTGCCCATGACAGTCCGTTCCTCCGAAGCGGCGGTCTCGCGATTCGAGCCGCCCAGATAGCGGTGACCAGCCGGCGATCCGCCCGAGCGGCGGTGCCGAAGCGTCAACTTCGCGCCCCGCGACCCCGCCGACCGGGGCGGAAACCGCGGAGTTTGCGCTGACTTGGGCCATCTCGCCCGGATGTCAGCACCTGCGCGTCGAAACTAACCATGGGGCTTGCACCGTCAACGAGGCGGGCGAGCTTTGTGCATAAGGCGGGCCGAACCGCGCAGACATCACCCGCGGGGCCCTCTTCACCCCGACCGCGAGCGCCTCGGGGGGCGCCTCCGACGAAGCTGCCCGCTGCGGCGGCGCAGCGAGCGCCGCGCGCGGGAGGTCTGCAAGCTTGCGCTGGCCCGGCGCGTGCGTTAAAAGGCGCACCCCTCGTCGGCCACGCAAGGTGCCCCGCGGGCGCCTGGTTGCTCCAGGCTCGCCGCGTCACCAGACCGTGCCCCCCCGACCCGACCACGGAGCACCCCGATGAAGTCCGGCATCCACCCCGACTACAAAGATTCGACGATCACCTGCGCCTGCGGCTCGAGCGCGTTCACGCACTCCACGCGTGGCAGCTTCACGACCGACGTGTGCTCACAGTGCCACCCGTTCTACACGGGCAAGCACAAGGTCATGGACATCGCGGGCCGCGTCGACAGGTTCCGCAGGAAGTACGCCAAGAACACGCCTGCGGCGTAGTGGGTTTCGATGGGGCCGCGAGCGGCCCCAAACCCCGCGCTCCTCGCGGAGCGCTGCCTGCGGCGTGAGTCTCGAGGGGCCGCGAGCGGCCCCAAACCCCGCCCTCCTCGCGGAGCGCTGGTCGCTTGGACGGTTCGAAGATCCCGCGGGGCACGCGCCTCGCGGGGTTTTCGCGCTTTGTGCCCCGCGGGAGGGAACTGCGCTCGGCGACGGGGCCTCGGGCCGGGATCTCTAGCTGGACCCTCGCCGAAAAGGATTTGCAGCAACATCACGCGGGACTCGTGGGCCACCCGGAGCAGAAGCTCACCACGGAGGCACGGAGGCAGATCAAATCTGAGCTCCGTGCCTCTGTGCCTCCGTGGTGAAAATCAGG
>CAIVJW010000223.1 GCA_903906315.1 uncultured delta proteobacterium | reverse complement strand
GCGTCGGTGCCGCCGCCCGCGTCGGTGCCGCCGCCCGCGTCGGTGCCGCCGCCCGCGTCCGCGGGCACGCAGCGCGCGGGCTCGCCGGGCGCGCCGAGGGCCACCTCGGCCGCGCCGCAGGGCCTGCAACAGGCGACGTTCGACTCGTCGACCCCGTAGGAGTCGAGGCCGGGGCACTGGCCCGCTTCGCTGCGGTCGACGAGCGGGGCGCTGCACGATCCGTTGCCGCTGCCGCCGGACCCGGCGCTGCCTCCGCCGCCGTCGGAGGAGGCCGCGACCGTGGTGCCGCCGCACGCGGCGAGGGCGAGGGCCGCGAGGGCCGAGATCGTGGCGAGGGACGGGACCGTCATGGGCGCGAGTCGGGAGGCCATGCCGTCGCTTTAGCACGAGACATGCCGGCGGCCTTGTCGCTAGATCCTCGCCGAAGAGGACTTACCGCAACCTCGCGCGGGACTTCCGGGCCACCCGGAGCAGAAAATCACGGCTCTTGGTCGGTCGCCAAGGCAGCAGTGCTTCTCGGCAGGGGTCTCGCTCCCGCCGTAGGGCCCCATTCACGGTCCGCCCGTGAAGCCGTGATTCCGCGGCGCAGCGCTCGAGCGTCGCGGGCAGGCGGCCTTCGCGGGCGGTCGGGGTTGTTCTCCCGTCTCGTTCGCGGTTTGATGTGTGGGAACTCCAGGTTTCTTCACGAGCGCGTCCGCGTTGCGCGGCCGAGCCAGCCGGTTTGGAGCCCATGAACGACCATTTGATTTTACGCAGGATCTCGGCGATGCGCAGCCCGAGGCGCGACCGCGGGGCCGGACGGGGGCGGCCCGGGCTGGCGAGCGCGCTGTGCGCCGCCGGGCTCGTCGCCGCGGTCGGCAGCCCGGCGCAGGCGCAGCCGAAGCCGCCCGTCAGCCTCGCGGCGAGGGCGGCGGCGCAGAAGGACTTCTCGCTTTGCCGCGAGATGGAACGCGAAGGCAGCGCCGGGGCGTGCTGGAAGATCTGGCTGCGCAAGCACACCTTCGAGGGCAGCGAGGCCGAGGTCGCCTATGCGGAGGAGCACGCCGCGAGGGAGGCCAAGCCGGTCGCCGTCGTGCCGTTGCCGCCGCCGGGCGAGGCGCCCGAGGCCGTGGCGGTGGACAGGCCCGGCCCGGACCAGCCCGCGAAGAGGCCGAAGGCCAGCCCTGGGGCCAAGGGCCCGAAGAACGCCGCAAAGAAGACCGCGCCTTCGCCGTCCCCGGAGGCCTCCCCGGAGCCTTCCCCCGAGCCTTCGCCGGACGCGCCGCCTCGGCTGCCTCCCGCCGCGGACCGTCCGCAGGTGGTCTCGGGGGGCGTGCTCGACCTCTGCGGCCTGAAGCCGGTGCCGAACGCGACGCGCTTCGTCAAGCAGCGCCTCGTCCTCTTTGCGCCGGCTCAGGCCGCGCGCGTCGAGAGCGAGCCCGCCATTCGAGCGGTCGGGGGCGGAGCCGAGGTGCGCGCGGTCTTCGCGTCGCGCTTTCCGCTGGAGCGCTTCTACAACGTGGTCACGACCGTCGAGGCCAAGCCCGGCTGGGACACGGCAGCGCGCCTCTCGCTTGGCGAGCTACGCAGCTACGTGGACGCTTCGGCGGTCCCCAAGGGCGCAGGCGGGGAGGGGACGGACGAGGCCGACGCGGAGCGCGAAAAGGAGTTCGTCCGCTACTCGCTCGGGTGCGCGGACTTCATCGCTGCGCCGAACGTGACCTCGCACACGGCCGAGTGGGTCGAGCGCGAGGTCAAGACCAAGAAGGGCACGAAGAAGATCCGCAGCCTCGACGTCAAGCTCGAGGGTGCGATGGGCATCTTTCGCCGCGAGGGGGACGGCTTCGTCCTCGTCGAGTCGGTGAGCGCGTCGGTGCCCTCGATGATCGATCTCGCGACCGACGCCACGGCCGGGGCCATTCCCGACATCGATCCATCCCAGTTGCTGAGCGCGGGCGGCGCGGTGAAGGCCGCCGCGAAGGTGCTCAAGCTGCCAGACTACATCAGCGCGATCCCGAACGCCGCGTGCGCGCTCAAGCGCGAGGTGTCGGACGGTGTTCCGACCCTCGGCAACTGCAAGGAGAAGGCCATCGTGCGGCCCCTCTTCGCGGCCGCGTCGATCGACGAGCGCGCGAGCGACACCTGCAAGCGCGCCTACGACGAGAGCACGCCGGCCTCCGAGGCGGGGCGCCTGATGGCCACGTGCGAGGTGCGCGTGCGCGCCTTTCAGCTCTCGCGGGCGCTGCAGAAGGAGGCTCGAAGCGTCGAGGGGTGGAAGCTCTTTGCTCCCCTCGAACAGGGCACGAAGGACGACCGGGAGGCCTGGGCGTTCTCGCTCGGCAAGGCCGAGGGCGTGAAGACCGGCTGGGGCTTCCATGCCGTGGATGCCCAGCGAGAGCGTCTGGCGTACTTCAAGGCGGGCCACGTCGGCCCGGGCGGCGAGGCCGGCCTGAAGGACGGGACGGAGCTCGTCGCGCGCTTCGGCGACGCGCCCGTCGGATCGCGCGTCGAGGAGTACCCGCAGCTCGGCCTGAAGATCACGCCCTGGGGCGGAGGCGCGCTGCTCGCGTGGAACTACGGCGCAACGACCGAGAAGCAGGCGAGCGGCCGCACCGGCGTCTGGCAGATGCCGACCTTCCTCGTCGGAGGCGGAGGCCGCGTCGGCTACGACCTCAGCAGCCTGACGGGCCTCGGGGAATTCACGGTCAACGTCGGGGCCGGCTACTACGCCGGCATAGGCGGGGAGAACGTGGGGCTCGGCCTGGTCCCCATCGACGTGAGCTTCGAGAAGGGCTGGTCCTACCGGCGACTGACGTTCTACCTGGCGGTCGGCGAGACGACCACGATGGTGATGCTCCAGGCCAGGGCCAACCAGGGAGCGGCGGAGCAGTCGCTCTCGGCCGTGGTGGTCGGGGCGGGCGGTAGGCTCGGCTTCGACATCATGATGTCCCCCTGGGCCGCCCTCCGGCTCGAGGGCCAGGCGACGGTCCACTTCAACACCGCCGACTACAAGGACGCGGACGACGACAAGAAGCCCGTGATCAACGGCTTCTCGCGCCGCGCGGACCACTACGCCAATTTCGGGCCGAACCTGGCGCTTGCGTTCACATTCTGAGAAGCGGAGCCGAGACATGCTTTTGACGAGGTGGGCGTGGACAGCGCCGGTGGGGCTGGCAGCGATGATGGCCTGTTCGACGGGGAGTGACCCCATGCCGAAGGACCAGGAGACAGCGGGGACGACAGGGGGAACCGGGACAGGGGGAACCGGGACAGGGGGGACCGGGACAGGGAGCGGTTGCCCTGGAGGGCGCTACGTCGTGCTCGACGCCGGGGTCGGTCCGCGTGACGGTTCTGGGCAGGTCAAGGACACCTCGACAGGGCTCGTGTGGGACCGATTCCCGTACGACGACCAAGGGAACTACTTGACCCAGGCGCAGGCGATCGCCTATTGTCAGGGGAAGGGGGCACGGCTTCCCACGAAGGACGAGGCGCTCGGGATCTCGGGTGTCAGTTACGACGCGTGCGCCTGGCCGGGAGGATGGTACACGTGGACCTCCACGTCTGCCGGTGCGGGGTTGGCGTGGAGCGTCGACGACGACGGCAGCACGTCCCAGGACGACGTCGGCGACAGCGACGGCGCGCTCTGCGTTCGCTGAGGACGGACTCGAAATTTGAACTTCGTGCTTTGATCTTTCTCGGGCTCGACTCGGTGTCGAGGGTCAGGTCTCTCTCTCTTCCGCCGAGCCCGACCGAAGGGAGGGCTCGGCGGCGAAAGTTGGGTGGCTGATGACGACGATCGCGCCCGGGTACGAGGCTTTGCCGATCTACCGCGTTGCGAGCGGTCTCGTCATCAGTATCGAGCGGATTGTACGGGAGTTCTCGCGCTATCACAAGTACCAATTCGGCGCTCGGCTGCGCCAGACGGCCCTCGAGGTGCTGCTCTTGGTAGGTCGCGCCTACCGGCGCGGCGCCGATCGCGGGCCGGTGCTGGTGGAGCTCTGCGAGCACGTCGAAGAGCTGAAGTTGCTCGTCAACGTGGGCAAGGAGGTGGAGGCGTTCGCCTCGTTCAAGCAGTACGCGCAGGTCATGGAGCAGGTGGTGAGCCTCGCGCGCCAAGCGGAGGGCTGGCGCAAGGCCACGCAGCGATTACGGCCCACGCTCCCTTCGGGAGGGCGTGAGCCACTCTGAGGCGGCCAGAACCCCCGACGCGGGACCCCGTGAAGGGGGGCGTGCCGATCTTCCGTGCGACGCATCCGCCCTCCGTGCGAGAGCACGGCAGGCAAACGAAGGCGCCCCGCCGCTCGCTCGCAGTGTGTCGAGACCCGGTGGGGCAGGTGGTCGAGGTCGGGCCACGCACAAGTGATGCGTCCAGCCGGTGCGGGGTTGGCGTGGAACGTCAACAACAACGGCAACACGAACCAGAACGACGTCGGCAACAACAACAACGCGCTCTGCGTTCGCTGAGGATGGATGGACCGAGGAGAGCCCGCCGCACCCGACGCCTGGGTGACGGTCCGAGACGTCGACCGGGCCGCGCGGCAATGCCTGCGTCGCAAGGGAGGCCGACCGGACGCGATCCAGTTTCGGATGCGGTACGGGCAAGAGGTGCTGGCGCTGACCGAGCGCCTCGTCACGGGGCGCTACCGGCCCGAGCCCGGGATCGTCTTCGTGACCGAGCGCCCCAAGCTGCGCGAGGTCCACGCGGCAGTCTTCCGGGATCGCGTCGTTCACCACCTGCTTCATGACCTGCTCGCCCCACGCTTCGAGGCCGCCTGGTCGCCGCGCTCGTTTGCCTGTCGCGTGGGCTATGGCACGCATGCGGCGCTCCGCTGTCTCCAGCGG
>CAIVJW010000222.1 GCA_903906315.1 uncultured delta proteobacterium | reverse complement strand
GGCGGTCGCGGGCGTCCTCGTGCACGCGCTCGCCGGCGACCTCTGGCGCGAGCGCACCGGCGCGGACCGAGGCCTGCTCGCGGGCGAAATCGCCGAGGCGGTGCCGAAGCTCATCGCGCGCCTGGCGCGCGGCGGGGAGCTCCTCGCGGTGTGAGGGAGCTGGCCCCTCGCCGAGAAGGATTTGCAGCAACATCGCACGGGACTCGTGGGCCACCCGGAGCAGAAACTCACCACGGAGGCACGGAGGCAGATTGGATCTGAGCTCTGTGTCTCCGCGCCTCCGTGGTGGTAATCACGGCTCTTGGACCGTCGCCAAGGCGGCCGCGCTTTTCGGCGAGGGTCGAACTAGAGTCCATCGGATGAGGCCCGTGCGCCAATGGCTGATCGGCACCCTCGCGGCGGCCGGGCTCGCCGGCGGCTGCGCGGTCGTCGCCGGCCTCGACGGCGATCGCACCATGGAGTCGCCCGGCAGCGGCGGCGCCGGAACGTCGACCGCCACGCAGGGCGGCGCCGGGCACGCCGAGGGGGGCGGCGGCCAGCGCGACGGAGGCGGCGCGCCGGACGCGGGCGGGTGCAAGCTCGCGAGCTTCCCCGCCCCGCCGGACGTCGCGAACGCGGGCGGGAGCGTCGAGGTCGTGGCGGCGATCCGCGCGCTCGACGTGGGCGACACGGGCACCACCGTCGGGCTCGATCTCGACGCGAAGTGCACCTGCGAAGGCGACGGGCCGAGCTGCCGGCACCCGGACTGGATGGCGGAGGACGCCTGCGACGGGCCGGAGGGGCGCGACGCGCGCACGACCGAGGTCTTCCGCCAGCTCGTGCTCATCAGCGGCGGCAGCGGCGGCACCGACGACTTCACCTCGACCGCGGAGCTTGGCTCGTGGACGATGATCGTGCGCGTCCTCGGCTGGAACGGCCTGCCGGACGACGATCGCGTCACGGTCTCCGTGTTCCCCTCGAGCGGGCTACCCAAGGCCGACAAGCCGCCGAAGTGGGACGGAACCGACCGGTGGCCCGTTCCGAACACCGCCATCGCGGAGGGCGGCGCAGGCGTCGACCAGCCGCGCTACGTCGACCTCAATGCGTACGTCAGCGGCAGCGTGCTCGTCGCGTCGCTGCCCGAGTCCGAGATGCTGATCGCGGGCAGCAGCACCTACGTGCCCGTGCACTTCATCGCGGGCTTCCTCACGGGGCGCCTGGTCGACGTCGGCGGCAAGTGGGGCCTGCGCGAGGGCGTGGTGGCGGCGCGCTGGAAGCTCACCGACATCTTCCGATCGCTGAGCGCGGTGAAGGTCGCCGGGAACCGGCTGTGCACGGGCGACCCCTACTACATCGGCGCGAAGAAGATCCTCTGCGAGCTGCCGGACATCACCGGCGCGCTCGCGTCGCCGACGGCCGAGTGCGACGCGGTCTCCGTCGGCATGCTCTACGACGCGGACCCGGCGACGATCGGCGACGTCACGGCGCCGTTCGAGGAGACCTCGCCGTGCGACCCGGGGAAGGACCCGACGAACGACACGTGCCCGTGATCGCCGGCCCGGCGAGGGCGCCGGCGATCGGCGGCGGCCTCGGGTGCTTCGCGCCCGCGAAGGCCGGCGTGTCGACGAGCACGCGTTCACGGCCCCCGG
>CAIVJW010000221.1 GCA_903906315.1 uncultured delta proteobacterium | reverse complement strand
TTTCGAGGGGCATGACGGGCCGCTCGCGGCGCTCGACGGCACCGGCTGGTGCCGGCGCGTCGCGCGCGCGGGCGCCGCTCGTCGCGGGCCACTCGACGCAGGACCGGACGCGGCGGCTTCGCGCCGCGATCGCGCTCGTGCGCCTCCCGTCCGTCACGCCAATCCTCCCGAGGAGACCTCCCATGAGTCAGTCGCTCGACGTCACCCGCCAGACCCTCGAAGAGACCCCCGTGCGCGCGCTCGCCTTCCTGCGCGGCGCCGGGACGTGGCGCTCGATCCGCCGCGCCCTCGCCACCCGCGGCTACACGAGCGCCGAGCACGACCTCGGCTGGAAGCTGCTGCTCCGCTGCTCGACGCAGCCGCAGGCCGGCACGGCCACGGCGGACGAGGCCGTACGCGACGCGATCGCCGAGCTCGACGCCACCGACGAGCCCCTCTTCCGCGCCACGGCCGCGGCGCTCGACCGTCTGCACCCGGAGCAGGGCGCGTTCGTGTTCGCCGACCTCGCGCCCGCGACCGGCGCCGCCGCCGTCGTCAGCATGGCCACGTTTCTCGACCGCCTCGACGCCCTGGAGGCCTCGCCCGAGCGCAAGGCGACGCGGGCGGCCGACCGCGCCGCGCTCGCGACGCTCGCCACCCGCGGTCTCACGGCCGACGAGCGCGCGCGCCTCCGCGCCCTCGTGGACGTCGCGATGAACGTCGACGCCGCGGAGGACGACGACGGGGCGGCCACGGACGTCGCGCGCACCGAGGACCTCGGCGCGCTCCGGAAGTGGCACCTCGACTGGGCTGCCACCGCTCGCGCGGTCATCAAGCGCCGTGACGAGCTCGTCCGGCTCGGCCTCGCGCAGCGCCGCCGCCGCGCGAAGGACGCGCCCGCCGACCCGGCCGCGCCCGTGAGCCCGGCCGCGCCCGCGCCGGGCGGAGACGCCGCTCCGAGCCCCTGACCGCGCGTGGCGAGCCGGCGGGCTCGCGCGGCGTGTACGATGACGCCCGGAGCCCGCCCATGCCGAACGCCCCCGAGCGTGAACCGGTGCTCGACGCCCTCGTCGAGCGCGCCCTCGCCCCGTACCGAGACCTCCTCCCCGCCGCGACGATCGCGGTGATGCGCGAGGAGCTCGAGCTCGCCTACACCACGCATCCGGTGGCGGCGCGCCTGATCGCCCGCATCCGCGAGCGCGCGCCCACCGTCGAGAGCGAGGAGCTCGTGCGCGGCGAGGACGGCCGCTTCCACACCGTGCCCACCAGCGAGGGCGGCGAGAGGTCCGGCGGCCGGAGGGCCCGATGACCGCCCCCCGACCGGGCGGCGAGGTCGCCGTCCTGCTCGACGCGAGGCAGCGCGCGCTCGTCGAGAGCGGCCTGACGGTCGTCGACCGCGTGCTCCGGACGCTGCGCCGCCGCTACGCGAGCCTCGTCGACCCCGACGAGCTCGCGTCGCTCGGGCGAGCCGGCCTCGTGGCCGCGGCGCGCGCCTACGACCCGAGCCGCGCCACGCCCTTCGACGCGTTCGCGTGGGGCCACGTCCACGGCGCGATGATGGCGGGCGTCCGTGACGAGGCGCAGCACCGCGCGATCGCGAGGGCCGCGCGCGAGGGCGCCCACGCGGTCCTCGGCTCGCTCGAGGACGACGCCGACGTGCTGCGCGACGGCGACGCCGATCACCGCGCGCGCGTCGATCGCTCCGCGGACGCGCTCGTCGCGAGCATGGTCGCGGCCATCGGAGCCCGGCTCGCCGCGCCGCATGGCGAGGAGCTCGCGATCGAGCGGCAGACCCACGCGATCGCCTTGCGCGCGCTCGATGCCG
This sequence comes from uncultured delta proteobacterium, assembly GCA_903906315.1. GTDB lineage: Bacteria > Myxococcota_A > Polyangia > Polyangiales > Polyangiaceae > CAIVJW01. The sequence continues at coordinate 9,913 of CAIVJW010000221.1, read as the reverse complement.
CGACGGCCGAGCTGCCCGAGCGCGACCGGCGCCTGATCGGGCTGGTGTACCGCGACGACGTCGACCTCGGCCGCGCGGCGGCGACGCTCGGCCTGAGCTACATGACCGCGCGCCGCGTGCACCGAAGCGCGGTCGATCGGCTCGCGGTGCGGCTCCGGGCGCGCGGGGTGACGGCGATGCCGACCGCGGGGGCGTAGCCCCTCCGGCGGCCGACGCGAGGGGCTCGGTCGGGTGGCGCCGAGGGTCGGCCACGGAAGTGCGATAGGCGGGGCGCGCGGACCCAAGCTGTCCGACCTGTGCGCTTTCCAGGCTCACGCCTGCGTCCCATTCCCGAGTACTCTCCGCCGCGCACGGCCGTCGACGGCGGCGCGAAGGGGCCAGGGAGGACGTCATGCGGGGGAAGCCGACGAGCTTCTGGGGCAAGCTCGAGCAGGACCAGGCGGGCCTCGTGGTGGGGTGGCACCCCCTTGCGGCGCATTGCGCCGACGTCGCCGCGTGCACCGAAGCCCTCCTCGAGCAAACCGTCCTGCGCCGCCGCCTTGCGGCGCTCGGGGGCCGCGACGATCTCGACGCCTTCGACATCGCGCGCCTATCCGCCCTCGCTGCGCTCCACGACGTCGGCAAGTACAACCTCGGATTTCAGCGCAAGGCGGACGTCGAACCACGCGACACCGCCGGGCACGTGGCGGAACCGCTGTCGCTTTTCGGATCGGGCTACGAGGTGGAGACGAAGCTGCTGGCTTCGTTGCCCCGCGCCGAGCTCGAGAGCTGGGGCCGAGACGGCGGAGCGTTCGAGCTGCTGGTGGCTGCCATCGGGCATCACGGACGTCCGGTGCGGTGCGGCGAGACCGGCCCCAACCCGTCCTTGTGGATGGCGGCTCGCGCTCTCGATCCGTTCGCTGGCATCGGCGCCCTCACCGCCTCGGTGCGTGCCTGGTTCCCTGCGGCATTTGCTCCGACGGCGCGGCAACTCCCGGACGCGGCCGGCTTCGAGCACGGGTTTGCCGGTCTCGTCATGCTGGCCGACTGGCTCGGATCCGACAGCGCCTTCTTCCCCTTCGCGGACGACCTCGGCGACCGGATCGCGTTCGCGCGCGATGCCGCGCAGAAGGCGGTCCGCGCCATCGGGCTCGATGTGCGCCTCGCGCGGACGAGCCTCGGGGCGAACATGCCCGGCTTCGACCGCATCTGCGGGTTCCCCCCACGCGAAGCTCAGGCCGCGACGATGGCGCTCACCCGGCCAGCGCAAGGCGGCCTCACGATCCTCGAATCGGAGACGGGATCCGGCAAGACCGAGGCGGCCCTCGGGCGCTTCGTCCAGCTCTTTCACGCTGGGCTCGTCGACGGCATGGTGTTCGCACTGCCGACGCGCACCGCCGCGACGCAGATCCACACGCGCGTCCTCGCGGCCATGAAGCTCGCCTTCCCAGACGACGCGACCCGACCCGCCGTCGTGCTCGCCGTTCCGGGTTACCTCCAGGTCGACGACCGCCGGGGCCAGCGTCTCCCGGAGTTCAAGGTGCTCTGGAACGACGACGACAAGGAGCGGACGCGTCACCGGGGCTGGGCCGCCGAGCAGCCGAAGCGCTACCTCGCGGGCACGGTCGTGGTCGGCACCGTCGACCAGGTGCTGCTCTCGTCGCTTCGCGTCGGCCACGCGCACCTTCGGGCGACCGCGCTCCTCCGGCACCTGCTCGTCGTCGACGAGGTGCACGCCTCCGACGCATACATGAACCGGATCCTCGAGGAGGTGCTCGGCTTCCACCTCGCGGCGGGCGGTCACGCATTCCTCATGTCGGCGACGCTTGGATCTCACGTTCGACGACGACTCGAGCGGGCTGTCCGCAGCACGCCCGCGGCGGCCTGCCAGCACGATTCTCTCGAAGCGGCGCTCGCCACGCCGTACCCCGTGGTGCACTACGCCGACCGTGGGGACTCCGCCGGCATGGTCGCGGTCACGACCCCCGGCCTGCCCAAAACGGTGCAGATCGCGCTGGCTTCGATCGCCGATGATCCGCTCGACGTGGCCTCCCGCGCGCTCAACGCGGCGCGGGCCGGTGCGCGAGTGCTCGTTCTCCGAAACACCGTGACCGATGCCGTCGCGACTCAGCTCGCGCTCGAGGGGATCGCGACACCGGCCGATGCGTCGCTGCTGTTCCGCGTAGGCGACGTGGTCACCTTGCACACCGCGCGCTTTGCCAAGGACGACCGCGAGCGGCTGGATCACGCCATCGAGGACCGCTTCGGAAAGCGAGCGGCAGACCACGGCGGCGTGGTCGCCATCGCAACCCAGACGGTGCAACAGAGCCTCGACCTCGACGCCGACCTCCTCCTCACGGACCTCGCGCCGATGGATGTGCTGCTCCAGCGCATCGGGCGGGTTCACCGGCACGCCGAGCGCAACGCGGCTCGTCCCAGGGGCTACGAGGCCGCGCGCGCGGTGGTCATGATCGCGGAGGCGCCGCTCGAGAAGAGCATCCTCAAGAGCGGCGAGGCCCGGGGAAAACATGGCGTCGGTACCGTGTACGACGATCTGCTGATCCTCGAGGCCACGCGCCGGCGGCTGGCCGAGGAGCGCGACCTCGTCATCCCCGAGCAGAACCGCGAGCTGGTCGAGACGACCACTCATCCCGAGGCGCTCGATGCGGTCGCGCGGTCCCTGGGCGACCTCTGGCAGAAGCACCGGAACAAGGTTCTCGGCATCGAGTCGGCACACCTGGGCTTGGCAGGGCTCAACCTGGTCGACCGGACCGAGCGCTTCGGCGACTACTCGTTCAAGAACACCGATCTAGCGGAGCGCATCTCCGCTCGCCTCGGCGAGAGCGACCGCCGCGCCGTCTTCGCCGATCCGCCGCCGGGCCCGTTCGGCTCTGTCGTCCGGGAGCTCACCCTGCCCGGCTGGATGGTGCGCGAGCTCGCCTCCGATCCGGACCTCGTGCCGAGCGAGGTTCGGGCGGAGCCGGGAACCCCAGGCCCGAGCGTGAGGTTCGCGTTCGGGCCCATGCGGTTCGCCTACGACCGCCTCGGCCTGCGTCAAGACCGTGCCCCGTCATCTGATCCCGTGGAGGACATCGCCGATGCGTAGCAGCTCTCCGCCGCCTCTCTTCAACCTCCTCGATGAGCCGCTGCTGGGCGTCGAAGACGACCTCGGCCGCCGCGGGAAGGTGACGCTGCCAGGTCTGCTCGCGAGGCTCTCGATGGGCGAGCCGACGTCGCTCACCGCGGTGCAGGCTCACCAGCAGCACGCGGTGCACGCCTTCGTCGTGCAGCTCGCGGCCATCGCGCTCGTGCGCGGCGGCACGGCGGAGATCGCGCACGACGAGGCCGCGTGGCGGGCGCTGCTCGTCGGCGCTGCGAAAGCGGACGCTGCGGGCGTCGAGGCGTTCTCTCTCGTCGTGAGCGATCTCGGCAAGCCGGCGTTTCTCCAGCCGCCGGTGCCGGAGGGCTCGCTTGACGGGCTGAAGAACGAGCACTTCTTGCCGAGCGCGGACCTCGACGTGCTCATCACGGCCAAGAACCATGACGTGAAGGTCGACCGGCTGGAGCATCCCGACGTCGAGCACTGGGTGTTCGCCCTGCTCACGCTGCAAACGATGCAGGGCTTCCTGGGCGCCGGAAACTACGGCATCGCGCGGATGAACGGCGGCTTCGCCAGTCGGCCCTGCGTTGCGTTTGCGCCCGAGCATGGTGCCGCTGCGCGCTTCGTTCGTGATGTCCGCGCGCTCCTCGACGCACGCGCGTCGCTGCTGCACGAGCGTGGCTTCGCTACCAAGGGCGGGATCGGCCTCGTGTGGTGCGCCTCCTGGGACGGCGTGACGTCGCTCTCCTTCGCGGACCTCGATCCCTTCTTCATCGAGATCTGTCGCCGCATCCGGCTTTCCCCGGGGGCCGACGGCGCGATCGTTGCCCGACGCGGGTTGAGCAAGGCTGCGCGGATCGACGCCAAGGAATCGACGGGCAACACCGGCGACGCTTGGACGCCCGTGGCGCGCAAGGACGGCAAGGGGCTGACCATGCCGGAGGCGGGCTTCAGCTACGACCGCGTCCAGGATCTTCTCTTTGGCGAGTGGCGAGCAGGCGCAGCCGGCGAACCCCGCGCGGCCTCCGGCGATCGGCTCTGGGTCGGCCAGGTGCTCGTCCGCGGGCAAGGAAAGACCGGCGGCTACCACGAGCGGTGGGTGTCGATGCCGCCGAAGGCGCGGAGAGTCTTCGCTCGGAGCGACGAGCGCGCCAAGCTCGGGGAGCGATCGAAGATGTGGGTGGAGAAGGCCGCCTCGATGCGTCTCAAAGTCCTCAAGCCGGCCCTGCTCACGCTGCTGCAAGGAGCACCTGACAAGCTCAAGTTCGACGATGACCGGGCCGACTCGTACCTCCGACGTCTCGACATGGCGATCGACGAGGAGTTCTTCCCCTTCCTCTTCGCGCATGCCGAGGACGCGCCCGAGGTCGCCGACGAGGCGTTCGAGAAGAAGCTCGGCAAGCTCGCCGAGGCGCAGCTTCGCGCCGCAATCGACAGCCTGCCCGTGCCCTCCGCCCGCCGCTGGCGCGCGGAGGCGCATGCGTTCCGCGTGTTTTCCGGTGCTGCCCACAAGCACTTCAAGCTGGCCTTCCCGCCCGCTCCCGCGACCGCCGCCGAGCCCCTGCCTGCCCAAGGAGATTCCCCGTGAACGACGCCGAGACCGTACCGACCGAAATGGGCTCGCCTTCCTCGACGGCTAGGCCGGCGCACACACCGCCGCCGCGTCATCGGGCGGTCGCCGCCCTTCGTCACGCGCTCGAAGCCGCGAACCCCGGCACGCTGGCCGCCCTCCGTCGTGCCGACCCGGCCTCGCCCCCCGCGGCGTTCTACCGCGTCACCGTCGGCGTGCTCGACGAGCACCTGCCCGAGGGGGGCATGCGCAGGGACGCGGACGAGCGGCGCTGGGCCGTCGTCATCTCGGCGATGGCGAGCGCCCATGGGTTGCTCAAGCCGGTGCCCTTCGGTGAGGCGCTGGCCAAGGCGGGAGTGGCCGAGATGCGGGTCGTGCGCCTGCTCGAGGGCCACGACGACCAACTCGCCGACCTCGTACGCAACGTCGTCCACCAGCTCGTCCAGAGGGCGCAGCCCTTCGACGCCAACGACCTCGCCGATCTCGTCGTCACGGACGGTACCGAGCGCGGCCGGGAATCCCGCCGCCGTATCGCCCGCTCATTCTACCGCCACGAAGGCACCTGACCGGAGACACATCCATGTCCCACCCGCTCTTTCTGCAGATCCACACGCTCACCTCCTACCCTGGCGCGCTGCTTAACCGCGACGACGTCGGGTTCGCCAAGCGTCTCCCCTTCGGCGGGGCCACGCGGACGCGGATTTCGTCGCAGTGCCTGAAGCGGCATTGGCGCACGTTCCAGGGCGACCACGCCCTCGCCGCGCTCCACGAGGGCAACGACCCCGTCTCCCTCTCGGTGCGCTCGCGGCACACGTTCGAGCGGTTCGTCGTCGCGCCGCTCCTCGCGGAGGGCGTCTCGGCCGAGCTCGCGCGCGCCGCGACCGAGGCCATCATGGTCGCCGTCCTCGGCGAGAGCGCCAAGGCGAAGAAGGCCAAGGAGGAGGCGAAGACCGAGGAGCCGGCGGCCAAGGGCAAGAAGAAGAGCGCCAAGAAGGACGGCGAGGAGGAGGGCACGGCGTCGCTGATGACGGGGCAGATCACCGTTCTCGGCAAGCCCGAGATCGACTTCTTCCTCGCCGAGGCGCGCGCGCTCGCGAAGGACGCCGGGGCGCCGGACAAGATCGAGGACGCGAAGAAGAAGCGCTTCACCAAGGACTGGGGCAAGAACCTCGACGGCCTCCGCCGCGCCGCCGGGCTCGATGGCGCCCTCTTCGGTCGCATGGTGACGAGCGACAAGCTCGCCCGGTCCGACGCCGCGGTCCATGTCGCGCATGCATTCACGGTTCACGGTGAGCACGCCGAGACCGACTACTTCGCCGCGGTCGACGATCTCCTGCAGGGCGGCGAGGACGCCCAGCTCGGCAGCGGGCACATCGGGACCACGGAGCTCACGAGCGGGCTCTTCTACGGCTACGTCGTCCTCGACGTCGCCCAGCTCGTCTCGAACCTCCAGGGATGCGCGGCGAAGGATTGGAAGAGCGCTGACCGCAAGCTGGCAGCGGACGTCACCGCCTCCCTGGTCCAGCTCGTCGCCCGCGTCTCGCCGGGTGCGAAGAAGGGCTCGACCGCGCCCTACGCATACGCGCACCTGACCATGGTCGAGGCCGGCTCGGCGCAGCCGCGCACTCTCGCCAACGCGTTCTTGAAGCCCGTCGCGGATCGCCCGGATTTGCTGGGCAACGCATACGACGCGCTTGCGTCCTACGTGACCGACGTCGACCAGGTGTTCGGGCTCGAGAGCCGGCGCTCGCTGGCCGCGATCGGTCCGAAGGAGAGGCTCGTGAAGCTGGCGACACCCGGCTCCCTCGACGCCGTGGCCAAGTTCGCGGCCGGCGCGATCCTGGAGCACACCTGATGGATGTCCTTCTTCTTCGCTTCGACGCGCCGCTGATGAGCTTCGGCGGCGTGGTCGTCGACCAGCACAACAAGACCGACCCGCTGCCGTACCGGGCGATGCTGACGGGCTTGCTCGCGAACGCGCTCGGACTCACGCGCCGGGACGACGCCGAGCTCACGGCGCTTCAGGCCCGCGTCCGGTACGCGGCTCGGCGCGACCGCAAGGGGTCGCTCCTCGTCGACTACCAGACCGTCGACCTCGGCGCCGACGGGCCGATGGCAAGCGGCCTCGGTTGGACCAGCCGAGGCGAGATCGAGGAGCGCAAGGGCGGCGAGGCGAGCGACGGGACGCACATCCGCCACCGCCACTACCTGGCCGACGCGATCGTCACGGTCGCGCTCACGCTCGACCCGGCGGGCGTCGAGCCTTCGCTCCACACCGTGAGCTCTGCGCTTCGAGCTCCCGCCCGGCCGCTCTTTCTTGGCCGCAAGTGTTGCGTGCCGAGCGGGCCGGTGTGGCTCGGCGAGACGACGGCGTCGTCCCTGCGCCAGGCGCTCGAGCACACGCCGCGCGCCGGCGGGCTTCGGCCGGGTAGCGCCTCGCGCAGCGATGAGGGGGGGCTCCAGGCGGTGTGGCCGCAGTCCGACGGCGCGAATGAGAACGAGACGCGGCTCTGGCCTCGCGTGGAGGATCGCGACATGGCGAACGCGATCCATGTCGGCAGGCGGATCCACGTCGAAGGCCGTGTGAACCCGCCGGCGGCCGGCGCGCAGGGCGAGGATCGAACATGACCGCGCCGCTCCACCTGGTGCGCCTCGGCATCGACGCGCAGAAGCTCTACGCCTTCGCACGGCGGTCGCGTGCCGCTGCGCGCGAGTTCGATGAGGGCTACGCGGTCCACGCGCTGTTCGCTGCGCTGTTCGATCACGGCGCGCCGGAAGACGCCCGCGTCGCGCCCAAGCCGTTCCACATCATCTCCTCCGCTGGCCGCAAACTGGAGGTGCTCGGCTACGCTTCGCTCGACCATCGCGCGCTCGCCGAGCGCGCGACGACCTTCGCGGACCCGCTCGCGTGGGACGCGGGCTGTGACCTCGAGACCATGGCCTCCAAGCCCATGCCCACGAGGTTCGAGAGCGGCACGCAGCTCGGCTTCTCCGTGCGCGCGTGCCCCATTCGTCGCATCGCGAAGCGCGGACCGATGACTCGCGATCGCGCCGAGGTCGACGCTTTCCTCGCCAAGTCCTGGGAGGTGGGCCCCGACGTGCCGCTCGACCGGCAGGACGTATACGGCGCGTGGCTCGGCGAGGAGCTCGCCAAGGAGGGCGCGGCCACGCTCGTCGAGACGGCAATGGCGAGCTTCCAGCTCGGCCAACTGCACCGTCGGTCGCACGGCGAGGAGCGCAAAGGTCATCGCACCGAGCGGCCCGACGTCACATTCGAGGGCGTGCTCGAAGTCAAGGACGGCACCGCCTTCGGTCGGCGGCTTGCACGGGGCGTCGGGCGCCACCGCGCCTTCGGGTTCGGGATGCTCCTGCTTCGGCCGGCACCGCGAAGCTGAGCCCGTGTTCGGCCACGGCGAAAAGGGGGAGGGCGCGGCCGCAGAGCCGACAGCTCTGCACGAGTTCCGCGGGCGGCTTGGCCTGGAAACCGCCCGCGTTCCGCAGCAGGATCGCCACGGGCTCCTCTGGCTCGCCCGCGGCCAGCTCTATGTTCAAGATGGCACGCTCCGGTTCCGGTGCGCCAAGTCTGCAGACCTCGAGCCCGGCGACTACGCGATCCCGTTCCAGCTCCTCACATGCCTCGTGCTGCAGCCGGGCACGTCGCTCACCCACGACGTGCTCCGCCTTTGCGCCTCGCACGGCACCGGGGTCGTCGCGGTCGGAGAGGGCGGCACCCGGTTCTTCGCGAGCGCGCCGGCCGGTCCCAACGAATCGGCGCGGGCACGACGGCACGCGCGCCTCTGGGCTGACGAGGCCCAACGATTGACGGTCGCGCGCCGGTTGTATGCGTGGCGCCTCGGCGAGGTCTTTCCTAGGGCCGAAATCGCCGTGCTGCGGGGCATGGAAGGCGCGCGCATGAAGGAGACCTACAAGCGGCTCGCGGAGCAGTACCGGGTCGTGTGGAACGGCCGTCGCTACGATCGCGAACGCCCCGAGGCCACCGACCTTGCAAACCAGGCGATCAACCATGCCGTGACGGCCGTCGAGGCCACGGCGATGGTGGCCGTGGCGGTGACGGGGGCGGTGCCCCAGCTCGGCTTCATCCACGAGGACGCCGGGCGGGCCTTCACGCTGGACATCACGGACCTCTTTCGCGACACCGTCACGCTCCCGGTTGCCTTCACGGCGGCGAAGGAGGCCGAGAAGCGCCCGAGCGAGGAGATCGAGCGGATCGCACGGCGTCTCGCCGCAAAGACCCTGCGTCAGAAGAAGATCGTCCTGACCATGATCGACCGTATCAAGGAGCTGCTCGACGTTGACCGCGACGCCGAGGCGGATCGAGGTCCGGCGGAACCACCCCCATGCCCATGACGATCGTCGTGACGCGGAACGTCGAGGCCCGCGTCCGAGGGTTCCTGGCTTCCACGATGCTCGAGATCGCGGCGGGCGTGTACACGGCGCCCAATATCACGCCCGCCGTGCGGGATCGAATCTGGGACGTCCTCGAGAAGTGGGCCGTGGGGACGCGGGACGACAGCGTGGTGATGACCTGGCCCGACGCGCAAGCTCCGGGCGGGCAAGTGCTCCGGGTGCTCGGTGAGCGCCCGGTCGAGTTGTGCTCGACGTCGAGCGTCGTGCTTGCACGGCGCCCCCTCACGGACGCCGAGGCCCGTTCTTTGGACATGATGTTGGATGAGCCGCCGTTCTAGGTGCTAGCGTGCCTGGGCACCACTTGGCACACGAGCGGCTCATCCGGTCTCAGAGGCTCCCCCGCGTGAGCGGGGGTCCACCCGAGACGATGACGAACCCGAAGGCGCCGACGCGGGCTCCCCCGCGTGAGCGGGGGTCCACCCCATGGATAGCGCCCTCGGACCGACCGGACGACGGCTCCCCCGCGTGAGCGGGGGTCCACCCTGCTCACGGAGTTCCGACACGGAGCCACCTCCGGCTCCCCCGCGTGAGCGGGGGTCCACCCGGTCAGCGCATGGGAGACGGCGGCGAAGGAACGGCTCCCCCGCGTGAGCGGGGGTCCACCCCCGAACGCAGCGGCCGTGGATACCGGGCTCGTGGCTCCCCCGCGTGAGCGGGGGTCCACCCGGCCGCCCTTTTCGCCCCCCTCACGCGGGACAGGCTCCCCCGCGTGAGCGGGGGTCCACCCGTATACGTTGGCTGGTTGTTGTACGCGGAGTCGGCTCCCCCGCGTGAGCGGGGGTCCACCCAGAACGCGGCCGTGGGCGCGTTGCAGGCGAAGGGCTCCCCCGCGTGAG